>NZ_JAUQOO010000018.1:0-153482 GCF_030580745.1 Pseudomonas serbiensis
TATTGGGTATTCTTTTTTTTTTTTTTTTATTTTTGGTTGACACACGGATATTTTTTATTTTAACCCCCCCCCCCCCCGAATGTTTAAAATTCATTCGCGAATGAATTCGCTCCTGCCCAGACTGTGTGAACGTAGCGCCTCTTGATTCCCCTCCCCAAAAAAAGCCCGGCCAAAAGGCCGGGCCAAAGAGGCGCAAGCCTCAGGCTTGCTTATCGCGAATCCCGCAATTGATATCGGAAACGATCTGTCCGTCGGCCAGCTTGATGATGCGGTCGGCCAGCTGGAAGTACTGATCGTCATGGGTGATGATCAGGATCGTCTTGCCGCGTCGCTTCAGGTCAGGCAGCAGTTCCTCGTAGAAGAACCGTTTGAACGGTGGGTCCTGGTCCGCAGCCCATTCGTCGAGGACGTAGACCGGACGGTCTTCCAGGTAAGCACAGACCAGCGCCAGGCGTTTCTGCTGTCCATAGGAAAGCGCCTTCAGCGTCGAATAACCGTGTCCTTCGATCTTGATCTTGTCCGCCAGCCCCAAGGTCGTCAGGTACTTCTGTGCCAGCGTACTGCTTGCTTCCTTTTCATCCGGGCCAATCAGGCGGTTGAACAGATGGAAGTCGGAGAACACAGCCGAAAACATATCCCGGTAGTCGCTGCGGTTCTTGTCGGTAACGTCGACACCATCGATCTGCACATGGCCCTGACGCGGGATATAAAGACCGCACAGCACTTTGGCCAGGGTACTTTTACCGCAGCCGTTGCCGCCGACGATATAGATGAGTTCTCCTGCATGAATGTCCAGATCCACAGGCCCAAGGGCGAACCCCGAACCTGCATCGGCATTCTGATAATCCATCTTCACGTCCTTGAGCGAGATGGTATCCCAGGCTTTTTGCGGGAAGTGCAGCAGCTTGGGTACTTCCGCCTCCACAACCTGTGGGTGCTTGTCATTGATACCGAATCCGAACTCCGCCAGCCGGCTGCTTGCAACACGACCCTGAGCCAGAATCGGCATGGCGGTCACCAGCAGAGAGAGCGGCCCCATGATGTAAAGCACGGCCAGTACGCTGGCAGTCAGTACGGCCGGATCCAGAGCTGCCACTTTCGGCGCGGCGAACAACAGGCAGCCCAAAAGTACCGACAATGTCAGTTGCCCAACGTTGTCACCGGCCGTGAACCAGACACGTTCGATGAAGTTGAAACGCGCCACCCGGGTTGAGGAAGCATCAATGGCCGAGCGACTGAACCAGTTGCGGCGAATACGATTGAGCTTCAGCTCCTTGAGGCCGAACACCAGCGCATGGGTGTATTCGTTGAACGAGGTGAATTCGTCACGCACCCGGCTCGACACCTTTACGCCACTGCTGAAGAAATACAGATAAAGCACCACTCCCGCGAACATCAGCGACAGCGTGACCGCAAACACCACCCAGGACAGGTAGGCAAGGTAAGCGATACCGAACAGGAATACCGTCGTCTCGACCAGCACGGTGGGCATCACGACCAGCGTGGTATTGAGTTGGGGAATGTCATTGGTGAGCATGGTCAGCACATTCGCCGGCCCGCGCTTGTCCACTTCTTCAAGGGGAGTGCGCAGAATCTTGCGGCACAGCGCGATGCGCAGCCTCGTCATGATGTGCATGCTCGCATAGGCCGGAAAGAACGCTGCGGCATTGCGAAAGACGAACGCCACGACGCTCAGGCCGATGAACCAGTACAGCACATGGGTCCGTGAACCCTCCATATGGATCGCCTGGTTGATCACGTTGACCACTGCAATCGAAGCGACCCCGCTGATGACACCGGTCACCAGAGTGAAAAGGGTCAGCCAGGGATGGCTGCGCCATAACAGGCGCATGATCGAACCCGGACTGGGCTTTTTCTCTTGCTCGTTGCTCATTGCTCAATATCCTTGCATGGACGGGCCAGATGGCAGTACCGATTACGAATCGCTGGTGCATGAACGCTCCAGCTCGTTCGGGAAAAACAGTGAAAGATCAAAAGCCAGTGTACGGACGAGACGGCTCGCAGCTGTCCCGGACTCCGAGTACAAGCGTCAATCATTTGCGTGGCCAGATGGCGTCTCGCGTGGTCATCTCGCCCATGGCCACTGCGATGAGCCTTGGCTCTTCATAGGGGTCGCGCGCATGTGCAGCGAGCATGTTGTCGAGCATGACCAGATCACCCTTCTGCCACTGGAACCTGACCGCACAGGCCTCGTAGGCTTCGCCGACCAGGGCCATGACTTCATCTTCGATAGGGCTGCCATCGCCGTAGCTGACCATGCGCGGCAGGCGGTCTTCACCAAACATGTCGAACAGGTCTTCGCGCATTTCCTCACCCAGGCAGAACGGGTGATGCAACTGGACCTGATTGAAGAAAGCCGCCTGCCCGGTGACCGGGTGATGAATGACCGCCGGACAATGGGTGTGGATTTGCAGGGTGTCGGCATCCAGCCACTCGAATGCCGTGCCTTGCTCGCGGCAACGAGCCTCTGCAACCTCGGGCCGGTCGGTGCCGAAAAAGCTCTGCCAACTGGGCTCCACACCTGAGGTAAAGGTACGGATATAGCGCAGCGCCTTGCGCTCGAATGTATCGACCACTTCGGCAGGCAGTTGCAACAGCATCTGGCGAATGTCCACCAAGGGTGTCGCACCGCCCACTTTCGATGGCAGCTCACAGTAGAACCATTGCTTGCGCGGCCAGCTTTCCAGGTGCGAGCTTTCATTGTGATAGAGGATCATTTCCCGCTCGGGATAAGGTGTCGAGCGATACACATTGCGCCCGCCCTCCTTCTTCGGAAGATCACCATATCCGCCGTGCAATCCCGGGGACAATGCCTCGGCGAAACTCTCGAACAAGGGCACTGTATCGAGACCGAAACCCCGGAACAGAATCGCCCCGTGCCGGCACAGCAACGCTTCGATGCTTTCACGGTTTTCGGCGGCCCAGGCCAGCGGCTCCAGCCCGGCTTCGACGGGCTCGATCACTACTGGCAGGCTGCTTTCAGGGTCCAGCAGCGACAGGCGCACCTTTGCGTCGCTACGGCTGTCCGGCCAGCGCAACGGCTCGGTAATGTTCGCCTGCAAACCGGCAGGCGACGCGATGGTTTCAAGGTTCATGCATAACTCCCGGGCGATGGGTATCGAGGGTCGCGCCTGATCGAGAAACCTCCCGTACCGGCACGCTTTGCGCCAGCATGTAAGCATCGCCCGATACGCCTGTCTGTCACCGCAATCGGGGACATTACGGCCCCCGCAGCGCGTCACCAACTGTCCCCATTTCCCTCGACAGACACCCTTGCGGGTTCGGTGCTGAAATGCCTCCGCTGCGCAGATACGAGCGGTTCGCAAGTACCTCACACTCTTCGGTACGGGCTGCAGAACCTGGTTTCCGAATGCGTCCAGCGCACTGCAACTTGTGATCAAACAGGAGTGTTATTCATGCCGATCAACCCGACTGGCAAAGGGGCAGACAAGCTGTCAGCCCCACTGCGACCCGGCACCTTGCTGCACGAATTGTTCAGTGCCAGGGCCAGAGAATTTCCCGAAAGAACAGCGCTATCCGATGAAACCCGAGCCGTCAGTTACGCAGAGCTCGACGCAGCGTCTTCGTCGCTGGCAGCCAGCCTGCGCAAGCGCGGCGTCAAGGACGGCAGCCTGGTCGGCCTGTGCCTGGAGCGCGATGTCGATCTGGTCATTACCCTGCTCGCCATCCTCAAGGCCGGTGGTGCCTATGTTCCGGTCGACCCGGCCTACCCTGCAAAACGCATCGAGCACATCATTCAGGACAGCGGCCTGCAACTGATCGTCAGCTCCCGTGACCTGTGCAGCATTCCCAGGACGCCTTCGCTGCAAGTGCTGCTCCTGAACGAGCTGCTGGCAGAAAAGAACCCTGGCGAATTCAAGGCCAGCAGCGCCGATGCGTCTCAGGCTCCGGCCTACGTGATCTACACCTCAGGCTCCACGGGCGAACCCAAAGGCGTATTGGTAACCCATGCCAACGTCAGCAGCCTGCTGGAAAGCACTCAGCGCATCTACCATTTCACTCAAAATGACATCTGGTCGATGTTCCACTCCATCGGCTTCGATTTCTCTGTCTGGGAAATCTGGGGCGCGCTCGCTCACGGTGGCCAGGTCGCCATCGTGCCTTACGAAATCTCCCGCTCGCCTGAGACCTTCAGAAAGTGGCTGATCAGCAATCAGGTCACTGTCCTGAGCCAGACGCCATCGGCCTTCCGCGGTCTTGACGAAGCAGATAGCCAGGCCAGCAAGCGTCTGTCGCTGCGTTACGTGGTATTCGGCGGCGAAGCATTGCCCGCCACCGTGCTGCGTCCATGGGTCGAACGTCATGGTGACGCGCTGCCAGCCCTGATCAACATGTATGGCATCACCGAAGCCACTGTGCACACCACCCACAAACGGGTACGCGGCCAGGACCTCGAAACATCGGCTACCGTATCTGTCGGCAAACCGCTGGATGGCTGGAGCCTGCACCTGCTGGATGAAAAACAGCAGCCGGTGAACACAGGCGAAATCGGCGAGCTGTATATCGAAGGCGCCGGGCTGACCCTGGGCTACCTGAACCGTCCGGGCCTGACGGCCGAACGCTTTGTCACTCTGCCAGGCAGCGGCATCCGTGCCTATCGCACCGGCGACCTGCTCAAGCTCGACGAGCATGGCGAATACCACTACGCCGGGCGTAGCGATCAGCAACTCAAGGTTCGCGGCTTCCGTATCGAAGCCGGCGAAGTCGAAGCGTCCCTGCAGTCGAGCAAGAGTATCTCCGCCAGTCACGTTACCGCGTACGACTACGGTCAGGGCGATTTGCGTCTGGTGGCCTACGTCGTTCCCGCCGATGGCTCACAGACCGTGACCCGGGAACTGCGCAGTGAACTGGCGGCCCTGGCCGCACAACAGTTGCCGGACTACATGCGTCCCTCGACTTACATTGGCCTGGCGGCACTGCCGGTCACCGCCCACGGCAAGATCGACAAACAGCAACTGCCTTCGCCGCTTGAGCACGTCAGCGCCACAACCGACCAGGACAACCTGTCGGAGCAGGAACTGCATGTACTCAAGGTCTGGTCCGACGATATCGGCCTCAAGGGCATTGGCCTGAACGACGACTTCTTCGATCACGGCGGCACCTCACTGGCCCTGATCCGTTCACTCAGCCTGCTCAAGGCTCACTACAAGGTTGACCTCAACCCTGGCGTCCTTGCGGACGGAGCCACAGCCAGGATCCTTGCCAACAGCATTCGTACCTCCCTTGCCAAAATCGATCAGGGCAACCTGTCGGAACAGGAGCTGCATGTACTCAAGGTCTGGTCCGACGACATCGGCCTCAAGGGCATTGGCCTGAACGACGACTTCTTCGATCACGGCGGTACCTCACTGGCCCTGATCCGCTCACTCAGCCTGCTCAAGGCTCACTACAAGGTCGACCTCAACCCTGGCGCTCTCGCGAACGGAGCCACTGCCAAGATTCTTGCCGACAGCATTCGCACCTCCCTTGCCAACGCCCATTGACCGAAAAGGAACACGCACATGTCTGAAACAGCAATCAAGCGATTCCACCTTTCCAAGGAGGAACGCGCCACATTCGAGAAGAACGGTTTCATCGGCCCTTTCACAGCCTATGACCAGGATGAAATGAAGGAAGTCTGGAAACGCCTTCGCCTGCGCCTGCTGGACCGCAGCCATGCGGCCTATCAGGATCTGGACGCGATTTCCGGCGGCACCAACATCGCCAACTACGACCGCCACCTGGATGACGACTTCCTGGCCTCCCATATCGGCTGCCCGGAAATCTGTGACCGCGTACAAAGCATCCTCGGCCCGGATGTACTGTGCTGGCGCACCGAGTTTTTCCCGAAATACCCTGGCGATGAAGGCACCGACTGGCACCAGGCAGACACCTTTGCCAACGCTTCGGGCAAGCCGCAGATCATCTGGCCTGAAAACGAAGAGTTTGGCGGCACCATCACTGTATGGACGGCCTTCACCGACGTGAGCATTGCCAACGGCTGCCTGCAGTTCATTCCCGGCACGCAGAACAGCATGAACTACGACGAAACCAAGCGCATGAGCTACTCGCCGGAAACCTCCAACTCGGTGGTCAAGGACGGCGTACGCCGTGGTTTCTTCGGCTACGACTATCGCCAGTTGCAGATCGACGAGAACTGGAAACCCGACGAAGCCAGCGCTGTGCCCATCCAGATGAAAGCCGGCCAGTTCATCATTTTCTGGTCGACCCTGATGCACGCCTCGTACCCGCACAGCGGCGAAAGCCAGGAAATGCGCATGGGCTTCGCGTCCCGCTATGTACCGTCCTTCGTCCACGTCTACCCGGATTCCGATCACATCGAGGAATACGGCGGCAAGATCAGCCTGGAAAAATACGGCGCGGTGCAGGTCATCGGTAATTCCACTCCTGACTACAACCGCCTGGTGACTGAAACCACTCGCGGCAAGAAGTTCAGGGAAGACTGAGTCATCGGTAATCGAGGCGGCAGGTCACCACACATGTCTGGTAAGGAGCGTTTAACCATGTCCAACTTCACTGACGCGGCGACGCGCCTGTGCGAGGCAGTCAGGATGCTCCGGCATCTGGCGACCAACCTCCCCGAACCGATTCGTATCGGCTTCCTCGGGGCCGAGGATGATCGTTCGATCATCGCCGGCCCCGGCGTAGCAGCAACACAGAAGGCGGTCAGCCTGGCTTTCGAACGCCTGGGCGTCCGACACCTGGAATACTGCCACGATGCCATTGCGCAACTGTCCTCTTTTGAATTGTTCATCAGCAGGAAAATCAGTGCCGCGCTGGATTTCAACTATGAGCTGTTTGGCGTTGCCGAACCGGATCCGGCGCAACAGATGCTGATCCAGGATTTCGACTTCAGCCCTCCTCTGCCAGGCATCGCCCGATCAAGCCTGATCACCCGCGACGGTGTCCTGCTCAATACTTACGCCAGTGCCAACCGGCAACTGGCGCCCATCGTACTTGCACTGCCGTGCGGCCTGCCTTTCGAGCTGTGCCGCGAATGGTTCCAGGCGCTGGGCGAACGCTACTTCGTCATGGCCTGGGAAACCCGCGGGCTTTTTGGGGCCTGTATCGACTTCGATCGTCTGGACGTGGATGCCGACGCTCAGGTTGCGGACCTGTTCGCTGTCATGGATCACTTCGGCCATGACAGCGCACACCTGATGGGGATCTGTGGCGGCGCAGCGATCGCTTTGTGCGCAGCCGCCGCCAACACTGAGCGCGTTCGTTCGCTGAGCCTTTGGCACGGTGATTACAACCTGGCCGATGACAATCTGCGCACAGCCCATCAGCGCAATTTCGAGTGGCTGATGGAAGCTGCCGCATCCGACCGCAATGAAGCCGGCGACCTGCAGATGCTGTTCGTCGACCAGGCCACGCTGGTCACCACCCCGGAACCCATTGCCCACGTGGCCCTGTTTCCGTACACCAATGCGGAGCTGTTCTACCGCTACTCAAGACTCAACGACGCCTTGAACAAGACGGACCTGAACGTGCTGCTCGACCAGATCGTCGTGCCGGTGCTGGTAGTGGCTGGTGACAGCGACCAGACCACGCACATCGGTGGCTCACGGCATATAGCCCAGACTATCGACGGGGCACGCCTGCATGTTGAAGAAAACGGCAGCCACCTGGCGTTTTTCGAGCATGCCCCGCGTTCGTGCGCTACCGCGTTTCGCTTCATGGAAGAACTGGAAGAACCCGCACTGATTTAAATCAAACCGCACTCCACACGGTCTGTGTGAGCGAATTCATTCGCGATACTTCAGTATTCGCGAATGAGTTTGAAACGTTATCCGACGTACATATCCATTATCGGCATGTGCTGGCCCTACTGGTTCCGCCTTTACGGCAGTGTATGGAATACCTCTGTCCACCTCTGATAGGAGCGAATTTATTCGCGAGACGTCCGCTGAAGGCGATAAAGCTTCTTCGGGTGTACGGGCCTCTCGCGAATAAGCGGAGCGCCGCCCGATTCGCTCCTACGCATCAATCAGGCCTGCCCCACCATATGCTGTTCGCGATAGAACTCCATATACATCACTGTCCTTACACCATTCGATGCATTGACTGCGAAATGATCGAGTGAGCCATCAAACACCACCAGATTGCCGTTGACGCTCTGGCTGAACTGGCCATTGACGTTCAGGTAGTTGTAGTTCTGCCGGGTCGGCGCATCGATGGTCAGTTGCATGTGCAGCAAGCCCTCTTCCCAGGTCCCGCCATGGGAATGCGTGCCGAGGAACACATTGGGCTCCAGGCGCAACAACGCACACAGTTTGATGCCTGGCGTGTTGCTCAGCAGCTCCAGGGTGCGAGGCATCTTTTGCTGGGCAAACGGGATGGGCTGGTCGTAGGCCACCAGCGCGTATTGCGTCCAGTTGGTCATCAACTGGTCGTTGTCGCCCCACCCCCAGAGCCAGCCGTACTCGCCGCCGTTATTGACGTGCTCGGTCAGTTCCTCGAACAACTCGGTGATGGACTTGTTCACGCGATTTATTTCCAGGGTCGGCGCATCCAGAGCCTGAAATTCATCGCGAATCACTTCCCAGTTTCTGGCCAGGTTTTCAAGTTGCGGGAAACGGCTGGCTTCATAAAACGATGGGCGCATGGCACCTCCTTCATCAGCAATTACTGGAAGACCTTCAAGGTGAGGTCATTTGCCTTTCGCCAGGCGAATGCAAGGCGATCAAGCCATTTGGCCTGCGCCACCATGGGCTGTCTGCCACCGTATTCGGGTACACCGATCCACCCGTGCTGCGCCTGCTGTTTGTCCCCACTTCCGGCGACAGACAGTCCAGAACCGATCCTCTAATTTCCAACCATTGCTCCCCGGAAGCGCCCGGTACCCAGGCACGGGATGGTTTGCTCGATTGCGCATTCTTCTCTCGAAAAGCCGGTTCACCGACTGCGACCGCCGAGACGACTTTTATTGATCGAACCTCATGATTCGTCACGCCGATGGGTAATGTCCGCATTGCAGCCTGCCTGCCCACCGCCCGTAGACGAGCCTTCACTGACTGCGCAATACAGGTGATCCAACATGGCCTCGTCCACTCCCCAGGTGCTTGAACAAGAAACCCCGGCGTACGGGCTCGCCTCCGTCCAGCAAGGTATCTGGCTCGATCAGATGGCTCATCCCGAGTTGCCTTACTACAACATAGGCATGGCGATGGAGATCCGTGGCGAGATCGATGTCCCGCTGTTCGAGAAGGCCATCCAGCTGGTTGTGGAACGTCACGATTCCCTGCGCCTGAGTTTCGATGTACAGGACGGTGTCGCCTGCCAGCGTGTCCTGCCTCGGGTCGATGTGGCATTGGAAGTGGTGGATCTCTCCGGCGAGCAGGACCCGGAAAAAGTCGCCAGAGCGTATCTGCAGGAAGAGTTCCGCCGCCCCTTTGCGTCGCTGACCGGTGTGCTCTGGAGTGTTCGTCTGGTGCGTTGCGGGCCACAGCTTTATTACTGGCTGACCCGCTATCACCACCTGATGACCGATGGCATCAGCGTCATGCTGATGGGACGCGCAGTGGAGCAGGCTTATAACGGCCTGCTCATTGGTGAAGACGATCCGGCCCAGGGGCCGTCCTATCTGTCTTTCCTCGAAGAGGATCGCGGCTACCTGGAATCGAGTCGTTTCGAGCGGGACCGGGCGTTCTGGCAGGAAGTCTTCGCCGAGTTGCCACCGCCGCTGCTGCAACAGCGTTTTGCAGTCCCTGGTAACGGCGTTGCACCCAGCGCCCAGGTGCAGACGATGATGCCGCGCAAACTGTTCAACGAACTGGCCGAGTTCGCTACTGGCCAGGGTCTGTCCCTGGCTCACGTGTTCATGACGGTGATCAGCACCTATTTCTGTCGCACCACGGGCGTAGACTCCATCGTGATCGGCATGCCGGTCCACAACCGTACCAATGCCCGGCAAAAGGCGACCGTGGGCATGTTCTCGTCGGTCAGCCCGATCCGTCTGGAAGTCGATACCCAGGCTTCGCTTATAGACCTGATGCAGGTCACGGCAGGCCAGTTGCGCCGTTGCTATCGGCACCAGCGCTTTCCGATTGCCGAACTCAACCGCACCTTGAAGCTTGCCCAGCAAGGTCGTCGGCAGCTTTTTGACGTGTCGATTTCATTTGAAAGCCTCAATGGCGACGCGACGCTGGGCGGTCAGGAAACCGAGATTTTCACCCAGGACAACGGTTACGAGCGTTTGCCACTGGCAATCTTCGTCCGTGACTACCATGCCTCAGACGATGTTTATCTGGACTTCAACTTCAACACCGCCTTCTTCACTCAGGAAGAAGTCCAGGTCATTCAGGGCCGCATGGTGTCGATGTTTGAAGCCCTTATCGAGCACCACGCGCTGCCTGTCGCGCAATTCCCGATCATGCCGCAAACCGAGCAGGACCGCGTGCTGCACACCTTCAACGCCACACAGCATGACTATCCTCGCGATGAACTGATTCACGGGTTCTTCGAGCAGCAAGTCGAACGTACGCCTGATGCGGCTGCGGTCAGCGACCATAACGGCCAGTCATTGAGCTACAGCGCGCTTAATCAGCGTGCCAACCAGTTGGCCCATCAACTGATCAAGCAAGGTGTAACACCGGATGCCCGGGTCGCCGTGGCCCTGCGCCGTAGCAACGAGCTGGTAGTCGCGCTTCTGGCGATTATCAAGGCCGGTGGCGCGTACGTGCCGATAGACCCGGACCTGCCGGACAATCGCCGGGACTATATGCTCGACGACAGCGCACCGGTGGCGATGCTGACCTCAGGGGCATTGCTGGATCACGTCGCACGGGCAGACATCCCCGTGCTGCTGGTTGACGAAGACATTGATCGCTCCGCGTTCCCGGACACCAATCCAGACCCGGCATTGCTGGGCCTTGAGGCCACCCATCTGGCTTATGTGCTGTACACCTCAGGCTCCACCGGCAAGCCAAAAGGTGTGATGAACGAGCACCGGGGTGTGGTCAACCGCCTGTTGTGGGCACGGGACGAATACCGGGTCAATGACACAGATCGAGTGCTGCAAAAGACGCCTTTCGGCTTTGACGTATCGGTCTGGGAATTCTTCCTACCGCTGCTGACCGGCGCTCATCTGTACATGGCGCGCCCTGGCGGCCATCAGGACCCAGCCTATCTGGCTCAGGTGATGCGCGAACAAAGCATCACCCTGTTGCACTTCGTCCCCTCGATGCTGGAAGTGTTTCTGGAGCATGGCGACAATCAGGGTTTTACCGCCCTGAGCCGCGTGTTGTGCAGTGGCGAAGCCTTGCCTCGCAGTCTGCAGAAACGTTTCGAGGAGCAACTGGCGCCGGTCGAGCTGCATAACCTCTATGGCCCGACCGAAGCCGCCATCGACGTCACGTCCTGGCAGTGCCGCCCGACTGACGAAGGCGACAGCGTGCCGATTGGCCGGCCTATCGCCAATATCCAGATCTATATCCTCGATCCCCATGGCCAGCCGACGCCTGTGGGTGTGGCGGGTGAAATCAACATTGGTGGCGTGGGCGTTGCTCGTGGCTACCTGAACCTTCCCGATCTGAGCGCCGAACGCTTTGTGCGTGATCCGTTCTCCCGTGACCCGCAGGCTCGCCTGTACAAGACCGGCGATCTGGGCCGCTGGCTGGACAATGGCGCGGTCGAGTACATCGGCCGTAACGACTTCCAGGTCAAGATCCGGGGGCAGCGTATCGAGCTGGGCGAGATCGAAGCCAAGCTGGCCCTGCATGAGGCCATCAAGGAAGCTGTGGTGCTGGCTCGCGACGAAGCGTCCGGCGAGAAACGTCTGGTGGCCTACTTCACCTCGACCAGCGACTCTGCGCTGGATATCCGTGAACTGCGCGACCACCTGCACGCCCAGCTTCCCGCCTACATGGTGCCTGCCGCTTATGTCGGCCTGGAAACCCTGCCGCTGACTGGCAACGGCAAACTGGATCGCGGCCTGCTGCCAGCACCGACAGCAGACGACGTGATCAGCCGTCGCTATGAAGCGCCTCAAGGCCAGCTGGAAAACGCCCTTGCCGAGTTGTGGCAAAACCTGCTGAAAGTCCCTCAAGTGGGGCGTGAAGACCACTTCTTCGAGCTGGGTGGCCATTCGTTGCTGGCCATTCAACTGATTTCCCAGATGCGTCAGCAACTGTCCATCGAGCTGGACCTGGCGGAGCTGTTTGCCCACCCGACACTTGCGGATCTTGCGCAGATTGCTGCAAGCGCGGGTAGAAGCAGCCTGCCGGACATCACGCCGGTTGACCGTGAAGCAGACCTGCCGATGTCGTTCGCCCAACAGCGCCTGTGGTTTCTGGCGCAGATGGAAGGTGCCAGCGGGGCTTATCACATGCCGGCGGGCTTGCGCCTGCGTGGCACGCTCGACGTTTCGGTACTGCAAAGCGCTCTGGATCGTGTGGTCACCCGCCATGAGGTATTGCGCACCCGTTTCGTGCCCCATGCCAGTCAGCAGGCGGTGCAAGTCATCGATGCCGAGAACATCGGCTTTACCCTGAAACGCATCGACCTGTCGGGCCAGGCAGATGCCGAACAGCAGATGCAGGCCCTGGCCCATGAAGAAGCTCTGGCACCTTTCGACCTGGAGCGCGGCCCGCTGGTGCGTGGCACGCTGATTCGCCTGGGTGAAACCGAGCATGTACTGCTGGTGACGCTGCACCACATCATCTCCGATGGTTGGTCGATTGGCGTGCTGACCCGTGAAGTGGCCGCGCTCTATGACGCGCTGCGTCAGGGTCATGCCGACCCATTGCCGCCTCTTGCGTTGCAATACGCCGACTACGCTGCCTGGCAGCGTCGCTGGCTGACCGGCGAGGTGCTGGAGAAGCAAAGCCGCTACTGGAAGGAAACACTGGCCGATGCGCCAGCACTGCTGACCCTGCCAACCGACCGGCCACGCCCGGCGGAACAGAGCTACAGCGGTGCCAGCCTGCCTGTGGCCTTTGACGAAGAACTGACCCAGGCTCTCAAGGCCTTGAGCCAACGCCACGGCGCAACCCTGTACATGACCGTGATGAGCGCCTGGGCCGCCCTGCTCAGCCGACTTTGCGGTCAAGACGAAGTGGTGATCGGTTCACCCATGGCCAACCGGACCCGTTCCGAAGTCGAGCCTTTGATCGGCTTCTTCGTGAACACCCTGGCGATTCGTGTCGACACCTCGGGGCAACCCGATGTCGGATCGCTGCTGGCACGGGTCAAGGCCCAGACCCTGGCTGCCCAGCGTCATCAGGACCTGCCTTTCGAGCAGGTCGTGGAAATCGTCAATCCGTTCCGCAGCCTGTCCCACACCCCGATCTTTCAAGCCATGCTCAGTTGGCAGGACACCGGCGTCGGCCAGGCCGAACTGGGCGAACTGCTGCTTGAAGACCTTGGCCTGTTGAACGACATCGCCAAATTCGACCTGTCCCTTGACCTGGGTGAAGCCAATGGCCGCCTGAGCGGTAACCTCGAATACGCCACCGCCTTGTTCGATGAAGCCACAGCACAGCGCTATCTCGGTTACTTCGAGCGCATTCTGCGAGCGATGGCCGACGACGACCGCTCGGTGGTGGAACATATCGAACTGCTCGACGCCAGCGAGCGTCAGCGGGTGCTGCAGGATCTGAACCCCGCCCGCACACCTTACCCCCACGACCGGACCATCCATAGTCTGTTCGAGGATCAGGCCAGCGTGCGCGGCGATGAGCTGGCAGTGGCTTTCGAGGGCCAGCGCCTGAGCTACAGCGAACTCAACCGGCAGGCCAACCGCCTGGCGCATCACCTCATCGGCCTGGGGGTTCGACCAGACGACCGGGTGGCGATCTGCGTAGAGCGCAGCGCCAGGATGGTGGTCGGTTTACTGGGTATTCTCAAGGCGGGCGCGGCCTATGTGCCGCTGGACCCGGATTATCCTGAACAACGCATTGCCTACATGCTGGAAGACAGCGCGCCCTCGGTGCTGGTCAGCCAGCACGAGGTTCTGGGGCGCGTGCCACAACTGTCGATCCCGCTGGTGCTGCTGGATGAGCCCATCGAGGGCCGCGATGACAATCCGTTCGTTGCCGACCTGAAGCCTGAGCATCTGGCTTATGTGATCTACACCTCCGGCTCCACCGGCAACCCGAAAGGGGTCATGATCGAACACCGCTCACTGGTCAACTACAGCCTCGATGCGGCCCGTCTGTTCGAGCTGAGCACCCGCGACACCGTGTTGCAGCAGAACACCCTGAACTTCGATCTTTCCATCGAAGAAATCTTCCCGGCCATGTTGGCTGGCGCGACCCTGAAACCGACCCGCAGCCTGTTCGGCACCCGGCAGGATGACGATGAACCCGTCGCGACCATGGTACACATGACCGCCGCCCACTGGCACACCATGGTGGGTGAATGGCACCTGAATGCCGAGTTGGCCACAAGGCAGTTGAAAGACGTGCGCCTGATCAACGTGACCGGCGATGCGCTGTCCGCACAAAAGCTGCAACAGTGGGAAACCATCCGCCCGGCCCATGTGAAGCTGGTCAATACCTACGGCCCGACCGAAGCGACGGTGTCTTGCACTGCCGCCTATGTGCAGGGTTCTGCCGACGATAGCGAAGCCAGCGGCAATGCCACCATCGGCACACCCATGGCCAACACCCGGATCTATCTGCTGGACGAGCAGCAACAACCCGTACCGTTCGGTGCTTCGGGGGAAATGTTCATCGGCGGCGATGGCATAGCCAGAGGCTATCTGAATCTGGAGTCCATTACTCTGGAGCGTTTCCTGGCAGACCCGTTCAGCGATCAGCCTGACGCCCGCATGTACAAGACCGGTGACCTGGCCCGCTATCTGCCGGACGGACGTATCGAATATCTGGGCCGCAATGACTTCCAGGTCAAGGTGCGGGGCTTCCGCATCGAACTGGGAGAAATCGAGGCCCGTCTGGGCAGCCTGCCGGGCATCAAGGAAGCGGCGGTCATTGCCCGCGCCGACAGTGCAGGTGAAAAGCGCCTGCTGGCCTATGTCGTTCCCCGTGACGGCCAGAGCATCGAGGCGTCAGAGCTGCACGCGCAACTGACTCCGCTACTGGCTGAATACATGATGCCCGCTGCGTTCGTGAGCCTGCCGGCCTTCCCGTTGACTGCCAACCGCAAGCTGGACCGCAAGGCGCTGCCCGAGCCCACCGCCGAAGCCTATGCCAATCGCGCACACGAGGCGCCCCAAGGTGCCACCGAAACCCTGTTGGCGCAGGCCTGGCAAGAAGTGCTCGGCATTGAAACCGTAGGCCGTAACGATCACTTCTTTGCCTTGGGCGGGCACTCACTGAAAGCCGTCAGCCTGATCGAGCGTTTGCGTGAGCAAGGGTTGGTCGCCGATGTACGGGCCGTGTTCAGTACACCACTGTTGCGGGACATGGCCACAGCCATCGAGGGCGGCAACGACTCGCTGTTCGTCGCCCCGGCGAACCTGATTCCCGATGGCTGCACGGCGCTGACGCCGGACATGCTGCCGCTGGTTCAATTGAGCCAGCAACAACTCGACACCCTGGCCCAGCGAGTGCCGGGCGACGCAGCGAATGTCCAGGACATCTACCCGCTGGTGCCATTACAACAGGGCATTCTCTATCACCACATGCTGGGTCACGAGGGCGACGCCTATCTGGTGCGCTCGCTGATCGAATTCGACGACCGCACCCACCTGGATGCCTTTCTCGACGCCTTGCAGCAGGTCATCGACCGCCACGACATCCTGCGCAGTTCCGTTCAGTGGAGCGGCCTGCCACAGGCGGTGCAGATCGTTCAGCGTCAGGCCACCTTGCCGGTAGAGACACTGGCACTCAAAGGCCACTCGACAGCTCTTGAACAACTGCAACGGGCAAGCGACCCGCGCCATCTGCGCATGGACCTGACCAAGGCACCGCTACTCAGTGCCCGGATCGTCCAGGACCCGCAATCCCGGCGCTGGCTGCTGGCGTTGCTCGATCATCACCTGATCAGCGACCACGTCAGCCTTGCGATCATTCTCGAAGAAATCCAGACGATCATGCAGGATCGCAGCGATCAACTGCCGGTACCGATGCCTTACAGGGATTTCGTCGCCCAGACCCTGGCCAGCACGCCCGAGGTTCACGAAGCCTATTTCAGCGAACGTCTGGCAGTAATCGATACACCTACCGCCCCTTTCGATCTGCTCAATGTGCAAGGCGACGGAGCCGACGTCAGCGAAATCAGCCAGTACCTGGAACCGGAGCTGGCCCACGCCATCCGCGAGCAGGCCCGCCGCCAGGGCATGACTCCGGCAGTGCTGTTCCATGCCGCCTGGGCGCAGGTTCTGGCCCGCTGCACCGATCAGAGCGACGTGGTGTTCGGCACTGTGGTGTCGGGCCGCCTGCAAGGTTCGTCCGGCTCCGAACGGGCGCTGGGGGTGTTCATCAATACCCTGCCGGTGCGCATCAGCCTTGCCGGGCAAGGTGTCCGCGAACTGGTCAGCGAAGTAGCCCGGGATCTTGGCCAGTTGCTCGGTCACGAACAGGCCTCTCTGGCGCTGGCCCAGCGTTGCAGCGGTGTACAGGCCTCGCTGCCGCTGTTCACCACCCTGCTCAATTATCGCCATCAGACCGATGGTGGATCTCTGGCCAATGACGAGGCCGTACTGCAATGGAACGGCGTGCGCTTCCTCAGTAACGAAGCCCGCACCAACTACCCGATTGAAGTCGCCATGGCCGATGAAGGCCAAGGTTTCTCACTGACCACCCAGACAGCCGCCGGTGTCGATCCGCAGCGTGTTGCCAGCTATTTCATCCAGGCTGTCAGTACGCTGGTCGACGCTTTGGAACAGACGCCGCTGCGTCTGGCTGACACCCTCGACATCCTGTCCGAAGCTGAACGCCAGCAGGTACTGACCGGTTTCAACCAGACTGCCATCGACTTCGGTACGCCAAGACCCTTGCAGACCTTGTTCGAGGCTCAGGCGCTGACCCGACCGGATGCCATCGCTCTGGTTTTCGAGCAACAACAGCTTACCTATGCTCAGTTAAACCGCCGCGCAAACCAGTTGGCCCAGCGTCTTCTGGTACACGGCATTCAGCCAGAACAACGGGTCGCCATCTTTGCGGATCGCGGCGTCGAGATGATCGTGGCCCTGCTCGCGGTGCTCAAGGCCGGCGGCGCTTATGTGCCAATCGACCCCAATCACCCGGCTGATCGCATCGCCTTTATCCTCAAGGACAGTGCCGCCCGTTTGCTGCTGTGCCAGAAGACCCTGACTCCTCACCTGCCTGCAGCTCGCTATTGCCCGGCGCTGATCCTGCTCGATGAGCACGACCCGGCAGTCATCGATGACGATCCGCAGTACGACGAGAACTTTGACCCGGAATCCGTGGGCTTGAGTGCCGAGAACCTGGCTTATGTGATCTACACCTCCGGCTCAACCGGGCAGTCCAAGGGTGTGATGGTCGAACACCGTTCGGTGTTCAACTTCAGCCACGTCATGGCGCAGACCACCCACGCCCATTGCCCACCACAGGCCAA
Organism: Pseudomonas serbiensis; assembly: GCF_030580745.1. Taxonomy (NCBI): domain Bacteria; kingdom Pseudomonadati; phylum Pseudomonadota; class Gammaproteobacteria; order Pseudomonadales; family Pseudomonadaceae; genus Pseudomonas; species Pseudomonas serbiensis. The sequence continues at coordinate 17,527 of NZ_JAUQOO010000018.1, forward strand.
TATCGCGCTCAATGCTGGCTTCTACTTCGACATGTCCATCAAGGGCATCGCGCAACTGTTCTTCGGCCATCGCCTGATCATCATTCCACCGCTGATCCGGGCCAGCGGCCATGAACTGCTGGATTTCCTTGAGAAACATCAGGTCCATGCCTTCGATTCCACGCCATCACAGCTGGATACCCTGCTGGCGGCTGGCTTGCTGGAGCGCCGCAGCTACCAGCCGGTCAGCGTCCTGCTGGGTGGCGAAGCCCTGAATGCTGCGACCTGGGACAAACTGCGCCAGAGCCAGAATATCCATTTCTACAATATGTACGGCCCGACCGAGTGTACGGTCGATGCCTCTTTGGGCTTGATCAGCGAGCTGGGCGACCGTCCGAGCATCGGCAAGCCGCTGTCCAACATGCAGGTGCTGGTACTCGACAAGCGTGGTCAGCCAGTGCCGGTGGGCGTGACCGGGGAGCTGCATATCGGCGGTGCCGGTGTGGCCCGCGGCTATCTGAATAACCCGCAACTGACTGCCCAGCGTTTTATCTCCAACCCGTTCTCCAGTGATAAGCAGGCACGCTTGTACAAGACCGGCGACCTGGGTCGCTGGAAAGCCGACGGCAGCCTGGAATACGCCGGGCGTAACGACTTCCAGGTCAAGATCCGGGGCTTCCGTATCGAACTGGGCGAGATCGAAAGCGCACTGCTGGCTTCTCCAGCGGTGCGTGAAGCGGTAGTGATTGCCCGTGAAGACAACCCCGGCGAAGCCAGCAGCAACCGGTTGGTGGCTTATGTCTGTGGCGAGCCGACTTCTGCCGAAGAGCTGCGGGCACGTTTGATCAAGCGCTTGCCGGAATACATGGTGCCCAGCGCCTTCGTGCAACTGGACGCCATGCCGCTGACCGCCAACGGCAAGCTCGACCGTCGCGCCCTGCCCGCTCCGGGCCAGGACTCGCTGGCAAGCCGGGCCTATGAAGAACCGCAGGGTGAAGTGGAACAAGCGATTGCCAACATCTGGCAGGACTTGCTGCATGTGGAGCGAGTCGGTCGCAACGATGGCTTCCTGGAGCTGGGCGGCCACTCGCTGCTGAGCGTTCAGTTACAGGCTCGCCTGCACACCGAACTGGGTGTTGAAATCGACCTGCGTACGCTATTCGCCCAGTCCTCGCTGCAGGAACTGGCGGCCTATGTCGCCCAGGCCGATCAATCCCGTTCGCAACCGATTCCTCTGGCAGACCGCCAGCAAGCGTTGCCGGTGTCCCTGGCCCAGCAGCGTCTGTGGTTCCTCGACCAACTGGACCGCAACGCCAGCGCTGCCTATCACATCCCGGCACTGCTGCGCCTGACCGGCAAGCTGGACCGCGCTGCTCTGCAACGGGCGCTGGCCAGGATCGTGGAGCGCCACGAAAGCCTGCGTACCACCTTCGAGCGCCATGGCACGCAAGTGCAGCAGCATATCGCGGCGCCAGGCAGTGGCATCGTCATCAGTGAAACCACCGTCACCCATCCAGTGGACCGGCTCACTCTGCAACGCATGGCCGAGGAAGAAGTGGCCAAGCCTTTCGACTTGGCCAAAGGGCCGCTGGTCAGGGCGCATCTGGTCATCCTGGGCGATGACGAGCATCGGCTCTGGGTAACCCTGCACCACATCATTTCCGACGGTGCTTCGCTGGGCGTGCTGATCGACGAGTTCAGCGCGCTTTACAGTGCTTTCGCCAAAGGCGAGACCGATCCGCTGCCTTCTCTGGCCATCCAGTACGCCGACCATGCCGTCTGGCAGCGGCAATGGCTGTCGGGCTCACGCTTGCAGGCGCAGAAGGATTACTGGCAACAACACCTTCAGGGCGCGCCAACCCTGCTGGAACTGCCCACCGACCGCCCTCGTCCACTGGTCCAGAGCCATGCAGGCGGCCAGTACAACGTTGCGTTGCCCACTGAACTGACGTCGGGGCTTCGTGCCCTGAGTCGCCGCCATGGCAATACCCTGTTCATGACTCTGATGGCGGGCTGGGCAGCGTTGCTGTCACGCCTGAGCGGACAGACCGACATCGTGATCGGCACACCGGTCGCCAACCGGCAACGCGAGGAAACCGAGTCGCTGATCGGCTTCTTCGTCAATACCCTGGCGATCCGCGTACGACTGGACGACGAACCGACCGTCACGCAACTGCTTGAGCAAGTGAAAGCCAGCACGCTGGGGGCTTTCAGTCATCAGGAGCTGCCTTTCGAGCATGTGGTGGAAACCCTGAACCCGGCTCGCAGCCTGGGCCACAGCCCGGTCTTCCAGAGCATGCTGGCGCTGAAGAACGGCGACGCCGAGCCTGCCCTGCAACTGCCGGGGCTGACGCTGAGCGCCGAGGACTACGAACACCGCAGCACCCAGTTCGACCTGTCGCTGTCACTGACCGACGACGGCACCGACCTGACCGGCAGCGTGGAATACGCCAGCGACCTGTTTGACGACAGCACCATTGCCCGCTTCATGTCCCACTTCCAGACCTTGCTGGACGGCCTGCTGGGCAACGATCTGCAAACGATAAGCCGCCTGCCGCTGCTCAACGAGGAGGAGCGCGAGCAAGTGCTGCATGGCTGGAACGCAACCGAACGGCCATTACCGGGCAATCCCTGCATCCATGAGCTGTTCGAACAACAGGTTCGCAATCAGCCTGACGAACTGGCACTGATCTTCGAAGACCGGCAACTGAGCTACGCCGAGCTGAACGCCGAGGCCAACCGCCTGGCCCATTACCTGCTGGCCACCGGCATCCAGCCCGATGACCGTGTGGCACTGGCCATCGAGCGCAGCCCGCGCCTGATCGTCGCCTTGCTGGCGATCCTCAAGGCGGGTGCAGCCTATGTGCCGCTGGACCCGGCGTACCCTGCGGAACGCCTGGCGTACATGCTGCGTGACAGCGCACCGCGTGCCTTGCTCTGCGAGCACGGGGCCTTGCAGCGTCTGGGCGAACTGCCCGCTGGCCTGCAAGTGATTGCCCTGGATGACGAGTTCCAGCCCTGGACCACCCTCGATGACAGCAACCCGGATGCTGCTGCGCTTGGGCTGACGGCATCGAACCTGGCCTACGTGATCTACACCTCCGGCTCCACCGGTACACCGAAAGGCGTGATGCTTGAACATGCGGGCCTGCGCAACGAAGTGGCGGCAATCTGCAAGCTGACCGGCCTGGTCGCTGGAGAACGCTCGCTGCAATTCGCTTCGGTCAACTTCGACGCCTCCACCGAGGAGATTTTCGGCGCGTTGGTCAGCGGCGCCACGCTGGTCTTGCGCAACGATGACTGGCTCACCTACGCCAGCAACTTCTGGGCCTTGTGTGCGGAAAACAGGTTGAGTGTGGTGAGCCTGCCCACCCGCTTCTGGCAACAGCTGGCTCAGGACCAGAAGGCGCCGATTCCCGAGCAGGTGCGCGTGGTGGTCATCGGCGGCGAGGAATTGAGCACAGAGGCCGTGCAGCAGTGGTTCGCACGCCCTGGCCATACTCCAAGGCTGCTCAATACCTACGGGCCAACCGAGGCGACCATCGTGACGACTGCCGCTGAAGTCCAGCCGCAGGACACCCCGAACCGAAGTATTGGACGACCACTGGACAATACCCGGGTCTACGTCCTCGACCGCCATGGCGAACCGCTGCCCACCGGCGTGGTCGGTGAGCTGTATATCGGCGGTGCCGGGGTCGCACGTGGCTACCTCAATCAGCCACAACTGAGCGCCGAACGCTTCCCGATCTGCCCGTTCGGCAACGATCGACAACGCATGTACCGCACCGGTGATCTGGGTCGCTGGTTGCCGGACGGCACCTTGCAGTTCCTGGGCCGTAATGACGATCAGGTCAAGATCCGTGGCCTGCGCATCGAGCTGGGTGAAATCGAAAACGCCCTCGCCGCCTGTCCGGGCGTGCGCCAGGCGGTGGTACTGGCCAGGGACGACACGCCCGGACAGGCCAGGGACCTGCGGCTGGTCGCCTACCTGTGCGGCGAATCACTGTCCGTGGAGCAATTGCGCGCGCAACTGCTTGAACGGCTCCCTGATTTCATGGTGCCCAGCGCCTTCGTTCAGCTCGATGAATTGCCACTGACCCCTAACGGCAAGCTCGACCGCCGCGCCTTGCCAGTGCCCGATCAGCAGGCCTTCACCAGCCGCCGGAACGAAGCGCCCCAGGGCGAAACCGAAACCGTGCTTGCCACGCTCTGGCAGGAACTGCTGGGGCTGGAAAAAGTCGGGCGCCATGACCGGTTCTTCGAGTTGGGCGGTCACTCGCTGATGGCCGTCACGCTGATCGATCGTCTGCGTCAATTGGGCCTGAACGCTGACGTGCGTAGCGTATTCACCGCGCCAAGCCTGCACGAACTGGCTGCGACCTTGCAGCACGGCAACGTATTGCAATTCGAGACACCGGCCAACCCGATACCGTCCGGTTGTACAGAACTGACCCCGGACCTGCTGCCGCTGGTGGAGCTCAGCCAGTCGCACATCGACCATATCGTCATGCAAGTACCGGGCGGCGCGGCCAATATCCAGGACGTCTATCCACTGGTGCCTTTGCAGCAGGGCATCCTGTTCCACCATCTGCTGGACCAGGAAGGCGACGCCTATCTGGTGCGTTCGGTCCTCGAATTCAGCGAGCGGGCAACCCTCGATGCCTTCCTGGAGGCGCTGCAACAGGTCATCGACCGGCATGACAGCCTGCGCACCTCAATACACTGGAGCGGCCTGCCGCAACCACTACAGGTAGTACAGCGCAACGCACGACTGACCGTGAACAGTCTGGACTTCACAGGCGACGACATTCGCGGGCAACTGGAACGCGCCACCGAGCCGGGCCGTCAGCGTATCGATCTGGGCAAGGCACCGCTGATCCACGCCCACATCACCCATGATGTAGACACACAATGCTGGCTGCTGACACTGCTTGACCATCACATCATCAACGACCATGTGAGCCTGGGCATCGTCCTCGACGAAATCCGCACGATCATGGACGGCGACGCAGCCCGCTTGCCTGAACCCCAGCATTATCGCGAGTTTGTCGCGCAGACTCTGGCCAGCCCGGTCGAACTGCATGAGGACTACTTCCGTCGGCGTCTGGCAGACGTGGACAGCCCGACTGCGCCATTCGACGTGATGGATGTACAGAGCGACTTCCAGAACCACATCCTGACACTCGACGAAGGCTTCACCCAAAGCCTGCGCACCCAGGCCCGAAGCCGCGGCGTACTGCCCGCGACGATCCTGCATGCTGCCTGGGCGATGGTGCTGGCACGTTGCACTTGCCGCGATGACGTGGTGTTCGGCACCGTGCTCTCCGGCCGCCTGCAAGGCGGTGCCGGGGCGCAAAGTGCCGTGGGCATGTTTATCAATACCCTGCCGGTGCGCGTACAACTGGCAGGACGAAGCGTTCAGGGCCTGATCGGCGAAACTCATCAGGACCTGAGCGAGTTGCTGGGCCACGAACAGGCTGCACTGACCACCGCCCAGAGTTGCAGCGGTATCGACACTGGCCTGCCGCTGTTTACCAGCCTGCTCAACTACCGCCTGCATGCCCGGGCTGCCGAAGGGCTGGCGGACTGGCCCGGCATACGGGTGCTGACCGACGTCGATAACGGCGACTATCCGCTGTCGCTGTCGGTGGACGATTATCCTCAGCACCTGACACTCACCCTGCAAAGTGTGCCGGTCATGGATGCCCGGCGCATCGCCGACATGACACTCAAAGCCCTGAAACTGTTGGTCCAGGCACTGGCGGAAAATCCGGACATCGAGCTTGCCGACCTGGACCTGCTATCGGACGAAGAACGTCAGCGAGTGCTGGTCGAACTCAACCAGTCTCAGACGGCCTATCTGCAGGACACCTGCATCCACCAGCTCTTTGAAGCACAGGTGCTGCGCCAACCCGAGGCGATTGCCGTCCGGGACCGCGAGCGGAACCTGAGCTATCAGGAGCTCAACCGTCAGGCCAACCTCGTCGCCCACCAGTTGCTGGCCCAGGGTCTGCAACCGGACGATCGGGTTGCCTTGCTGCTGGAGCGTGGCCCGGAACTGATCATCGGCATGCTGGGCATTCTCAAGGCCGGTGGCGCCTATGTACCACTGGACCCCGATTATCCGGCCGAGCGGCTGGCGCATATTGCGACCGACAGCGCACCGAAGGTCTTGCTCAGCCGGGCTGGACGGCTGGACTCGCTGCCTGAGCTGTCGATCCCGACATTGCTGATCGATGCCGGGTTCCTGGCCCGGAGCAACCCGGAACAGGAGCACAACCCGGACCTGGCGTTGAGTTCCAGAAACCTGGCCTACGTGATCTATACCTCGGGTTCGACCGGCCTGCCCAAAGGCGTAATGATCGAGCACCGCAGCCTGGTCAATTACAGCCTGGATGCAGCCAGTCTGTTTGAAATGACCTCGGACGATCTGGTATTGCAGCAGAACTCGCCGAACTTCGACCTGTCGGTCGAGGAAATTTTCCCGGCCCTGCTGGCAGGCGCCACTTTGATGCCGACGCAGGAGATTTTCGGCACTGACGGGCTGATCGGCGAAGCGGCTCCAACGGTGCTGCACATGACATCGGCCCACTGGCACAGCCTGGTCGGCGGCTGGCACCCACAACCGGAGCGCGCCCTGGCCTGCCTGGGCAATGTGCGGCTGATCAACGTGACCGGCGATGCTCTGTCGGCGCAGAAGCTGGAGCAATGGGCCAGGATCCGGCCGGCTCACACCCGACTGGTGAACACCTACGGCCCTACCGAGGCGACCGTATCCTGTACCGCCGCTTATGTGGGCGAAGCAGCAGGCGACCGGCGGATGGAAGCATTGGTGAGCATTGGCAAGCCCATGGCCAATACCCGTATTTACCTGCTGGACCCACACCTGCGCCCCGTGCCTTTCGGTACTACGGGAGAAATGTATATCGGTGGCCACGGGGTCGCTCGCGGCTACCTGAACCTGGAAGCCGCCAATGCCGAACGCTTCCTGGCCGACCCGTTCAGCGACGAAGCCAATGCCCGTCTGTACAAGACCGGCGATCTGGCCCGTTACCTGAGCGACGGCAGCCTGGCGTTCATGGGCCGTAACGACTTCCAGGTCAAGGTCAGGGGTTTCCGGATCGAGCTGGGGGAAATCGAATCCCGGCTTGCCGGCTGTGCCGGGGTCAAGGAAGCGGCCGTCATCGCCCGCGAAGACGTGCCCGGCGAGAAACGGCTGGTGGCCTATGTGGTCGCGCAGGCCGGTCATGTCCTCAGTGCCACGGCATTGCGCGAAGAACTCGCGCCGCAACTGGCCGAGTACATGCTGCCCGGCGCTTTCGTGATCATCGATGCCATGCCGTTGACCCCCAACGGCAAGCTCGACCGCGCACGGCTTCCAGCACCGGATCAGCAAGCCTTTGCCCAGCGCGCCTATGAAGCCCCGAGTGGCGAGACCGAGCAATTGCTGGCCAGCCTGTGGGCCGACCTGCTCGGTTTCGAGCACATCGGTCGTAACGATTCGTTCTTCGAGCTGGGCGGTCACTCCCTGACAGCGGTGCAATTGACCCTGCGGATTCGTGAGGAAACCGGCGTCGACATTCCTCTCAGAACCCTTTTTGAACAGAACTCGCTGATGGCTCTGGCCGACCACATCAACACCTTGCAACTGGCGCTGTACGACGCCGACGACCTGCTCGCGCTCGAACAGGAACTGGCTTTGCTCTCTGAAAGCGACCTGCTCGCTATTGTCTCCAAGGATGCCTGAATTGAACGACCGTAACGAAAGTCTCGACCAGTTGAAACGCGCCGCCCTGCTGCGCCTGCTCCAGCAACGCGGCGCCAGCCGTACCGAACGGGCACCGCAGGATGCAATCGAAGCCGCCGACCGCAGCGCCGCGCTGCCGCTGTCATTCGCCCAGCAACGCTTGTGGTTCCTCGACCAGCTTGATCACACCGCCAGCGTGGCCTATCACATGCCTGCGGCCTTGCGCCTGACGGGCAGCCTGGACAGATCGGCACTCAAGTCCGCACTCGACCATCTGGTGGCGCGTCACGAAAGCCTGCGCACGACCTTCAAGCAAGAAAACGAGCAACCGGTGCAAGTCATCGCAGCTGCCGACAGTGGCTTTGTGTTGGTGGAGCAGGATCTGCGTGAGCAGTCGCCCGAACAGGCACGCCTGAGCGCCACCCGGATCAGCGAAGCCGAAGCCGCCGAGCCTTTCGACCTGTTGGAAGGGCCTCTGATTCGTGGTCGCCTGCTGCAAGTGACCGATGAAGAACACCTGCTGCTGATCACCCAGCACCACATCATTTCCGATGGCTGGTCCATTGAAGTGCTGGTCCGGGAGTTCTCGGCGCTTTATGAAGCCTTTGTCGGCAACCAGCCGAACCCGCTGCCGCCCTTGTCGATCCAGTATGCCGACTACGCCGCCTGGCAACGTCAACGCATGAATGGCGACCTCCAGACACAACATCTGGAGTTCTGGCGTAATCACCTGAGCGGCGCACCCGTCCTGCTGACGGTTCCCACTGACCGGCCTCGCCCGCCAGTACAAAGCCATGAAGGCAGCACCCTGAAATTCACTCTGCCCAAGGAGCTGTCTCGCGCAATCGGTGCCTTTGCCCAGTTGCGCGCCGCAACGCCATTCATGACCCTGATGGCGGCCTGGGCCGTGCTGTTGACCCGCATCAGCGGCCAGCAGGACGTAGTGATCGGCACTGTCGCCGCCAATCGTGACCGCCAGGATGTACAAGGTCTGATCGGCTTCTTTGCCAACACCCTGGCGTTGCGTGTCCGTTTGCAGGCTGATCCGAGCCTGGATGAAGTCATGGCCCAGGTGCGCAACCTGATGCTGGAATCGTCGAGCTATCAGGACACGCCTTTCGACCTGGTAGTCGAAGCACTCAAGCCACCGCGCAGTGCCAGCCACAGCCCGATCTTCCAGACCATGCTGTACACCAACGCCGGCAACGACGCAGAACAGCTGAGCCTGCCGGGCCTGACGCTGGAATTCCTGTCTTCGCGTCAGGAAGACACCCAGCACGATCTGTCTCTGCACATTGACGAGGGCGGCGAGCAACTGGTGTGCAGCCTGTCCTACTCCACGGCCCTGTTCGACGTCTCGACCATCGAACGACTTTCCCGGCGCTTCGAGCGAGTGCTGCGCTATTTCACCGATGCACCACAGACCCGGGTCGGCGCGCTGGACCTGGACCCGGATCTTGAACTGCCACAGGTGCAGCCTGTCAGCCACGACGCTCTGGAAACGCCACTGTCCTGGCATCAGGAACGTATCTGGTTCGTCGATACCTTTGAAACTGGCTATCTGTATGCCGCCAACCCGATCTACCACAATATCCCGCTGTTGCTGGAACTCAGTGGTGAAATCAATACCACAGCGCTGCAAACGGCCCTCAATGGCTTGATGGTTCGCCATGAAATCCTCCGTTGCCGGGTGCTCAGCGATGGCGCCAGGGCCTGGCAGCGTTTTGAAAAGAACGCCTCGCTCCCCCTCAACTGTCTGCAAGCCGCAATCGGTCAATGCACCGTCATTGCGCTGGAAGATGCGACGCAGCCGCTGCATATGGACGGTGGCGGTCTGGTGCGGGCGACGCTGGTACAGGACGGTACTCAAGAAGCGGTGCTGGCCATTACCGTTCACCACCTGTTGGCCGACCGGGCTTCGATGCAGATCATCAAGCGCGACGTGCTGGAGCTGTATGACGCGGCCTGCTCGGAGCGCGAACCGCAACTTTCAGACCTGCCGGTCACCTATCATGATTTCGCCCAATGGCAGCGTCAGTTGCCTGCCGCGACCCGTGAATCCCTGCGTTCGTTCTGGGCCTACCAACTGCGCGGCAAGCTGCAGCCCATGGAACTGCCTCTAAACCGTCCTCGCGCAGCGGTTCATGTGTTCACACCGGCCACCCATGCCTTTGCCCTCACTACCGGACAGGTCAAGGCTATCGAAGCCGTCGCACGCCGCGCCGGAGTCTCGACCCAAAGCCTGGCCCTGAGTGCATTCACCGCCCTGCTGCGTCGCTATGCCGGGCACGACGAGCTGGTGATCGGCACCACCGCTGCCTGCCGCGAAGACGTGGTCTTGCAGGACATGGTCGGCCCGGTCGGCAACCTGCTGGTGCTGCGCGGTGCCTGCGATGAAAACACCTCGCTGCAAGGCTTGCTGACCCAGACCTCGACAAAACTGGCTCAGGCCCACAAACATCGCTACATGCAGTTCGACCAACTGGTACTGGCCCTCAATCCCGACAAGGACATGAGCCGCACCGCGCTGTTCGATGTGCTGTTCAACTTCGAACAGGCTCGCCAGACGCCTGATCAGGTTGCAGGCCTTGGAGTTCGTACCCTGGAAACCAGCCTGGGTTACGGCAAGAACGACCTGCATCTGTTGATCGTCGCCAGCGAAGCTCAGTGGCAAGGCCACATGACCTACAACGCCGACTTCTTTGATCAGGACTTCATCGCGCAACTGATGCAGCATTTCGTGCGTCTGCTGGATGCCTTTGCTGGCGATACCGAACAACCGGTGGATGACATCCCGCTGCTGGATGAACAGGAAAAACTCCTTCAGGCCTTGCATTGGAACGACACCGAAGCCGCTTACCCGACGGATGCAACGCTGCACCAACTGTTCGAGGCGCAGGTGCTGGCCACACCGGAACATATTGCGGTCAACAGTAGCGAGGGTCAGCTCACCTATAAAGCCCTCAATGAGCGGGCCAACCGTCTGGCCCATCGCTTGCGTGCCAGCGGGGTCGCTACCCAGGAGTTGATCGCCATTCTGCTGGACCGCTCGCTGGACATGATTGTCAGCACCCTGGCCGTGCTCAAGGCCGGCGCGGCCTATGTGCCCATCGACCCGGCCTCGCCTGCCGATCGCATGGCCTACATTCTGAAAGACAGCGGCGTGCGCAAGATCATCGCACGGGCAGAGACAGCAGCATCCCTGGCAGACCCGGATCTTGAAGTCTTCGATCCCGCCTCGATGAACGAAGAGCGCATTACCGCTACAAACCTGGACAACCTGACGGCGCCGGGCCACTTGTGCTACGTGATCTACACCTCGGGATCCACCGGCCAGCCCAAGGGCACCTTGCTGGAACACCGCAACGTAGTACGCCTGCTGCACAACAGCCGCAGCCCTTTCAGCTTCGGCAGCGACGATGTCTGGACGCTGTTCCACTCCAACGCCTTCGATTTCTCGGTATGGGAAATGTTCGGAGCCTTGCTGCACGGCGGGCGTCTGGTGCTGGTGCCGGAACCCGAGCGCCGTGATCCGGCGCTGCTCCTCGATTTCCTCGAACGCGAGCAGGTCACGGTCCTCAACCAGACTCCCTCGGCCTTCCTGCCCTTGAGCGAAGCCGCGCTGGGACGCAAGGAAACCGCTCTGCGCGCCTTGAAATACGTGATCTTTGGCGGCGAAAGCCTGGAAGTGAATCGCCTGGGGGCGTTCCATGACGCCTTCCCCGAGGTGGCGCTGATCAATATGTACGGCATCACCGAAACCTGCGTGCATGTGACCTTCAAGCACATCAAGGCCGATGACATCAACGCCAGCATTTCCAATGTGGGACGGCCGATCCCGACCACCGTGACCTACGTCATGGACGGCAAACAGCGTCTGCTGCCGGTGGGCGTACCGGGGGAAATCTGTGTCGGTGGCCTTGGGGTCGGGCGCGGCTACCTGAATCGTCCGCAACTCACTGCCGAGCGTTTCATCGACGACCCGCTGCGCCCCGGTGAGCGCCTGTATCGCTCGGGTGACCTGGGCAAATTGCTGAGCAATGGCGAGATCGTACACCTGGGCCGCATGGACGCTCAGGTCAAGATTCGTGGCTTCCGTATTGAACTGGGCGAGATCGAGGCCAAGTTGCTGGCCTGCGAAGGCGTGCATGAAGTGCGCGTACTGGCCCGCGACGATGCCCGCCAGGGCAAACGCCTGATCGCCTACCTGATTCCCGAGCCGGGAGCCGTGATTGAAGTGGCGGCCCTGCGCAAGCAATTGGGCGCGACCTTGCCGGACTATATGGTGCCCAGCGCCTTTGTCAGCCTGAACGCTTACCCACTGACCGCCAACGGTAAACTGGATCAGGATGCCCTGCCCGCTGCTGGCGTAGATTCCATGTCCGAGCGCGGCTATGAAGCGCCACAGGGCACCACCGAACAGGCACTGGCGCAGATTTATCAGGAACTGCTGGGCGTTGAGCGTGTGGGGCGTCGTGACGGCTTCTTCGAGCTGGGTGGCCACTCGCTGCTGGCCGCGCAACTGGTGTCACGTGTCCGTCAGGTGCTGGGCGGCGAACTGATGCTGCGTGAGCTGTTCAGCCACCCGACCGTCGAAGAACTGGCCAGGGTCATCGGTGCGCTGGAACAGACCACAGTTGCCGGCATTCAGCCCATCGACCGTGAAGCTCCGCTGGTCCTGTCCTTCTCTCAACAGCGCCTGTGGTTCCTCGATCAACTGGACCCCAATGCCAGCATCGCTTATCACATGCCGGCGTCCCTGCAATTGCGCGGCGACCTGAACACTCAGGCCTTGAAAGCTGCACTGGATCATCTGGTGGCACGTCACGAAGGGCTGCGCACCACCTTCAAGCGTATCGGTGAACAGCCGGTTCAGGTGATTGCCGCCACCGACAGCGGCTTCAGCCTGACCGAACACGACCTGCGCGCCCTGCCTTTCGAGGAGGCACAATCCAGCGCGGCACGTATCGCCCAGCGCGAAGCGGCAGCGCCGTTCGATTTGCAACACGGCCCGCTGATTCGCGGCAGCCTGGTGCGTCTGGCCGATGACGAATATCGCCTGCATATCACCCAGCACCACATCATTTCCGATGGCTGGTCCGTGGGTGTGCTGGTCAAGGAGTTCGCGCAGCTTTATGAAGCCTTTGCCAACGGCAATACCCCATCGCTCGAACCGCTGGCGGTCCAGTACGCCGACTATGCCGCCTGGCAGCGCGAAACCCTTTCAGGCCCGCAACTGGTCAACCAGCTTGAGCAATGGCGCGAGCACCTGGGTGGCGCGCCGACTCTCTTGACCCTGCCTGCCGACCGCCCAAGGCCTGCGCTGCAAAGCTATCGCGGTGCCGACGTGCCACTGGCATTGAGCCCACAACTGCTCGCTCAGGTGGAACGCTGCTGCAAGCAACACGACGTCACACTGTTCATGGTCCTGCTCAGCGCCTGGTCGGTGCTGATGGCGCGGCTGGGCAACGAGCGCGATGTGGTGATCGGCGTGCCGACTGCCAACCGTGGCAATGCGCAGGTCGAATCCCTGATCGGCTTTTTCGTCAACACGCTGCCGGTGCGGGTGCAATTGCAGGACAGCCCGAGCGTCGCGCAACTGCTGGTGCAGGTCCGGGACACACTGCTGGCGGTCCATGAACGCCAGGAAGTACCTTTCGAGCATGTGATCGAAGCCCTGCAACCTCCGCGTTCCCTGAGCCATAACCCGTTGTGTCAGGTTGCACTGTCCTTGAACAACACCCCGGACGATGGCCCGCTTAACTTGCCGGGCCTGACCCTGACAGCCCTGAATCAGGCTCAGGAAACCTCGCAGTTCGACCTGATGCTGTCTCTGGCGGAAAACGCCGGGACGCTGGGCGGTGCCATTCAATACGCCACCGACCTGTTTGATCGTGCAACCGTGGAACGCTTCGCCCAATCCTTCCAGGTACTGCTGGAAGCCTTTGTCCGAGACAGCGAACAACCGGTCATGGCCCTGCCGCTGCTGACGCCTGCCCAGCGAGAAGCGCACCCGTCATTGCGCCCTCCTGTGGCGAATTTCGGCACTCATACCCTGATTCATCAGCGTTTCGAGCAAATGGCGGAACAACAGCCGCAAGCCATTGCACTGCAATTCGCCGAACGTCAGGTCAGCTATCAGGAACTCAACCGTCGGGCCAACCGCATTGCCGGGCAACTGCTCGACTTGAACGTCAAGCCCGATGATCGGGTCGGTATTCTCGCCGAACGTGGCGTGGACATGCTGTGCGCCATTCTCGGCGTGCTGAAAGCCGGTGCCGCTTACGTCCCGCTGGACCCAGCCTATCCGCAGGCGCGCCTGACTTATCTGCTGGAGGACAGCCAGCCGGTTGCCCTGCTGGCCCAGCCCGCCAGCCTGGATGCACTGGGCGCCCGTCCCGACATTGCGCTGATCGAGCTGAACCCGCAAACCGACAGTGAAACGGCAGCCGACGCCACCCTGGACCGCAATCCGGCTCCAGAGCTTGGTCCGCAGCACCTCGCTTACGTGATTTACACCTCCGGCTCTACCGGGCTGCCCAAAGGTGTGCTGGTGGAGCACGGCAATGTGGCGCGACTGTTCGATGCCACACAGGCCAGCTTCAGTTTCGGCAGTGACGATGTCTGGACGCTGTTCCACTCCTTCGCCTTCGACTTCTCGGTCTGGGAGATCTGGGGAGCCTTGATCTACGGCGGCAAGCTGGTGATCGTGCCCACCGAACTGGCACGCTCGCCGGATGACTTCCATGCACTGGTCTGCCGTGAGCGGGTCAGCGTGCTGAACCAGACGCCGAGCGCCTTCCGCCAGTTCATCGAAGCCGCCGGGCGCAGCGACGAAGCACACAGCCTCAAGGAAGTGATTTTCGGCGGCGAAGCCCTGGACGTTCGCACCCTGCGTGCCTGGACACAGAACACGCCGCTGACCCGCACCCGACTGGTGAACATGTACGGGATTACCGAAATAACCGTACATGCCACCTTTCATGCCGTCAGCCAGGCGGAAATCGATGCAGGTGATAACGGCCTGATCGGCGAACCGCTGCAGGACCTGTGCCTGCGCATTCTGGATGCCTTCGGGCAGCCGGTGCCGGTCGGTGTCGAAGGCGAAATCTATATTGGCGGCGCAGGCGTCGCTCGCCACTACCTGAACCGTCCTGAACTCAACGCAGAGCGTTTCATCGCCGATCCGTTTGCCAGCAGCCCTGAAGCACGCCTCTATCGCACAGGCGATGTGGCGCGCTATCGGGCCGATGGCGGAATCGTCTATGTGGGCCGCAACGACTCACAGATCAAGATCCGCGGTTTCCGTATCGAACTGGGCGAGATCGAAGCCCGTCTGCAAGCCTGCGACGGCGTGCGTGAAGCCGTGGTGATCGTGCGCGAAGATGCGCCCGGTGACAAACGTCTGGTGGCTTACCTGATCGCCCATGAACAGGCGACGCTGGAGTCGTCGGCCCTGCGTTCGCAACTGGCCAGTACCCTGGCCGAGCATATGATCCCGAGCGCTTTCATGCCCCTGTCGGCATGGCCGCTGACCACCAACGGCAAGCTGGATCGCAACGCACTGCCCGCGCCGGATCGCACTGCAACGGCAACCCGCGAGTACGAAGCGCCTCAAGGCACGCTGGAAATTGCCCTGGCGTCGGCCTGGCAGGAACTCTTGGGTATCGAGCGTGTGGGGCGCGAAGATCACTTCTTCGAGCTGGGCGGGCATTCGTTCCTGGTAATCAGCCTGATCGAGCGCCTGCGCCAGAGCGGAATCGTGCTGGATGTGCGCAGCGTCTTTGCCGCACCGACACTCAAGGCCATGGCCGCAGTGCTGTCTACGGATACCGAGCTTGCCAGCACCGCAATTCCGCCAAATCTGATTCCTGACGGCTGCACGGAAATCACCCCGGACATGCTGCCGCTGGTCACGCTCACTCAGGCGGAAATCGAGCAGATTGTGGCTGACGTGCCGGGTGGTGCCGGCAATGTGCAGGACATCTACCCGCTTTCGTCGCTGCAGGAAGGGATTCTCTTCCACCACCTGTTGCAGGGCCAGGGCGATGCGTACCTGATGCGTACTGTCGTGAAATTCAAACAACGCGAGCGTCTGGACGAGTTTCTGGCGGCGCTGCAAAGCGTGATCAATCGCCATGACATCCTGCGTACGGCCCTGCGCTGGTCCGGCCTGCCGAAACCGGTGCAGATCGTGCAGCGCCAGGCAACGCTGCCGGTGAATGTGCTCGACAGCAGCCAGGCTGCCGATCCGTTGCAGATGCTGCATGAACACACCGACACCCAGACCCTGAGCCTGGATCTGCAACAGGCCCCGCTGATCGCGGCGTACATGACCTGGGACCGGACACGGGAGCAATGGCTGCTGGCGCTGCTGGATCACCACTTGATCAGCGATAACGTGACCCTGCGCCTGATCATGTCGGAGATCTACGCCATCCTGCATGGCGAAGGTCACAGCCTGCCGCCGTCTCACCCTTACCGGAACTTTATTGCCAAGGCGGCCATGGTTTCCCAGGAAGAGCACGAAGCCTATTTCCGCAAACTTCTGGGCGACGTGGACGAAACCACTGCGCCCTATGGTGTGCTGGATGTTCAGAGCAGCGGTGCCGGCAATACCAAGGCCATCCGTTACCTGAGCGATGAGGTCAGCGCAGCCGTTCACCGCGTGGCCAAAATCCGTGGGGTGCCCAATTCCGTGCTGTTCCATGCGGCCTGGGGGCTGGTGGTCGCGGCCACCAGCGGACGCGACGATGCGGTATTCGGCACGGTGTTGTCGGGCCGTTCCCAGGGTGCCAGCGGTGCCGACCAGGCACTGGGCATGTTCATCAACACCCTGCCGATGCGCATTCGCCTGGAGCAAAGAAGCGTCAACGACATCGTCCAGGATGCCTATCAGCAATTGAGCGAGCTGCTGACCCACGAACAGGCTTCACTGGCCCTGGCCCAGCGTTGCAGTGCGGTCGATGCCTCGATGCCGCTGTTTACCGTCATCCTCAACTGCCGACATGGCGAGATGATCACTGCCGATGGCAGCAATATCGCTGAATTCGACAAGTGGGACGGTATCCAGTTCGAGGCTTCGGAAACCCACACCAACTACCCGATCGAAATTGCCGTGGCGACTGAAAACGGTGCGATCTCGCTGACCTCCCAGACAGTGGTCGGTATCGACCCGCAACGTATTGCCGATTATCTGGCACAAGCGGTGACTGTGCTGGTGGAAGCGCTGGAACATACACCGCAACGTCTGGCCGATACCCTCGACATCCTGCCTGTGGCAGAGCGCCAATTGGTGCTGAACGGTTTCAACCAGACCGCCAGCGACTTTGGCAGCCCTCGCCCTCTGCAGACCTTGTTCGAGCAGCAGGTTCAGGTTCAGCCGAATGCCATTGCGCTGGTGCATGAGCAGCAACAGCTCACCTACGCCCAGCTCAACCGTCGGGCCAATCAGTTGGCCCAGCGTCTACTGTCCCACGGCATTCAGCCAGAACAGCGGGTGGCCATCTGTGCAGAACGCGGCGTCGAGATGATCGTGGCTCTGCTCGCCGTGCTCAAGGCTGGCGGCGCTTATGTGCCGATCGACCCGGATCACCCGACTGACCGTATCGCCTTTATCCTCAAGGACAGCGACGCTCAGGCTCTGCTCTGCCAGCAGGCACTGACTGCTCACCTGCCTGCCGAACCCAACCGTCCGATGCTGATCCTGCTCGATGAGCATGACCTTGAATCGGTCGATAACGACGCGCAATACGACAAGAACATCGACCCTGCCAGCATCGGCCTGACCGCCGAGAACCTGGCCTATGTGATCTACACCTCCGGCTCAACCGGGCAGTCCAAGGGCGTGATGGTCGAGCACCGTTCGGTGTTCAACTTCAGTCACGTCATGGCCCGCACCACCCACGCCCATTGCCCGCCGCAGGCCAATGTGGCCCTCAATGCCGGGTTCTACTTCGACATGTCCATCAAGGGCATCGCGCAACTGTTCTTTGGCCATCGCCTGATCATCATTCCGCCTTTGATCCGTGCCAGCGGCCATGAACTGCTGGATTTCCTTGAGAAACATCAGGTCCATGCCTTCGATTCCACGCCATCACAGCTGGATACATTGCTGGCGGCGGGATTGCTGGAACGTCGCAGCTATCAGCCGGTCAGCGTCCTGCTGGGTGGCGAAGCCCTGAATGCTGCGACCTGGGACAAGCTGCGCCAGAGCCAGAACATCCGTTTCTACAACATGTACGGCCCGACCGAATGCACGGTCGATGCCTCTTTGGGCCTGATCAGCGATCTGGGCGACCGTCCGAGCATCGGCAAGCCGCTGTCCAACATGCAGGTGCTGGTACTCGACAAGCGTGGCCAGCCGGTGCCGGTGGGTGTGACCGGGGAACTGCATATCGGCGGTGCCGGTGTGGCCCGCGGTTATCTGAACAACCCGCAAATGACCGCCGAGCGCTTCTTCAGCAATCCGTTCTCCAGTAATCAACAGGCTCGCTTGTACAAGACCGGCGACCTGGGCCGCTGGAAAGCTGACGGCAGCCTGGAATACGCAGGACGCAACGACTTCCAGGTCAAGATCCGGGGCTTCCGTATCGAACTGGGCGAGATCGAAAGCGCATTGCTGACCTCTCCGGCAGTACGTGAAGCAGTAGTGATTGCCCGTGAAGACAACCCAGGCGAAGCCAGCAGCAGCCGATTGGTGGCCTATATCTGTGGCGAACCGACTTCTGCCGAGGAACTGCGCGCCTTGCTGCTCAAGCGCCTGCCGGAATACATGGTGCCCAGCGCCTTCGTGCAACTGGAATCCATGCCACTGACCGCCAACGGCAAGCTCGACCGCCGCGCCCTGCCCGCTCCGGGCCAGGAATCGCTTGCCAGCCGTGCCTATGAGGCACCACAGGGCGAGGTGGAAGAAGCCATTGCCAAAATCTGGCAGGACTTGCTGCATGTGGAGCGAGTCGGCCGTAACGATGGCTTCCTGGAACTGGGCGGCCATTCGCTGCTGGCAGTGCAATTGCTCTCGCGGCTGCGCCGCAAGCTCGGCACCCGGCTGACCTTGCGTGAGCTGTTCGACGCCCCGACTGTGCGCGGTCTTGCAGCACGAGTGGAATCGGCTTCGTCCGAACAAAGCCAGACCATCCCGCTGGCCAACCGCAAGGAAAAGCTTGCCCTGTCGTTTTCGCAGCAACGCTTGTGGTTCCTGGATCATCTGGACCCGGCAGCCGGTGCCGCCTATCACCTGCCAGTGGCACTGCGCCTGAGTGGACAGCTGAACCCCGATGCCTTGCAGGCCGCCCTTGACCGTCTGGTGGCCCGCCATGAAAACCTGCGGACTTCGTTTGCACTGGTCGATGGCCAACCGGAACAGAAAATCGCACCTGCGGACCGTGGTTTCTCGCTGACGCGGCATGATTTGCGTCAGTTGCTGGCCGAGGAACGTCAACGGACCATCGAGCAACTGGGTGAAACCAATGCCAGTACTCTGTTCGATCTCGGCAACGGGCCACTGCTCAGAGGTTGTCTGGTACAGACTGGCAACAATGAGCATGTGTTGTTCATCACCTTGCACCACATCATCTCGGACGGCTGGTCCAACAGTGTTCTGGCCCACGAAATAAGCGTGCTTTACAGCGCCTACAGCCAGGGGAACAAGGACCCGCTGCCAGCCTTGCCGCTGCAATACGCCGATTACGCCGTCTGGCAACGGCAGTGGTTGCAGGGTGCAGCCCTGCAGGCCCAGACCGACTTCTGGCACAAGCACCTGCAAGGCGCACCCGCCTTGCTGAACCTGCCACTCGACCGGCCTCGCCCAACCGTGCAGAGCTATGCCGGCGGCATCCTCGACTTCACTTTGCCCGCAGCGCTGAGCGAACAGTTGCGTACCTTCAGCCAGGCACAGGGCACCACCCTGTTCATGACCCTCCTGGCTGGCTGGTCGACTCTGCTGACTCACCTCAGCGGCCAGGATGATGTGGTGGTCGGGACACCGGTCGCCAACAGGCAGCGTACCGAGCTGGAGCCGCTGATCGGCTTCTTCGCCAACACCCTGGCCTTAAGGGTCAAGGCTGAGCGTGAGACGAGTGTTTCCAGGTTGCTGGTCAGCATCAGAGACCTGACCCTGGCAGCCTTCAATCATCAGGATCTGCCTTTCGAGCAGGTGGTCAGCGCGCTGCAGCCGACCCGCAGCATGAGCCACAGCCCGCTGTTCCAGGTGATGCTCAGCCTCAACAACACCCCGCCAGCACCGCTGACGCTGCCCGGACTTGAGATCGAGTCCCTGGAAAGTGCTCACCACACGACCCAGTTCGATCTGTCGCTGTCTCTTACCGAGGATCAAGGCAGCTTGTACGGCAGCATGCAGTACGCCAGCGACCTGTTCGATACCGCAACGGTGCAGAACATTCTCGATCTGTTCACTCTGAACCTGGAGCATCTGATCGCGGATGCCCGGCAACCGGTCGGCAAGCTGCTGGAACAGTTGCCCGCGCTGGTGCGTGCCGAGTCCGCGCCGCACCTGCCCGCCTCGGCACTGGATGCACAAGAAGCAGAAGCCTTGCCCTATGAGGCCCCGCAAGGCGATACGGAACTGGCGATTGCACGCATCTGGCAAGAGCTGTTCAAGACCGAGCAGATCAGTCGCCACGATGATTTCTTCAAACTGGGCGGCATCTCGCTGATGGCCGTACAAATGACCTCAAGGCTGCGCAAGGTGCTGGGCAAGGCAATCGCGGTCCGTGATCTGTTTGTCGAACCTACCGTGGCCGGTTTCGCCCGGACTCTGGACCAGAAGGCTGGTCAGGCAGCACAGAGCAATCTGGTGCCTATCCGTCGCAGCGGCAGCCAGCGGCCACTGTTCCTGGTCCACCCATTGGGCGGCGAAGTGCAATATGCAAGGGATCTGGCACCGGAGCTGAATGTCGAGGTGCCGGTCTACGGGCTGGCGGCCAGTGGTTTCGCTGCCGGGGAAAAGACCCCGAACACGATCCAGGCCCTTGCCGCCAGCTACCTCACAGCGATTCGCGCCGTGCAGCCCAAGGGGCCTTACCGCATCGCGGGCTGGTCGGCTGGTGGCCTGATCGCCCATGAAATGGCTCATCAGGCCATTGCTGCGGGTGAAACGGTGGAGTTCCTGGGGATTATCGATACCTCGGTACACAAGACAGCGCCTGCCGAGAAACCACTCAGCGAAACGCAATTCCTGCTCGAATGGCTGCCGGAACGGATCGAACCGGCCATCAGAAACGAGCTGGATGCCCATGCCGCTGCCAACAGGATCGAGCAGATGCTTGCACTGTGCCTGGCCAACGACCTGTTGCCGCAGGAGCTGGGCAAAGACATCGACGCCCAGTCTCTGCGCACTCACCTGAAGGTTGCCTATGCCATTCGTCAGGCGGTCGATGCCTATGTCAGCCCTGTGACGGCAGTGAACGTATCGCTGTTTACCGCCAAGGACCAAGAGCGTGTCGATGCGACTCTGGGCTGGAGCGACCTGCAGGGCAACCGCCTGCAAGTCACCCCGCTGCGCGGCGAGCACAATACGCTGGTAACGGCACCGTATGTCAGGGCATTGGGCGAGGCCATCTCTCTGGCCTTGAAGCGTCTATAACTTCCAGCAGCATCGGCGACCTGGTGCTAGAAGCACCAGGCCGCCATTCACCGGGTTGGAACGAGGTCTTTTCTGTGAATGGAGCATCTGCAACGGCAATCAACTTTGCCGACAAGTTTTCCCTGTTTTCCGAGCAATGGACCCCCAAGGTCATCGCGCAGATGAATGACTACCAGTTCAAGCTGGTCAAGGTCGAAGGCGAGTTCATCTGGCATAGCCATGCCGACACGGATGAAGTCTTTATCGTCCTGGAAGGCGAACTGGAGATTCACCTGCGCGATGGCAAGGTCACTTTGGGAGCAGGAGAAATGTATGTGGTCGGCAAAGGTGTCGAGCACAAGCCTTGTGCGGCGCGGGAGGCCAGGATTCTGCTGGTCGAACCCCGTGGCGTCATCAATACCGGCGAGCACACTGGCGAGATGACCGCCGAGAATGACCGCTGGATCTGAAGCAGCGCTCCCGCATACTGCGCGGGAGCCTTCAGTTTGAAGCCCTCAGCCTGAAGCATGAATCAGGAAACCACCGCCTTGACGGGCGGCTGGGTACGACGTCCCAAAACACCGGCACCTGCTGCCACCAGACCGGAGATCACCAGCGTGATCAGCAGAATCCAGGCCGCCTGTGAAATGCGCTTGGCGGCAACTTCGGCGGTTTCACGGGCTTTCTGCTCGGCCTGGGCCTTCAACTCCTCATACTTGGCATAAGCCTCGCGGTAACTGGCCTGAGCCTGATCGACGATCTGGTTGGCTTCTTCATCGGTCTTGTTGCCACGGGCCTTGATCAGATTGACCAGCGCCTGACGGTCGGCCGCATCCCAGGCCTGATCGCCCTTGGCCTTGATCCGATCCATCAGACCACCCAGTTGCTCATCGGCTTGTTGAGGGTTCTGAGCACCTTGTCGGGCAGTATTCTGCGCGTCCTGTTGGGTGGACTGGGCCTCCTGCCTGACATTATCGGGGTTCAGTTCGGGTTTTCCGGTCTGGCGCATGGCGGTTTCGATTTCACCCTGAATATCGTTGAGGTTGAAGTCGATACCTTGCGCACGCAGTTGCTCCTGAATCTTGCCGCCCAGCGCAGGCGCGACCTGAGCAATGCCGCTGCCCAGTGCCGACATGCCGCTGCCAGCCAGATTCAGACCACCGCGTACCACGCCCGTAACAGCACTGGAAACCAGATAGACCGTGATCAGCGAAACACTGGCCCACACCAGCAAGCCGTGAAACGCACCTTCACGCTGAGCCAGACGCCCTGCCGCCCACCCCCCGACAAACAGCGAGATCATGGAGCTGGCGACCAGCCAGATACCGGCACCAGTACCGATCCCGGACATGGGGTTGGCTTCCTGGACAGGGTCGATGCTGGCACTCCCGATAGCCGTCCCCAGCAGGTTCAGCAGCAATGAAACAACCATGGCCAACACGACACCGGCCAGTATCGCACTCCAGGAAATACGCTTGAGCAGCGGTGCAATGGTATGGGTGTCTTGATGGGCATAGGCGGGATCAACGCCCGGATTGATACGGTCATCGCGAATCATGATGGTAGTCCTTGAAGTCAGTGGCAGAACACGCAAAAAGCCTGCGCTTAGTCCAGTGACCTGAAGGCAACTCAGGAAGTTTAATACTTCCGTCGAAAAGTTTTAAATAATCAAAAACGTTACAGAGTGCGCTTTATACACATAAATAAATATGACTCACCCATGTTACAGCCTGGGGCCTGACATGCACTGCACTTTATACTCTTAACACTCTCTGCCACTCGACTCGCCAGACCACTCATGATCAGATTAATTTCTAACAATATTGTAATAATCGGCTCATCTTCCCGTTAGCCTTCACGACGTACCATCACGCTCAAGTCCTCAGGTTCAACGAACAGAATCGCAGTGAAACTTCACGGCTGGTCAGTGCGGATGAAAAACCTCGTGCCGAACAGATAAACAAGTCGGAAGGCTGAAAATCAGATTTCCAGAACTCACCTTTATAGCTTTACAGCTCCTTTGGTAAAGGTGAATCTTCAAGCGTCCTCAGGGACGCTTTTTTTTGGGTACGTTTTCAGTGATGTATAGCAATACTTCACTCTGCATGTCAGAAAGGAATAAAAAACCCGCCCCCTTACAGCAATCGAGAGTGCTGAAACATGAGCAGAATGGGTCAAGTTTCAACATGCGTCGCTTCTGAAAAATACTGACGATTCGATAAATGGAAAATAGCCGGCTACTCAGAACCGCCTTGAAAACTTCTTGAGAAGCTCATTCTCAAGGATAGGCCTACGCTCAGCCCCTCTCCGGTGCCCTGCCGCTTGACTACAAAGCCCTCGCTGGAGGGCTTTTTCATTCAAGCCCCCGAAATCGGCAGCCAGCAGGCCGATCTCACCGCAAAAAAATACCAATCAAGCATAATAAACAAACCGTAAATCACAAAAATGTATATTAGCTTAAAACCAAAAAGACTTTTACAGCCCCTTCTCAGACGAATAAGGTCTTAAAAACCAGCCTGAAGCGCTGTTCGACTTGAAGAGGATTTCTCATGCACCGCACTCAACATCAGGCATTGCCAGCCAACCCCGCGGACCAGGGGACGCAGCAATGATCAAACGCCCTCTTCCCATGCGCCTGTTGTTTGCCGCTGCCACTGCCGCCACTTTGCTGGGTTGCTCCCCTGCCGGTCAGGACAGTCAGGCGGCCAAGACGCTCAAAGTCGCTTTTTTCAGGGATAACACCATATTGGTCAGCGTCGATCTCTTCCAGGTCTACTGGCTGGAGCATCGGGTAGTGCTGCGCAATGTCGTCGAGTCATTGACCGATCAGGACCCACAGACCGGCAAGATCATTCCCTGGCTGGCAGAGCGCTGGGAGGTAAGTGACAACGCGCTGGAATACACCTTTCACCTGCGCAAGGACGTGACCTTCAGCAACGGTACGCGCTTCGACGCTCATGCGGTGAAGGCTGCTTATGACTCAAACAAATCTTTCGCCGCCCAGTTGCCGAGCACCTTTGGCGCGACTTATCTGGCGGGCTACGATCACGCCGAGGTCCTGGACGACTTTACCGTCAAGCTGGTGCTGGCCAAGCCCAATGCCGGCTTCCTGCAAGCCACGTCCACTACCAACCTCTCAATTCTGGCTCCGGAATCCTACAAGCTCAGCGCCAAGGAGCGCTCGTTGGGCGCGATCATTGGCACCGGGCCTTTTGTGCTGGAGCGCTATACGCCGGAAAGCGGTCTGCTCCTGACCAAACGCAAAGGCTACGCCTGGCCATCAGCCAATGCCCAGAACAAGGGCGAAGCGCATCTGGATAAGGTCGAAGTCAGTTACGTGCCGGAAGAAAGCGTGCGCAACGGTCAGTTCGTACAGGGCCAGGTCGATATTCTCTGGCCGCGCAACCCGTTTTCCGAAGTGGACCTGAACCTGTTCAAGTCCAAGGGCGCCACCATCCAGAGCCGCTCCCTGCCTGGTCCGGCCTTGAACATCTACCCCAATACCCGTGGCTCGCGCATTCTGGCTGATCGCGATGTGCGTCTGGCGCTACAGAAAGGCATCGACCGCAAGACTTACGCCGCCACGGTTTATAGCCCAGAGTTCCCTGTGGTTTCTGGCATCTATGACATCACTACGCCTTATTACAAGAACCAGAGCGACAAGCTTGCCTATGATCCCCAGGGTGCCGAGCGACTGCTGGAAGGTGCGGGCTGGCAGAAAAATGCCGATGGCTATCGCTACAAGGACGGTAAACGGCTGAAGCTTTCCTACAACCTGTCGCCTTCCGAAAGCGCTGGCGATGTGCTGATCCAGGATCAACTGCGCAAGATCGGTATCGAACTCAAGCTCAGCGTCGTGACGACGGCTGAATGGGCGGCGACCAACGCCGCAGGTAACTACGACCTGACCTTCGCCTATATGACCCGCGCAGACCCGATCGTCCTGCAGAGCATCCTCGATCCGCGCAGTGCCAACAGCTCGACCCTGGCGACCAGCCTTTACGAGCCGCAAACGCTGCCAAGAGCACTGGAGCTGTTCGATGCCGGGCTGACCGCTACCCGCAGCGAGCAAAGGGCGCAAGCCTATGGCGACTTGCAGGACCTGCTGATCGACGAAGGCTCGGCATTCCCTATCTATGAGCGGGTCTGGCAAGCCGCGACCGCCAAGAAGGTGCGTAATTTCCACTGGACCGCCGAAGGTTTCGCACTGTTCAACGACATCGAGATCGCAACACCATGAGCCGTTACGTTCTTGGCCGGATTGCCCAGGCGCTGCTGGTACTCTGGGGTGCCTACAGCATCACTTATTTCATTCTGTATCTGCTGCCCGGCGACACACTGTCCATCATGCTCAGCGCCTCAGGGGTCGAGATCGATGCTCTGTCAGAGCAGGACCTCGCTCAGGCCAGGTCCTATTACGGGCTGGATCGCAGCGCCTTCGAGCAATATGTCGATCTGCTATGGGGCGCGATCCACGGTGACTTCGGCAATTCGCTCACGCTCAACCGCCCCGTTTCAGAAGTGCTGGTCGAGCGGCTGCCGCAAACCATGGCGCTGGCAGGCCTGGCCATTGTCCTGTCGCTGATCGGCGGGATCGGCCTGGCGTACCTCACCGCGTATGTACGCTGGCAGCCGTTGAAGGTCGCCCTGTCGCGCTTGCCTTCGCTGGGCTTCTCGGTACCGGTGTTCTGGATGGGATTGTTGCTGATCCAGTTGTTCGCCTTCAGCCTCGGCTGGTTTCCGGCAACCGGCAATGATGGCTTTTCCAGCCTGATATTGCCTGCGGTCACTCTGGCGATTCCCAGTGCCGCGGTTTACGCCCAGGTTCTGCTGCGCGGCTTTCAGGGTGTCTGGAAAGAACCCTACATCATCACCGCCTACGCCAAAGGCCTGAGCCGCGCTCAGGTCCAGGCACGTCATGCGTTCAAGAACGCGGCCTTGCCACTGCTGACGCTGATCGGCCTGCAGGTGGGCAATACCGTTTCCGGCGCAGTACTGGTGGAAACCATCTTCGCCCGCTCTGGAGTCGGTCGTCTTGCCCAGGAAGCGGTGCTGCGCCAGGACATCCCGGTGGTACTCGCCATCGTCGCCGTCTCGGCTGCCGCTTTTGTATTGGTCAATCTGATCGTTGACCTGCTCTACCCTGCGCTGGATCCGCGCATCGCCCACACGCCAAAGGTCTCCTGACACCATGACCATTTTCGATAATCGCCTTGCGCGTCTGGCTCGCGTTGTCAGCCGCAGTGAAACACCGCCTGCGACCCAGTGGCGGCGGCGCAGCAGCCTGAGCCGGGCTTTCGATGCCGCAAGACCACTGTTGCGTCGACCCGGCTTTCTGCTGGCGGTGGCTATCGTTGCCTTTGCGTTGCTGGCAGCAATAGCTCCGACCCTGCTCAGCAGCTATGCCCCCTACGCCACCTCGCCGACCGACAAGCTCACGCCGCCCAATGCCGTACACTGGTTCGGCACCGACGAGCTGGGGCGCGACCTTTATACCCGCGTCGTGCATGGCTCCAGCCTGTCTGTGCAGGCGGCCTTGCTGGCCGTCGGCATCGCCATGGCCGGTGGCCTTAGCCTTGGGGTGATTTCCGGCTTTGCGGGCGGCCGTATCGATGCCGTGATCATGCGTTTCATCGATGTATTACTGGCCCTGCCCGGCCTGTTGCTGGCTTTGGCCATTGTCACGGCTATCGGCTTCGGCACCATTCCGGTGGCCATCGCGGTGGGTGTCGGGATCATCCCCGGCTTCGCCCGCACCACCCGCGCCGAAGTGCTGCGCGTCAAGACCTTGCCCTACGTCGAGGCGGCACGCCTGGGCGGTGCAAGCTGGACCCGAACCTTGCTGCGACACATCCTGCCCAACGCCTGGGGCCCGGTTGCCGTGCTGGCCACTCTGGACTTCGGCGCAGCGATTCTGGCCACCGCCGGCCTGAGCTTTCTCGGCTTTGGCGCAGAACCACCAGCCGCCGAATGGGGCACGCTGATTGCCAACGGCCGTCACTTCCTGATGACCGCGCCCTGGGTGTCACTGTTGCCTGGCCTGTTTCTGGTCACCGTAGTGTTCAGCTTCAACCATATCGCCCGCACCCTGGAAGAGACTCAACGATGACCGATACGCCTCAACTGATCGATCTCCAGAACCTGAGCGTGACCTATCGCTTCAACGGGCAGCTCACTCAGGCCGTGCGTAACGTTTCCTTTCAAGTGGCAAGAGGCGAAACCGTGGCGATTGTCGGCGAGTCCGGCTCCGGCAAGTCCACCATCGCCAACTCGATACTCGGCCTGCTGCCGGATAACGCAACCATCACCCACGGCGAACTGCGGGTCGATGGCAACGACCTGAGCCACGCCTCTGAACGTGAAAAACGGCAGATCCGCGGCAGCATCATCGGCCTGGTTCCCCAGGACCCGATGGTCAGCCTCAACCCGACCTTGCGCATTGGCCAGCAGATTGCCGAAGCGCTGGTCCAGGCCCACGGCCGTCGCTACCCGGCCATCGATGCCGATGTCGTGGAGTTGCTGGAACAGGTCGGGCTCGACAAACCGGTGCTGCGCGCCCGGCAGTACCCGCACGAACTGTCAGGTGGCATGCGTCAGCGGGTGCTGATTGCCATTGCTCTGGCGGGCAATCCGCGATTGATCATCGCCGACGAGCCGACCAGCGCGCTGGATGTCACGGTGCAACGCAAGATTCTCGACCACCTGCAACGTCTGGTGGGCGAACGTGGCATTTCCCTGCTGATCATCACCCACGACCTTGGCGTGGCGGCTGATCGCGCAGACCGGGTGCTGGTGATGAAAAGCGGTGAACTGGTGGAACAAGGCCCGCCACAGCAGATCCTCATCAAGCCAGAGCACGCTTACACCCGCGCATTGATTGCCGCAGCGCCTGCTTTCGGACAGCGCAAAAGCCCGGCCGCGCCGCGCAATATCTCGCCCGACGCTACGCCGTTGCTGACCTTGAGCAATATCGGCAAGACCTATCGCCTGCCTTATGTGAAAGGAGAAGACGCCGACTTCCAGGCCTTGCAGGATGTCAATTTCAAGGTTTATCCGGGCCAGACACTGGCCATTGTCGGCGAATCCGGCTCGGGCAAAAGCACGGCATTGCGCATCGCCCTGGGCCTGGAAAAGCCGACCCACGGACGAGTACTGTTTGAGGACCGCGATGTCACGGACCTTGGCTGGAACGAGTTCAGGCCGTTGCGGCGGCGTATCCAGCTGGTTCAGCAGAACCCGTTCGGCGCCCTCGACCCACGCTTTACCTTGTTTGAAAGCATTGTTGAACCACTGGTTTCCTTTGGCCTGCTCAAGGGGCGCGAACTGGAACAGGCTGCACGCCAGCTTATCGAACGGGTTCACCTGCCAACCGCCTATCTGGATCGACTGCCCCGCGAGCTGTCAGGCGGACAACGGCAACGGGTTGCAATTGCCAGAGCCCTGGCCCTGCAACCGGACCTGCTGCTGCTCGATGAACCTGTCTCGGCACTCGATGTTTCGGTTCAGGCGCAGATCCTTGACCTGCTCGTCGAACTGCAAAGTGAACTGGGCATCGCTTATGTGCTGGTTTCCCATGACCTTGCGGTGGTTGCCAGCGTCGCCCATCAGGTACTGGTGCTCAAACACGGCAAGACCGTCGAACAAGGTCTCGCCAGCGACGTCTTCGAGCGGCCCGAGGCGGCTTACACGCAAGAGCTTATTGCCGCGATACCGGGCCGGAGCCTGGAATTGCAGGCTGCGTCATAGGAGCAGCCTCATAAAATAATTTATGGGGCTCTGCAAATAACGTTGTTGGCTGCCAACCAGCCAGACCTCTAGGATGCCTTATCGCTCATCGCCTCAAGGAAAGACCATGATAAGGCTGCATCATCTGAACCAGTCTCGCTCCATCCGCATTCTCTGGCTGCTGGAGGAGATTGGCGCGCCGTACGACATCGAGTTTTACCGTCGCGACGGCAAGACCCATTTTGCACCCGAGTCCTTGAAGGCCATCCATCCTCTGGGCAAATCCCCGGTTATCGAGCTTGATGGCAAGGTCGTTGCCGAATCCGGCGCCATCACCGAGATTCTCATCGAACGCTTCGCGCCGCACCTTGCCCCTGAAAAATACACAGGGGATTATCTGGACTACCTGCAATGGCTGCACTTCTCCGAAAGCTCCGCCATGCTCCCACCGCTGTTGAAAATCTTTGCACAGCGCGAAACGGCCACCCTCTCCTTTCTGCCCGGCTATGCGCAGGTCGAATGCGAAAAAGTCTTTGGCTATCTGAACCAGCAACTGGAAAACAAGACGTTTCTGGTCGGCGAAAAGCTGAGCGGTGCGGACTTCATGATGTTTTTTGTCGCTGAACTGGTGGAGCGGCTGGAGAAGCCGCAGGCCTACGCCAATATTCAGCGCTATCTGGCCACGCTGAGGAACCTTGATAGCTGGAAAAGTGCGCAGGCGCGTGAGACCGGGTTTTACGGGTAGGCATAAGCAGTCGCTTCATGACTCCGTCGGCACTTACTCATAAAACACTGGTGCCAGAATCTGGCACCAGTGGGCGTTAGGCTTGCCTCAACTCCCCATGAGTACCGCACCTATCATGAAGCGTATCCAGTACCACAATTACGGCGATGCCAGTGTCATGCAGCTTGAGTCATTCGAACTGGCCTCACCCGGTCACTCCGAGGTCGCCGTAAAGGTCCGGTTTGCAGCCATCAACCCTATCGACTGGAAGCTGCGTCAGGGCCAGATGAAACTCATTACAGGCAAGGCGTTCCCCCGTACGATGGGTATGGATTTTTCGGGGACAGTCATTGCCACAGGCACCGGCGTGACGCGCTTCAAGGTCGGTGACGCCGTTTTCGGGCTTGCCCGTTTCAAGGAAAGTGGCGCATTGGCAGAGGCTGTGATCACCAGGGAAGCGCTGTTGGCCAGGAAACCCGATGAGGTGTCTTTCGAGGATGCGGCCTGTCTCGCAACACCCGGAGTCACAGCCTGGAACGGCCTTGCAGACAAGGCAAGACTGACGGCAGGCCATCATGTTTTCATCAATGGTTGTCGCGGCGCAGTGGGTGAAGCCGCCGTGCAGATCGCACGCATGACCGGCGCAAGGATTTCAGGCAGTTGCAGTGCTGGCGGCATGCAGCAGGCAAAGCTCCTTGGCGTTGAAACCGTTTACGACTACCAGACGACAAACCTTGCTGACATCAAGGAGCGTTTTGACGTGGTGTATGACACGGCAGCCACAATGACGACCGCCACCGGGTTTGGAATGCTGCGCAAGGGAGGCGTATTCCTGGATCTGACACCCAGCCCCGGCAAGTTCATTCGTGCCATTATTGACCGGCGCCTAAAACCCGTTATCTGCACACCGCGCCCCGGTATTCTTGACGACCTTGCCAGCGCCGTAAAGAATGGCAATTTCCGGGTTTCCATAGCTCAGACCGTTCCCCTGAACGAAGCCATCGCGCTTATCACCGCGCTGGAGGGAGGCCGGAGAATCCCTGGCAAGGCCCTTGTAGCGATGGATTGAAGCGTGTCACGAAGCCATAGATTATTCGACCTCATGCAAGTGCTTCGCCGCCACCGCGGCGCGGTTTCCGGTGAAGTGCTTGCGGGCGAACTGAAAGTTTCACTGCGCACCATACGCCGCGATATCGCCACTTTGCAGGCCATGGGCGCAGACGTCACCGGAGAGCCTGGCGTGGGCTACATGCTGCGTCCAGACTTCCTTCTGCCACCCCTCACCTTTACCGAGGAAGAGATCCAGGCACTGGTGGCTGGCGCGCTGTGGGTCAGCCGCCAGACCGACGAGGGTCTGGCTCACGCCGTCGATAACGCCCTCGCAAAAATCCATGCGGTCCTGCCGCCGGATATGCGGCGCTCCCTGGACGACAATACGATCTATATCAACCGCGACAGGAAGGACTCCACAGTCCTGGATATGACCAAGGTCAGACAGGCACTGCGCGAGCAACGCAAACTGCACATCCGGTACACCGACAAGAATGGCGCAGAGTCACAAAGAATCATCTGGCCCATCATGCTGGGGTTCGTCGAATCACGCCTGTTTATTGCAGGATGGTGCGAGCTGCGCGAGGGCTATCGAATTTTCCGGACCGACCAGATAGCAGAAGTGGACTTCCTCAAGGATCACTACTCTCGCCCTCGCCAGCAACTGATCAAGGAATGGCGGGCTCAGGAAGCTCATCCCTGTAACCAGAGTGACTGCAGTTGATGGAGTGCAGCGCAAGCCTGCGCAAAGTGCCAAGGGATCACGAACTACATCAGTACTGCCAGGACTATAAGCGCCAAGACGGCAATACCTGTCAAAGACGTCAAGTTGGCCTGCGGGGTTTCTGAAAGCAAAGAGCCTTTCACTGGGTACTTCCCTAGCGTGAGAGCCTTCATCACAGGCCAGCCGACAAAGTAGAAAACAGCTCGAAAAACGACTTCAACCAGTATGTCAATCACAGCCGACAATCCTTGATCTGCTTAAAAGAGAATGGGCGCGTAAATTACCACTTCACAACAGATTGCCGAAGGCCTGCGTTAAGCTTCAGTTTCCTGCCTTGCGCTCTTCCCGCCGCTGAACAAGCACGCAAACACTCATCAAGACGACACCCGATACCGCAAGGATGCTTCCTACCCAGCCGGTGGACGCCCACCCGAAACCGGAGGCAATGGCCAGCCCTCCAAGGCTTGCGCCTACGGCATTGGAGATATTGAAGGCGCTGTGATTGAGGGCGGCGGCAAGGGTCTGCGCTTCACCCGCGATATTCATGAGGTGAACCTGTAGCGCTGGCACGAGTGCAAAGCCACAACCGATGAAAAACAGAACCGTCAGCGAGCCCCAGGTCGAAGACGCATAGATGGAAAAAAGCCCGAGAAAGACAACGTTCCAGATCATGATGCAGAAAATGGCGGGGATCAGTGCCCGGTCTGCCAGCCAGCCTCCCGCCAGGTTACCGACGATCATGCCAAGCCCCCACAGGGCCAGAACCATCGGCACCTGATCCACGCCAAAGCCGCTCACTTCAGTCAGTGTCGGCGTGATGTAGCTGTACACCGCAAACATTCCACCGAAACCAATCGAGGCCGTCGCCAGAGTCAGCCATATCCGAGGCCGCTTCAAGCCGCTCAACTCTGCCTTGGGGCTGGCTTTTTCATCTTTGGGGATCGTGGGTACGAAGTACCAGAACAGCCCCATCGAAACCACTCCGGCAGCAGCAAGTGCAGCAAAGGTCGCGCGCCAGCCCCAAAGCTGTCCGATCCAGGTCGCAATCGGTACGCCGATCACGTTAGCCGCCGCCAGCCCGGCCATCACATACCCTGCTGCCTGAGCCTTGCGGTTCTCGGCCACCATGGCTGCTGCCACCAGACAGGCTACGCCGTAATACGCGCCATGGGGCAAACCAGCCAGAAACCGGGCTCCGAGCAGCGACATGTGATCCCAGGCCACCGCGCTTGCTGCATACCCCAGTGCAAACAAGGCCAGCAACGAAATCAGCAGAAGCTTTCTCGGCCAGCGCGCAGCCATGATCGCAATGGCAGGAGCACCGATCACCACGCCAAGCGCATAGGCACTGATATAGCCACCGGCAGTCGGCATCGAGACATCGGTACTCTCTGCCAGGCCCGGCAGAAGACTCATTGAAACGAACTCGCCCGTACCGATGAAAAGCCCGCCGAGACCCAGCGTCACAATCGCGGCGGTTACGCTATGAGGAGCAGTAGTCGCTGATAGATCGCCGACCGCAACGCTGTCTGAATGGCTCATGAAAATCTCCTGCAAAGCGGTTAACGAGATGACACGGTACGAAGGGCGAACCCGGTAGTTTTCTCCGGTACACCCGGGCGGACAGGAAAACCGTTCGGCAAGCCCGTGCCATTGCTTGTGTAAAGCAACCTGTCGCATCATTGAATTTTTCTAATGATAAACTCTGCATCCTTCGATTTTGTTTAGAGCAATCGAAGGAAGCATTGAGCAAAACTCAACAATGAGAATCCATGATGCCCGTGCTTCCCACTACCAGACTGTCACGAGCAGACCTGGCCGACCTGAATGCATTCCTGACCGTCGAAAGCCATCGAAGCTTTTCCAAAGCCGCCGTCGAGCTGGGCATCACAACCTCGGCCCTCAGCCATTCCATCCGCAATCTGGAAACCCGTCTTGGCGTGCGGTTGTTGAATCGCACCAGCCGCACGGTTTCTCCTACGGATGCGGGTACAACCCTGGCCAAACGGCTTGCAATCGGTTTTCAGGAGATCGGCGGCGCACTGGCTGAAGTAGACAGGCACCGTGACAAGCCTTCGGGACGGTTGCGCATCAACGTTCTCAATGACGGAGCACGCCTGCTGTTCACTCGATGGCTGCCTCCGTTTCTGGACGCTTACCCCGACGTGTCGGTCGAAATAGCCGTGGACGACCGTATGATGGATATCATCGCCGCAGGTTTCGATGCAGGTATCCGGTACGGAGGAACCATCCCGGAGGACTTCATCGCCGTGCCCGTCAGCGGCCCCTTGAGATGGGTTGCGTCAGCCTCTCCACGGTATCTCAATCGCTCACCGCGCCTTGTGCATCCCGAAGACCTGAAGAATCACAACTGCATCCAGATCCGCACTGGCAACGGAACGATCTACCGCTGGGACTTCGAGAAGGACGGGGAGCATCAGGCAATTGATGTGACCGGGCAGTTATGTGTCAACGAAACCGAATTCGGCATTGAAATGGCCCTGGCTGACAGAGGGATCACGTACTGCCTGGAGGATCGCATACGCGGTCATCTGGAACGGGGTGAACTGCAAGTGGTGCTGCCTGAGTGGTCTCCCATCGAACCTCCTTTTCATATCTACTACCCGGACCGCAGGCAAATGCCGCCGGGCCTTCGGGAGTTGGTCGATATGCTGCGAACCGAGGCTGGTTCATGGTCAGGCCCGCCTAGCGAAAGGCATCGGCACTGATCCCGAACCGGTTCATTTTGTTATACAGCCCGCCGCGAGATACCTTCAGGTGCCTTGCCGCCAGCCGGATATTTCCATTGGTGTGCTTCAGGGCACCGATGATCGCATTCATTTCATGGGCTCCCAGATCAGGCGCCTCGTTATATTCAGGGCGTGATGTGTGTTGTGCGCGCAGCGATGACTGCATGATTTCCAAAGGCAGATCACCTGGCTGGATCAATACCGTCGCAGCCAGATTGGTGGCCCGCTCGATGGTGTTTTCCAGTTCGCGTACATTTCCCGGCCATGAATACGCCATGAGCACTTCCAGCGCCGGGGCAGAAATGCCCGACACCGCCTTGCGCAATGACTGAGCGCAACGATCGAGAAAGTGCTGCGCCAGAAGGGAGATGTCTTCCTTGCGCATCCGCAACGGAGGCACGGTGAGGTTCAGGACATTGAGCCGGTAATAGAGGTCTTCCCTGAACGCGCCTTCAGCCACGGCCTGACTCAGGTTGCGATGGGTCGCGGCGATGATACGAACATCCACCTGCCGGGATTTCCTGGCACCGACCCGAGTTACCTCGCCTTCCTGCAAGACCCGCAACAGGCTGACCTGGGCGTCAAACGACATGTCACCGATTTCATCGAGAAAAATGGTGCCGCCATCCGCCAGCTCGAACTTGCCCGCCGAACCACCGCGGGCCGATCCGGTAAACGCGCCTTCAACGTGGCCAAACAGCTCACTCTGCACCAGCTCACGGGGAATGGCGCCACAATTGACCGCCACAAAGGGACCGCTGCTACGCTCGCTGGCGTTATGAATGGCCTGAGCGAACAATTCCTTGCCGGTTCCGCTTTCTCCGAGAATCAGCGTGGTGGAGTCGCTGCGACTCGCAATCCTGCCAAGGCGCAGCGCGTCCTGTATGACTCTGGAGTTGCCCTGAATGCTATCGAAGGTATAGCGAGCCTGAGCCCCCATGATGCGGCGGGTGATTTCGCGGATGCGCCGGTTTTCACGCAGCGACACGACCCGACCACCCTGCCCGGCCAGACAAACCGAGACCAGACATGCCAGTTGAGTGCCATCGTGGAGCTGAAAGGTACAGTCCAGATCCCGCAACGCTTCGCCCTGGCGCTGCATGATTTCCTCGTTCAACTCACTGTGCCCAAGTTGCAGGAACGGGCGCTCCAGCAGTTCAGGCCCGACCCGGAACAACTGGCGGGCATAGCGATTGAGTGCCTTGATACACCCTTTGTCATCAAGGACCACCAAGCCTTCATTGAGCACTTCCAGAACGCTGCGCTGTTCGTCCAGCAGAGCCTGCAACGCCATTTGCCGCGAAACGGCTTCAGCCGCCGCCTGCACGGTGCCCAGAGTATGGAAATGAAACCAGCCAGGTTCGGCTGTCAGGGTCAGGATTGCCAGGGTTTCACCACTGGCATTGCGGATCGGCGCAGCGGCGCAATGCATTCGGCGCTGCCGCAGGCCATTGGCAAAGTTTTCCTCGGCCAGCACGTAAACCAGACGGTCCTCGGTAATTGCCAAACCGGTGCAATTGGTGCCCTGGATGGATTCCGAGAGGCGACTGCCTACCGGGGTGATGTCCAGCCCGCAGAAACTCAGGGTCGTGCCCTGAGGATCGGTGAGGTTGATATGGCCTCTGGGGTTATAGGCGAGCAGACCACGCATCACTTCCCGGGCTGTCTCGATCAATAAGGCGTTGCCGGTCAGTTTTTCAACAAGAGCCGTCGGCGTGACGAACCGGTATTCGGCATCTTCAGGGTCGATCCCCTTATCGACACTGCGCCGCCATGAAGCCCAGATGACCGGTCTGACCTCAGGATGAGGCTCGACCCTGCCTGCAAGACACTCGCGCCAGGCCTGTTGCAGTTCGGCCATCGGCCCGTCACTCAGGGCCAGCGGGCCGATGGCAGTGATGTAGTCCAGCTCATCCTGAGGCAATGTCAGGAACGAATGATCGGCCATATCCAGCTCTCTGAGTGTTCATATCTTTGACATGTCATTGTAGACATGTCTTTCAAATAGACACTCTCTAGAATCAAAAACAATAATTCTCCTTAAATATCAATCAATTAATAAATGGCACAGCGCTTGCTCTCCTCTCAGAAGAGCGAATGACCCCACTCGCTCATCCAACTACAACAACAAGGAACGCATGCATATGAGCAAGATCATTCGCCTGGGACTCATCGGTGCAGGCCGCATGGGCAGTTTTCATGGCCAGACGGCCGCCCTGCATATTCCGGGAGCCAGCCTGGCTGCCATTGCCGACCCGACACCGGGGCAAGCCGCCCGCCTGGCTGA
This sequence comes from Pseudomonas serbiensis, assembly GCF_030580745.1. NCBI lineage: Bacteria > Pseudomonadati > Pseudomonadota > Gammaproteobacteria > Pseudomonadales > Pseudomonadaceae > Pseudomonas > Pseudomonas serbiensis. The sequence continues at coordinate 54,098 of NZ_JAUQOO010000018.1, forward strand.
AAAGCTCAATGTCCAGCGGGTCTACACAGATCCGCAGCAATTGCTGGATGACCCTGAAATCGATGGTGTCCTGATTGCGGCTCCGGCTCGCAGCCACGCCGAACTGGTCATCGCAGCCGCCCGGGCCGGGAAAGGCGTCTTTTGCGAAAAGCCCATGGCAATCACGCTTGATGAAGCCGACCGGGCCATCGCCGCAGCCGCCGACGCACGGGTGCCTTTGCAAGTGGGGTTCAATCGACGCTTTGCCAGAAGCTTTCGTCAGGCGCATCTGGATGTCGTCGCCGGCCGGATTGGTACACCGCAACTGCTGCGCTCGGTCACCCGCGACCCGGCATTGAATAATCCGGCCGGCATCGGGCAGTGGGTCATTTTTCTGGAGACGCTGATCCACGATTTCGATGCCCTGCTCTACCTGAACCCCGGCGCCAGGGCCGTGGAGGTGAATGTCATGGCCGATGCACTGGTCGCTCCGGCCTACAAGGACAAGGGCCTGCTGGACACCGCTGTGGTGACGATCCGTTTCGATAACGGCGCCATCGCGACTGCCGAGGCCAACTTCCAGGCGGTCTATGGCTACGATGTGCGGGGTGAAGTCTTTGGCAGCGCGGGCATGCTGACCATGGGCAGCGTCGCCCAGTCCGAACTGGTGCGTTATCTGGCAGATGGCATTCAGGCCGATACCCAGCGCATGGACACCGATCTGCTGCGCGATGCCTACATCGCCGAACTCAATCACTTTGTCGACTGCCTGCGCAGTGGCGAAAAACCACTGGCAAGCGGTGAAGATGCCCGGGCGGCACTGGCCATTGCCCGCGCCTGCATCGAGTCAGTCCAGCAGGGCAAGACAGTCCAGATACAAGGAGAACCGGCATGAGTTTCTGCCCCTTCAAACTGGCAGTCAGCGCCGAAATGGTGTTTCTCGACCTGCCCTTCGTGCAACGTGTCCAGCGTATCCATGAGCTGGGATTCAGTGCCGAAATCTGGGACTGGACCACCAAGGACATCGCTGCGCTGAGTGCCACTGGCGCTGATTTCACCTCCATGACCGGCTATATCTCGGGCAACCTGACAGACGCCGAAGATATTCAGCGTTTGCTGGACAGCGCCAGAGAATCACTGGCCGTTGCCGAGCGCCTGAACTGCCCCAGCCTCAACCTGCATGGCACCGGCCTGGATAACAAGGGCCTGCCGGTCAAACCTGTTGGCCATGCCAGCGGGCGCATGTGGCTGAACGCCTGCAAGACCCTGGAGAAAATCGCCCGGCTTGGAGAGGAGCATTCCAGGGTATTCCTGCTGGAAAACCTCAATACACAAGTCGACCATCCCGGCACGCCCTTCTCCCGGGCCGAAGATACACTGGCCCTGATCGAAGCAGTGGATAGCCCTCATCTGAAAATGAATCTGGACCTCTATCACGCGCAAATTGGCGAGGGAAACCTGATCGAACTGATCCAGCGTGCAGGCACCGCCATCGGAGAAATCCAGGTGGCGGATGTGCCTGGGCGCATGGAGCCCGGCACCGGGGAAATCCATTACCCGGCCATTGCCAAAGCCCTGCATCGAACAGGCTACAGCGGCGTGGTCGGCCTGGAAGGCTGGGCCAGCGGCGATCCGGACATTGCGCTACACCGTTTTCGCCAGGCCTTTACTCTGGAGGAGTGAATATTCAAAAGCCTCTGGCCCGGCCATCGAGCTGTCCGGCGCGGGGCCAGAAGCACCGTTTACTTGATGAATTTCAACTCATAAAAACAAAAGGAAAACCATCATGCGCCACTCACTTGTACTTGCCTTCCTGACCCTGCTGTTCAGTCATGGGGTGCTTGCCGACTACCGGATCGGCGTCAGCATCGCCAAGGTCGACGATAACTTCATGACTTACGTGCGCAACGGTCTGAATGACGCGGCGAAAAAAGAAAACGTGAAGATCCAGTTCGAGGATGCCCAAGGGGACGTGGTTCGCCAGCTCAGCCAGGTCGAGGGCTTTATCAGCCAGAAAGTGGATGCGATCATTGTATTGCCGGTCGATACCGCTGCTGCCGTCAATATCACTCGTGCCGCCACCAAGGCCACAATCCCGCTGGTCTACGTCAACCGCCGCCCCGACCAACAGACACTGCCAGCCGGCGTTGTGGCCGTAGCCTCTCAGGACATCCAGGCCGGTCAGCTACAGATGCAATACCTGGCTGAAAAGATGGGCGGCAAAGGGAATCTGGCGATCATCATGGGTGATCTGGTGCAAAACGCGACCCAAGGCAGAACCGAAGGGGTCAAGCAGGTTTTGAAGCAGTATCCCGACATCAGGATCGTGGGTGAACAGAGTGCCATGTGGCAGCGTGACAAAGGCATGGACCTGACCAGCAACTGGTTACTGGCCGGAGTCAGGATCGACGCGGTCGTGGCCAACAATGATGAAATGGCAATCGGTGCCGCCATGGCACTGCAACAGGCCGGGCAACGCTCGACACCTGTTGTAGGTATCGACGGCCTTCCCGATGGTCTTGCAGCCATCAAGCGCGGTCAATTGGCAGCATCGGTGTTTCAGGACCCGCAGGCCCAGGCCAGCAGTGCCATCACCGCCGCGCTACGGATGATAAAGGGAGAGCCCGTAGAGTCCGATATATGGGTGCCCTACCAATTGATCAGGCCGGATCAGGTCTCGACCTTCGCACAACACTTCAAGTAGCCCGACAGAGATAGTTCTCAAGCAGCGTGACGACTTCTGCGACAAAATCCGGATTGCCGAGCAGGTCTGGCCTGTCGGCAGTCACGGTATGGATGATGCCGTGCGCAGCGATAGCCATCAGGTAGATCGAAAGATCCGGGTCGGGGACATTCTTCATGAACGGCTTCAGCACCTCAGCGAACTGTTTGCGCATTTGATCCGGGTCATCCGCCTGCCTCACCGTATGGGGCAGCTCCTCATGGATTGCCTTGTGCAATGCCGGCGCAACACGGTGTTCGTTGACGATCATCTCGACAATCAGGGTCAGTGCGTCGCGCAGAGAGGGCTGCTGCGGCAAGACTTCCAGCGCTTTGAGCAAGTCAGTGCGCGTGGCCACCGCGTGGCGCCGCTGCAATTCGGCAATCACGGCTTCCTTGTTCGGGAAGAACTGATACAGCGAACCGATATTGACGCCCGCACGTTCTGCAATGGCATTGGTCGTCAGGCCTTCCCAGCCGACCCGGATCAAAATGTAAGTCGCCGCCTGAATAATCGCATCGACCGTGGCACGGGAGCGCGCCTGAGCCGGGATTTTCCTGGGGTTTACGGCTGCTCGACCTTTGCTCACGGGCGGCTCCAGAACATGAGTATTTAAAACATAAGCTTTAACTTACGATTTTGAAGCGTGGACACACAACACCCTTCATGTTCTTGAGAGCATTTCCAACCATGAAAACACCAGACTTCGTGAGTGCCTGGGACGGCTTCCAGACTGCAAATCACTTTCGCAGAGCCATTCGCAAATTCAACTCCAGCCCCATTGCAGAGGATGACGTCAATGCACTGCTCGCTGAAGCGGCTTATGCGCCGTCCAGCGGGAACATGCAGCCGTACGAGCTGCACTGGATCCGGGACCCGGCCTTGAAAACCAGTATGACGGCGGCCTGCAATGGGCAGAAAGCGGCTGCATCGGCAGCAGAATTCATTGTCGTAGTGGCAAGCCCCGCACTCGGGCTGCGCACCGCCAAAGCGCAGCTTGAACATGTCGAAGGCTCATCGCTGCTGGGACAGAATTCCAAAGCCTATTACCGCAAGCAAGTGGGGATGTTTCAGAAGATCCTCGGGCTCGGATCTTCTGCCCTGTGGTCACCGCTGGTTTTTCTTGCGGCACTTATTCGCCCCACCTTGTCCCTGATCCCCATAGGTCACATCGGCGGCCGTCAATGGGCTGCGCGCAACGCCATCTTCGCAGCCCAGACACTGATGCTCGGAGCTGCCGCAAAAGGAATCGACTCCTGCCCGATGGAAGGCTTTTCCGCCTCTCGGGTTGCCAGTCTTTTAAAACTTCCACGGGGTTCAGTGATTCCGCTCGTTATAGCACTCGGGTATCGCGCCGATGATGCAAGAATCGAAGAACAGTGGCGCCAGACAATAACGGAGCTTGTGGTTTCGCACTGAATCCGGGTAGCAGCGGCCCCGATCAATATGGGCTGCTGCAACCACTTTAAATTGATAATAAGTCTCACTAACAAACGATAAATACTTTTATAAACTGCCTGATCATCCCCCTGAAAACACTCTTCCGACCCCATAGAACTTCGCCTTCAAATTCTGTCATTTCACATACTTGCAAAACGCTAGCACTGAACTACATTGCTATTCATTCCCAGCCTGCATAGTCAGGCGCCCTACCCGTTTGGTTGTATAGACAGGAGTAATGCCTGCCCCGGATGCAGTTTGAAATATCTGACAAGGACATTCCGTCATAACAATCAAGAGGGATGCTTGATGAAGCATAGTCAGTTGTACCGTGCGTTCTCTAAAACAGGAGTCGCCGGAAGTTGGTGGCTGTCGTTGCTGTGTTTTTCGATTCTGGTCATCGCCAGTTTCATGCTGTTTGGTGAACAGATCGAACAATTCCTGACAGGTTTAAGCCTGACGATTCCGTCAGACCCTATTCAGAAGTTAAACCTCGCACTTCTGTTGATTGCACTGCTTGCTTTCGACGTCGTACTGCCCGTGCCCTCCAGCATTGTGGCGCTGCTGGCGGTGGCTCTGCTTGGAAGTGTGGGCGGTTATTTCGTCATCTTCATCGGCCTTTGTCTCGGTGCCGGCATTGGCTATGCCCTTGGCGCGGGCTACTTTCGCTTGCTGTCCGGGCGTCTGTCGGTCAATAAGCGCAGTACCGGGCAACTGGCCTATCAGCTCAATACCTTGTCGTTGATTTGCCTTCGTGGCGTGCCGGTTCTGGCCGAAACCTCAGTGGTCGCTGCCGGCATGCAGCGCTATCCGCTGCGTCAGTTCCTGTTGGTCACCACCCTGGCCAATGCCGGACTTGCCCTGGCCTACAGCGCTATCGGCACTTACCTCATGGAGAAGAACGCACTGTTGGCCACGGTACTGGCCAGTATGGTGCTGCCTGGTCTGTTCCTCGTCGGACGAAGCCTGTTAAAGACGGCAAAAGCCCGCCTTGTAAAAGACACCGGCCGCCCTTTGCAGGGCCGCTTCGAGGTCAGTTACAACTACCCCGTGGTCTTTACCGATCACCTGTTCGACCCGAAAAATGACTGCCTGCGTGAACAACTCACCACCCAGCAGGCTGGCCGGGTAACGGTGCTGATCTTTGCCGACGAGCAACTGCTCAAATCGTCGCCCCATCTGCTGCCGCAAATTGATGCCTACTTTGCCGCGCACAGCCACGACCTGCGCTTGCAGACCTCACCCATCGCCGTGCCTGCGGGTGAGTTGAGCAAGACCCCGCAAGTATTGCATCAGCTCTATGAGCACATGTTGCAGCACGGGCTGGACCGGCATTGTTATGTGCTGGCCATGGGCGGCGGTGCCGTGCTAGATGCCGTGGGTTATGCCTGCTCCACCTTCCATCGTGGCATGCGCCTGATTCGTATCCCGACCACGGTGCTTGCGCAGAACGATGCGGGTATCGGCGTCAAGAACGGCATCAATGCCTTTGGCCAGAAGAACCTGCTTGGTGCGTTCTGCCCGGCCAATGCGGTTATCAACGACTTTCAGATGCTGCTCAGCCTGTCGCAGCGTGACCGGATCGCCGGGCTGGCCGAAGCCGTGAAAGTGGCCTCCATCAAGGACTCGGCCTTTTTCCAGTGGATGGAGCAGCAAGCCCAGGCGCTGGCGGACTTCGAACACAACGCCAGCCGTTACGCCATCCGCCGTTGTGCGGAGCTGCATCTGGGGCATATCACCGGCGCAGGCGACCCGTTCGAGCGGGGCAACGGTCGGCCGCTGGATTATGGCCACTGGTCCGCTCACAAGCTGGAAAACCTGAGTCAGCACCGTTTGCGCCATGGTGAAGCGGTTGCCGTGGGCATGGCGCTGGACGCGCTGTACGCCAATGCGGTGGGGCTGCTGTCGGACACCGATACCGAGCGCCTGTTGCACTTGCTCGTGCAGCTCGGTTTCAGCCTCAACCCGCCAGAGCTGCTGCTCAAGGACTCGCAAGGCCGCTCGCTGATCGTGCAAGGGCTGGAAGAGTTCAGGCAGCACCTTGGCGGCCAGCTCTCCATCCCGATGCTCACCAGCCTGGGTGAGTCCACCGATCTGCACGAGATCGATTTCGCTCTGATGGAGCAAGCCCTGCAGCGCCTGTCGTCCTACAGCACATCGCCCCTCGGATGGACCAAGAGTTGCCCTGAATGAATCAGACCTCCTTGAAGACCTGGATGACTCTGGGTCGAGTCTCCAACCTGCCGACGGTATGGACCAATACCCTGGCAGCCGCATTGTTGGCCAGCAGCGCTGGCGCCCTCGCCCCACCCTCGCTGCTGGTCTGGGGTCTGCTGCTGGTCGTGCTGTCGCTGCTTTACCTGTTCGGCATGCTCTTGAACGATCTGCTGGATGCCGACTGGGATCAGAAACACGATAACCCGCGCCCCATCACCCTCGGGCTGGTCAGTCGCCAGCAGGTCGCACTGGCCGTCTGCGCCCTGATTCTGGTCGCCGCGGTTTCGATACTGGGCCTGAGCCAGTTGATCGAAGAACCGAACTGGCTACTGGGCAGCGCTGCGCTGTTGCTGGGCTTTATCCTGGCCTACAACCTGCTGCACAAGAAATACCCCCACAGCGTCTGGTTGATGGGCGCCTGCCGCTCGGCGCTTTACCTGACAGCGGCTGCCAGCCTGAGTGTGCCACCCGAGCCCATCTGGCTTTGCGCGGCGCTGCTGGGAGCCTATATCAGCGGCCTGACCTATCTGGCCCGCCAGGAACATCGCAATCAGTTACTCAGCCGCTTCCCGCTGATTCTGATGCTGAGCCCGCTGATCCTGGTCAGCTACGCCAGCAACGGCATGTTCTGGCTGGTGTTGCTGATCTGGCTCGCCTGGCTGGGGCGCAATTACTGGCGTCATCTGGCCAACCCGCAGCATCGTCAGGTTCGCGCCTTCATCGGTGCCGGTCTGGCGGCGCTGCCTCTGTTCGACGCCATGGTTCTGGCATTGGCAGATCAACCCTGGGGCAGTCTGCTGTGTGTCCTGGTGTTCTTTCTGCTCCCTCGCTTCCAACGCTGGATCAAGCCGACATGATTGAAATCGCCCCGAATGGACTTGCGGCACTTGAACTCAGAGAAGAGATACTGACCGAACAACTGCAACGCTTCACCCGTCATCTGCAGATCTCCGAGTTGCAGTGGTGGGAAGGAGCACTGCAACAGATCGCGAAGAACCCGACGGCCAATACCCTGGTATTCCTGAGCAGCCAGTGCAAACGCTATCTGGCCGAACAGGCGACAACCGATAACGCCATCTGGACAAAGACCCAGAAGGCACGTGTGCAGTTGTTGGCCGAGGCCTTGAAGCATCAGGAACCGGGTAATCGCTCTCCTCTGCTGCGTCAGTTCTATGCCTGGGGCGACGATCAGGAAAAGATTGCGATCCTGAAGGCTCTGGACTGGTTCGATGCCAGCGGGCAATGCCTGGACCTCGCGCTTCAGGCCGGCCGCACCCATAACAGCCAGGTATTTGCCGCCATTGCGCTGGACAACCCCTTCCCGTCGAGCCATTACAACGAACGCGCCTTCCATCAACTGGTACTCAAAGCGCTGAGCATGAGCCTCGAAATCCAGCGCCTGCTGGGCCTGCCGGAACGTCGCAGCAGCTCGCTGAACCAGCTTGCCCTGGACCTGATGGAAGAACAGCTTGCAGCCGAGCGCCCGGTCTCAGTCGGCCTGGTTCACGTCATCGCCTTTGCGCTGCTCACGGCGTCGCAACACCAACGACTCGCCCAGCTGAATCAGGCGCAACGCCTGCCGGCCGAATGGGCAGATCACTTTTACCAGTACGAAACCCGACTCCCCCAATGATTGCCCCTTTCTGACTGCGAGGATGTTCCATGCTCAAGTACTTCGATCCGCACATCCACATGGTAAGCCGTACCACGGACGACTATCAGAACATGGCCGCCGCTGGAATCACCGGAGTCATCGAGCCGGCTTTCTGGCAGGGCCAGGCGCGCACAAGTGTCGGCAGCTTTGTCGACTACTTCGATACGCTGCTCGGCTGGGAGCGCTTTCGTGCCAGCATGTTCGGCATCCATCACTTCTGCACCATCGGCCTCAACCCCAAGGAAGCCAATAACCTCTCGATAGCCGAAGAAGTGCTGGAGATCCTGCCCCGCTATCTGGTCAAGGACGGCGTGGTGGCGGTGGGCGAAATCGGCTACGACGACATTACACCCGACGAGGACCGTTTTCTGGCCGCCCAACTGGAACTGGCCAAGCAGTTCCACCTGCCGGTTCTGGTCCACACCCCGCATCGCGACAAGATTGGTGGCACCAAACGCACTCTGGCGGTGATCCGGGAAGTCAACATTCCCGAGCATCTGGTCATCATCGACCACCTGAACGAACTGACCTTGCCTCTGGTGCTGGAAACCGACTGCTGGCGCGGCCACTCGATCTACCCCAACACCAAGATGTCGGAACAACGCATGGTGGCGCTACTCAAGGAGTACGGCACCGAAAAAATGGTGGTCAACAGCGCTGCCGACTGGGGCATCAGCGACCCGCTCAAGGTACCGAAAACCGGTCAGGCAATGCTCGATGCCGGCTTTACCCAAGCCCAGGTTGAACAAGTGCTGTTCCATAACCCGGTGGACTTCTTCGCCCAGAGCGGACAACTGGACAAGACCCTGGTCAGCACCCCGCTGCCCATTGACCAGCGCAAGCAATGGCAGGAAAACTCGGCCCTGCGTGGCCAGGAACCGGTGGTCAAATGAGCGCCGCCTCAGGCTGGACCGCCGCCCAGATAGGCTATTGCAGCAATGTGCATCCCGCGCCCGGGCTGGCTGAACTGTGCGCCTCCATCGAGCAGCATTTCCAGGGCGTACGCCAGCAACGCAAGCTGGTCGAGCAGGAAAGCGGGCTATGGATCAGCGCCCAGGCAGCTCAGGAACTGCAAGATGATTCAGCGCGTATGGCCTTTCTGGACGTGCTGAAAAACTGCGGCGTGCGGCTGACGTCACTCAACGGCTTTCCCTACGGCCAGTTTCACAAGGGCGCAGTGAAAGCCGAGGTTTACCTGCCCAGTTGGGCTGACGCCGAGCGACTGGCTTACAGCCTGCAACTGGCGGAAATTCTCGCCCAGGCATTGCCTGCAGATTGCGATCAGGGCGTGATCTCGACAGTGCCATTGGGTTACGCCGCCCACTGGAACCCTGAACGGCAACAGCGTGCCGAACAGTTTCTGGGGCAACTGACCTCTTCTCTGGCCAGCCTGCAGCAGAAGACCGGCAAGAAGATCGTGATCTGCCTGGAAATGGAACCGGACTGCGTGCTTGAAAACACCACGCAGGCCATCGAGTTCTTTCACCGCCTGCAAGCCCGCGATCCCCATCACGAGCATCTGGCCTTGTGCTTCGATGTCTGCCATCAGTCGGTCGTCTTCGAGCACTGCTACGAATCCCTTGAAAGTCTGCGCAAGGCCGGGGTTCCAGTCGGCAAGATCCAGTTATCCAATGCCATGATCTGTCGACTGCCCGCCGAGGATGACAGTCGCCGTGAGCAGGTTCTCGACGCTCTGGGCGACTTTGCCGAAGCCACGTATCTGCATCAGGTCAAGACCCTGGACCCGCAAGGCCGATTGAAAGCCTGGGCCGACTTGCCTGCGGCACTTGAGAACCCCGAGCAAAGCACCGAGCTGAGGATTCATTTCCACGTGCCGCTGTTCAGCGAGCAATTGCTGTTGCCGGAGCTGAGCGGCAGCCAGATTGCCCTGGCCCAGACCTTCGACTTCCTGGCAGACCACGCCGACTTCCGTCCGGTACTGGAGGCGGAAACCTATAGCTGGAACGTCCTGCCTTCGGCCATCAGGCCACAGACCGAACGGGCCTTGCTGCTGGGGATCGCTGCCGAACTGCAATGGGTCGAGGCACAACTGCGCCAGCGGGGATTGTTGCTGCCCCACGCCAACAGACAAAAGGCGTATGCGGATGCGATCTGACCTGCCGCCGCTGTTGCTGATCAACGTGGTGGGGCTGACACCTGGCTTGCTGGGCGATGCCACACCGCAGATCAACGCTTTACTCAAGAATGCACAGATGGCCAGTCTGCAACCGGTCTTTCCGGCAGTGACCTCGACTGTGCAGGCATCCATTCTCACCGGCCAGCCGCCATCGAAGCATGGCATCGTCGGCAATGGCTGGTATTTCCGCGATCAGGCCGAAGTGCGCTTCTGGCTACAGCCCAATGACCTGATACAGGGCGAGAAAGTCTGGCATGCCCTCCAACGTGAGCATCCTGACTTTCGCAGCAGCCAGTTGTTCTGGTGGTTCAACATGTACGCCGACGTGGATGCCGCCATCACGCCACGCCCACACTACCCCGCTGACGGTCGCAAGATGTTCGGTCTGTATTCGTCGCCGGCGTCACTGCACGAAGTCATAGAACAACAGATTGGCGAGTTTCCATTCCCCGGTTTCTGGGGACCCGCTGCCGGCATCTCGTCCAGCCGCTGGATCGTGGATTGCGCCATGGCCGAATTCCGCATCAACCGGCCCAATCTGCAACTGGTCTATCTGCCGCATCTGGATTACAGCCTGCAACGCCACGGGCCGGATCATCCGTCGATTGCCGATGAAGTCAGGGCCATCGACCATGAAGTCGGACGTTTGCTGAGCTTTGCCGAGCAGCAAGGTGCCAAGGTCATGCTGCTCTCGGAGTACGGGATCGAAGCGGTTCAACAGTCGATATCGATCAACCGGGTGCTGCGCTCGGAAGGCTTGCTGCACGTGCGGCAGTCCCTGTCCTGGGAACTGCTGGATCCGGGTGCCAGTGCGGCCTTTGCCGTCACCGATCATCAGATCGCCCATATCTACGTGAAACGGGCGCAGGACATTCCCAAAGTCAAAGCCCTGTTGCAACGTCAGCCGGGCATCGAGCAGGTGCTGGATAAAACCGAGCAGCAGGCCTGGCAACTCGATCACCCCCGCAGCGGCGAGCTGGTGGTCATCGCAGAGGCCGGTTACTGGTTCGATTACTACTACTGGTTCGATGATCGCAAGGCACCCGACTTTGCCCGCACCGTGGATATTCATCGCAAACCCGGTTACGACCCGCTGGAGCTGTTCATCGACCCGGCCATTCGTTTCCCGAAACTGAAAGTGGCGCGCCGCCTGCTGCAGAAAAAGCTCGGCTTTCGCTACTACATGGACTTGATCCCTCTCGATACCCGACTGATTCGCGGCAGCCATGGACGCTTGCCCAGCGACGAACAGTCAGGCCCGTTACTTATTACAAATTGCGAACTGCAGCTGCCGGAGCGTCTTCCTGCAACAGCCGTCAAGCAACTGCTTCTGGAGTACTTCCGGGGGCACCAACACCGTGATCAGGCCAATGCCAAGGAGATTTCATGCGGCGAGCCCTTTGTGTAACCGTTCTGAGTGCTGTAGCCGGTCTGGCTCAAGCGCAGACGCCGACCCCAGCCAATTTCGATTGCACCAACCTTTTCAAGTTTGGCACCAACTCCGCCACGACCTGGACTGCATTCCAGCAGAGCCCTGAAACCATGGCCTGGAACTGGTTTGCCTGCCTGAACCAGCCCGCAGCCCAAGGCAACCCCAATCGTGTCTGGGAAACCCTCAAGCCCAGCGATCAGGTCTATCTGAGCAATGGCGCACAGCCCCTGCCCTATGCCCAGCGCGAACCGTTGCCAGCCGATGTGAGCAAACAGGCCCAGACACTGGGCCTGAACATGCAGCGCGCTTTCCAGAACCTGGACAGCGTGCAGCAGGTGGACGGGCTGATTCTGCAAATGGGCAACCAGGTGCCTGCAGCGCAACGGGGCCAGCCGGTGCGTTTTCACCTGCAGATGAGTGAAGACACCTTCAATTACATCATGCAGCAAAAGGTCTACAACGCGAACGGCCAGGCGGCCCTGACCAGCAGCCTGAACTTTCCCTCCACAGCCTGGGAGCTGAAAACTTCATGGCTGTGGATCGGTGCCGATCAGACTTTCATGCAGCAACTGACCAATGATGGTTACTACATCATTCAGGCCTATTACCTGGAGGACGACGAGAAAACCTATAACGTGGGTTATGCCGCCCTCAGTGGCATGCACGTCATCAACAAGCTGTCGCCAAGCTGGGTCTGGACCACCTTTGAAAACAAGAACAACAGCAAGTACAGCGTGACCAATGACACTCCGGCAAAGCCCATGACCAATATCACCGGGCCAACAGCGGCGGCAAAACCGGTCAACGCCACTTTCCAGGCTCAATACCCTGCGCTGGCGCAATACGAATTGATCGGCGTCCAGTATCAGAACGATGGACAGTTGCTGGCCAACTCGCAACTGGAGTCAGCTTTCCAGAGCAATTCCGACTGCCTGGCCTGTCACAGCACAGCGGCCTATTCAACGAAGACCAAGACTTATTTCAACTTCGCGCTCGACCAGAATGGCGGCCTCGCCTACCCGGTCAAGGAGCTGCCCGAGTCGGCCTATGCCGGTTACGAAAAACTGGACTTCGTCTGGTCGCTGAAACGCGCCCAGTGGCAACGACCTTAAGGAGCATGACCCTATGAGCGTGTTGAATTTCCCCCGTATCTATTTCAATGGCCACATGTTCTGGAACCCGCCGACGGCCAACAACAACGACATGTTTCCGCTGTACGACGCGGTCAAGATGCAGATGAACTGGCCGTTTCTGGCCGAGTACGGCATCACCCCCGAAAACGCCGCCAGCACTCTGCTGCCCTGGACCATCGCACCGATCCCCACCGTTCCAGACTATGTGCTGCAAGTACCCGGCAACGCTGCGGCGAGCGGTATCCCTGGCGAATGGAACCTGTTTGGCGATAACAGCTGCGGCACGGTCAGCCACAACCTTACCCAGTCGCTGGTCATCGGTGGCGAGTTGCAGACCAACAGCTATATCAGCCAGGACAACCTGGTCAACAAGAGCTACCAGTTGACAGGCAACCCCTTTGGCGGCACGGCCCCCTCCGCGGCACGTTTCGTTGATGTCAGCCCCTGGCAGAACACGTTCACGGCGCTGTACTTCGACAATCTGGTCATAGGCGACAACCAGTGCGGCCTGACCCTCAATCGCCAGCACCGCATGCTCGACCGTTTTCTGAACTTCAACTGGGGAGCCTTCGGCGGCCTGAGTTATGTCACCACCACCTGGCAGACCTGTTTTCCCAAGGAAAACCTGCAATGGGTGATCGGCGACTCGGTTCTATTGCAGAACCTGCAGCAGCAGATGGAACAGCAAAACGCCAAAGGCCTGATGTTCCGCTTCTCGACCTATCTGACCTACTACGACAAGAACGGCATCTTCAACGACTACCCGCCCTTTATCACCCACCCGACAGGCAACGAAAGCCCGGCAAAAATACTGGCAGAAATGCAGGCCATGTATCAGAAAGGTCTGGATAACGTCGCCGATATCTTTTTCAACCCGGCCTACAGCCGCACGGCCGGCACACTGGGGTTATGGTTCGAGGATGAATTCCCGACCGCACCCGCAGGGCAGCGTCTGGTCCCGGCCTCGCCTATCAGCGTTTACAAGACCAAACCCGGCGATACCCCGCTGCCGCCTGGCGTGGCTATCCAGCTTGGGGTGATTTCGGCTCAGGTGCAGCCTGAGAACAACACCCTGTCGCTGGACCTTGGAACCGGATTCCCGTTCTATCCGGTCGACAGCAAGGCGGCCATTCCCGTTGCGGAAAAATTCCAGGCCGGTGACTACCAGGTGGGCGTGCGCAATAACGGAAAATTCACTCCGGTAGCGAACTTCGGCTTCGAGCAGTACCGGCAGTTTGCGTTCGACAAGCGCGCCGGTATTCTCGACTTTGCCCTGAGCGCCGATGACATCGCCACGCTGCAAAGCGGGCCGCTGGAACTGCGTTTGCTGGGCTCGTCACCCAAGACCGCCGCCACGCAACAGATGTGGACTGCCGAGGTAGTGGAAAGCGCCAGCTTCATCGATGTGGGTGATATCAAGACCCTGAATATCATGGTCCAGTACGACGGCAAGCCGGCAGTGGACACAGTGATCTGGGTGGCGGAATACAACAACGCCTTCTCGGTAACCACCAGCGACTATTATCTGGCCTTCCGCAATGATCCGGACTTCACGCTGTTCACCAACAATCCATTGGACTACTCGCAGAACCAATCCCGACTGCCGCAATTTATCGATACGCCCCTGGTAGTGAGTCAGGCAACCAAAGGCAGCGGCCGCAGCCTGAGTGCCGTACATTCTGCGGCAATCAACACGGGAACCAATGGCGATAAAGTCAGCTATCAGGCCTATCTGCACGAACCCACAGCGCTGTCCCTCAAACATTGCCTGACGTTTGCCAATGCCACCGACCTGCAAGGCACCCTGCAGGGCAACACCACGGTGGATTACAGCGTGGTACAGATCAAGACCGACGCCAAAGGCATTGCCCAGGTGATGATCAACGCCACGGCAGCCGGCTTTCCCACCCTGAGGTTCTTTGTCCAGGAAGGCGATCAGCCTCCCGCGATCCCTTTCAGCTTCAACTACATGGAAGCCTACACCGACTTCCTGGCACCGTTGCGGGTGCTGCCTATGGAGCCCAAGTTGCAAAAGGACTTCGTCGACTACTGGAACAGCATCTGTACGCAACAGGATGCCCGTGTATTGATCTGGGAACAGTTCATCTATCCACGAATCCTCGAACCCTTCTATTACCTGTACCCGATCATGACCAAGTACATGCCTCTCAACTCCCTGAAACGCATCGAGGGCGCGGTCGATCAGTTGATCAAACTGATCGGCAAGCCATACCAGGAAGAAAGCACACTGGCGATGCCCATCACCCGTGACATGCCGCAAAGCCGACGCGCCGTGCTGGAGCTTTGGGCGCAATCGCTGGTGAAGGCGAACTACCCGCCCATGCCGCTGAGCATGAGTAATTACCCTCAAAGCTGTTAAACCCGGCAGGAAAGCGGGTGGCTGAAAGGCCATCCGCGCTTGCAAAGGAGTGTCGTATGAAGTCCAGCATTTTGATTCGGCTGTTCATGTTGTCGAGCCTGCTGTTTTGCAACACCCTGTTTGCGCAGGACGACGGCGATGTCTACTTCAGCATGGGTGTCCATAACACTTCGGGCTGCACCGAAAAGAATGGCAATTGCATTGCCAAGAGGAATCCGGGCGACCCAAGCGATCCGTTTTTCCCCGCGTACTGGGTCAGCAACTGGACGATGTACCGGGTGACCACCGACAGCTACAAGACCAACCCGCCGCCTTACAGCAACCCACCCGCCACCTTGAAAACCAGTGACTACAGCGTTTCCAAGGGCACCAGCTATTACGACACGACCTATATTCCGGCCGATGGCGATGGCTACGGCGCAATGATGGAGCACTACGAGAAATACTGCCTGCCGATCTTCCCGATCAAGGACAACAACTACACGTGCAGCTTCGTGTCGCTGGGCAACAAGGCGTACTTCCTGACTTACGAGCAGGACCGCCCCAAAGGCATGCCCGCCTGCTGCATGTTCTCGCCCATGAACCACCCGCCGCGCCAGGACTTCATCCAGCATTTGCCCTATAGCGCCGAGCGCAGCAAGAACCTCAACGCCAGCGTGCAAGCGTATGCCCTTGATGTGCCGGGGCCGGACGGTCCGATCCTGTTCGGTTATTCATTCTTCAAGGCCGCCACCAGCAGCCAGAAAGGGCAACCACCTTACCGGCTTCCTCAATCCTTCTTCTTTTCGGGCGATGTCTCCACCGCCAATGCCCCTATCGTCAGCCAGAACTACACCAACTTCCGCATAGCCAAACCGGACCCGGCCACTACCTGGGCACAGGTGGCGAAGATGTGCCCGGCAAACCCCGAGCCCTGCCAGTTGTTCAATCCGCCGACCACACTGAGCAATGGCAAAAAGGCGCAGTGGAACAACCTGATGCCCAACAAGCCCTGACAGACAAGGACGCATGCCATGAAGAACCGATATCGTCTTGCCCTGGCGCTGCTGGGCAGTGTCAGCCTGCCTGCCCTAGCTCTCGAACAGCCAATGCCGGATGTGTCTGTGACGAGTCTCAACTGCCAGCTTCCCGGCAGCGCTCCAGCCGCCAAAAGCGGCCAGGACCTGTTCGATCTGTACAGCTGGCAGATGTTCATCGCCCTGAACTGGCCCGTAACGGATGGTCAGCGCGGAACGCCCGATTGCAACAAGAAACCCGGAGATGCGGGTTACACCGTCTGGCAGAGCTACAAGAACGTCAGTGAAATATTCCCGGCGGACGGCAGTAATCCAGGCCCCTGGAATACTCCGTTGACCGGCAGGAATCTGGGCATGATCAATATTTCGGCCCTGAAAAACACCGGCGTACTCCAGGCGGTCGATCAGGCCGTGGGCGGCTGGCTGATCGATCAACGCGGTAACCCGACCTACTACGACATCTCGGCCAACGAGGTTTCGTACAACTACATCGTGGACAACAACTTCTACAACGCTAATGTCGTGTCCAAAGCCAGCAACATTTCATTCCCCAACGAAGTCATCGAGGTCAAGTCGAGCTGGCGTATCCTCACACCCGCCGACAACGCCAGTCGTTACCTGACGATTCATTCGCAGGTCGATCTGTTCGATGATCAGGGCAAACCCACCGGTGCTGTTGCAGATGCCTATCTGGGTCTGGTGGGCCTGCACATCATCACCAAGGTGCAAGGCTATCCACAGTGGATCTGGTCCACCTTCGAGCAGATCGACAACGTGCCACCCAAGAAGGAGTCGGGAGGCCAATGGATCGACAACCCGGCACCCGGCATCAACTACTCCTACTTCAACCCCCACGCCGATCCTGCCAGCCTCAATCAGTCCCCGTGCGACTGGCAGACGCAAGACAACAAGATGGTGTGCGTGCCCAAGGCAGGCACCACCTTCCAGACCCCGAACCCGCTGAACCGGGTGACGCCGATTGCTCTCTCCACCGAACTGATCAACAAGGGGTTCCAGCTCAATCCCGGCCTGCAGCAAAGCGCTCTGAAGTACTACCAGCTCGTCACGACCCAGCGTCCGTTCAACCCGAACAACCCCGGTAATCCGTTGGGCCAGCCGACCCCGGCACTTTCGGCCAACGTCACGATGGAAAGCTACATCCAGGCCAACAGCAGTTGCATGGCTTGCCATTCCATGGCGACACCGGTCGGCAGCCCTTACAAGGCCGATTTTTCCTACATGTTCAAATTTGCACAGCCCGCCCCCCAAGGCCCCAAGGACGAGAAATAGACCATGAGCATTCTTAATGGACCACGAGTGAACTTCTGGGGTGGCATCAGCACGGATGTGAGCGTGCCGAACAATTCAGCAACTGTGCCTCAGAACGATACAAAAGGATTCAAGCTATTTGATCCGGCGACCTCGACTATTGCCCCGGAGGCACAGTCCTACACCGATGAGCAATTGAACGAAAAGATCAATGCGCCCTCCAGTACTGCGCCAGCCAGCGGTTACACCCAGGGTGGCTGGAATCACTATGGCCAGCATCTCGTCGAACTGGATACGCAGATCAGTTCACAGGGCAATCCGGGAGCGATCAGCAAGCAAGGCGAGCTGGTGGGGCAACCCGTCTATCTGCTCGGCTCACTGGACCCGGCAACCGGCCAACGAAGCTCCTCCGGTCCGATGATGGTAGATCTGGACCCGACCTCAGTGGTGACTACCCAGATATTTGTCGGCGGTCTTCAGATCGGCAACATAGGCGATGTCCAGTTGCTGATCAACTGCGATACCGTGTGCAGCAGCCTGGATGTGAAACAACGAATACTGGGGCCTGAGACCATGGATGCTCCAGGATCCTTTGCCCTCAGCGGCACATTCCAGTTGACCTTCCCGCTGGACAGCATCGTCAGTTACAACCAGCAGAGCGAAATCCTGCAATCGATCATCAAGGCTCCCGGAGCAACCGGTATCGTCCTGCGCTTCGTCATGTTCGAGATGTGTCCGACCCTGACCACAAAACAACTGAATGCCGATTATGCAGCCAGGAAATACACACCCAATCCAAGCATTGGCAGGGTTATCGGCACATTGGCACCGGCCTTTGCCGACGAGCCTGTCATCTGCCCAGCGGGCCGGCTGCTCGTCAACCAGAACACAGGAGGTACCGGTTTTGCAGACCTGAGCGACAACGGGTTATTGAGCATCGATATGGTGAACCTCATTCCTGAGGAGACGTTCAGGTCCGACCGTACTGCCATTACCAGTCCCATCGGACCCAATGCCGATTACGGTCCTGTCAACTTCTGCGCGGGTACTACAACCCTCACGACTCTGACTCCGGACAATGAGTACCTGCAGAATTATTACCTGTACGGCGGTATCGTGGATTTGCCGCTTGATGCAGGCACAGTACAGCAGGTCAAGACCCAGCCATTGACCATCACGGCTCCAGACGAGGTCATGAACTATAGAGTTGATCCACCTGCAAAGACGTCTCTACAAATCGCCGAGTCGCCCTACAGACTCTACACCGACCAGCGAAATATCTATCTGGAAGACCATCCTGACGGCCTGACGATTCCATTGCAGGTCAGGTATCTGGGTGGGCCTGTTCCTTCCGACACCTCTATTAAAATAGCCATTGGCACAAGCCTCGATTGCCTGAACTATCCGTCATCGGTTTCCGTACCCGCCAATCAACATTCGGTCAATATCGATATCAGCCTGAAAAACGGGACCGAAGCGTTGGCGGGCTTTCCCAAGCTGACGTACACCCTTGCGGATAACAGTCCATACTTCAGCGCCTTCCGCAAATACTCCCAGACAGACTTCGGAATCCCTGAAGGCAGCATCATCACCTGGGATCAGGTGTACCCCAACGTGCTGCGCTATCACTATCTGGCGTTCCCTGCCATGTCGCGCTACGTACCGCTCAATCAGCCAGATGCGGTCATGGGCGCCAAGAATGCCATCCTTGCGCGCACCTCGGACAAGTACAAAGGCACCACTCTTTATATGCCGGTCGTGCGTTCGATGTCGCCCAGCCAGCGCGCACTGCTCAGCGCCTACCTGACAGGTACGCCATGGCAGCCGCAGCAATGAGTGCCCCACCCATGGCTATGGAGAGCTTCATGACTGTTCCCATTGAAATTCCCGCTCACCCCGTTGAGCGTCTGTGTGCCAGCACCTTCATTGCAGAAGGTTT
The DNA here is from genome assembly GCF_030580745.1 of Pseudomonas serbiensis. NCBI lineage: Bacteria > Pseudomonadati > Pseudomonadota > Gammaproteobacteria > Pseudomonadales > Pseudomonadaceae > Pseudomonas > Pseudomonas serbiensis. The sequence continues at coordinate 73,416 of NZ_JAUQOO010000018.1, forward strand.
GCTGAACCCGCGTGGGTTGTGTGTACGACCCGACGGCAGCCTGCTGCTGATCGAAGCCGGATCGGGCTTGCCCGATGCGACTTTCAGTGGCCGTATCAGCGTGCTGCGCCCGGACCCGAAAAATCCAGAGGCTTACCTGCCTGCCGAAACACTGGCGCAAGGTTTTCGCGCCATGAACATGCAGCCTCGCATGCTGCGGGACGAGATCATGGGCGTCTCGGACATCGCCTTGGGTGACGGGCGCTGCCTGGTCAGCCAGACCGACTATGTGCAGGGCTCGAAGATCCTGGATATCCAGTACTCGCCGCCCGAGCCGGTATTTCACAGCCAGGGCAACCTGAATTCCCTGTGCTATCACCCGGCTCGTCATAGCTGGCTGGCGGTCAAGCCTGATACCAACCAACTGGTGGAATTCAGTCAGGGCAATGAAGGTGAGCGCATCCTGGCTCAGTTGCCTGATCTGGCTCAAGGACAGGAAGCGGTGCCCGTTACACTGGTCTATGAGCCTGCGACCGGTGCGGTCCTGATCAGCCTGTTTTCCGGGGAACTGCGCAACGATCCTGCCAGACAGGGTATCGACTTTGTCGACCGGGCCGGCCAGGTGATACGAGTCTGGCCGGACACCAGCAAGATCGAGTTGCTGATCAGCGGGCTGCAACTGCCCACCGGCCTGGCAATACGCCCGGATGGCAGCGTTCTGGTGCTGGAACTGTGCGATCGGCTGCTACAACCCTTGCGCCCCGACTGGGCCGGCGAACCCTTGCATGGCGGTTTCGAGCGCTTCAGCGGCCGGTTATTGAGCTGCGACCTGCAAAGCCGAGAGGTTGTCGTTCTTGCAACAGAGCTGGATACCCCCTCCAACCTGTGCCTTGTGGAAAATGCCGTGATCGTCAGCGAAGGCATGGGACTCACCGGACGTCTACTTCCCGGCCGGGAAAATACAGTGGTGCCGCTGACCGGGAGGTTACGGCGAGTGGCATTGTTTTCTTGATGTACTCAATACCGTGTGGGAGGGGCCTTGGCCGCGACAGCTTTTTCAGGCGCTGAAAATGTGGTGCCTGTTGTGAAGCCGTCGCGGGCAAGCCCCCTCCAACGGGCAAAACCCGCCTATATTTGCAGCAAGTGACGCCATCCCCCTGTCCGGCATCGAATACCTATTCTGCGGCACAGCGGTCGTTCTCAAGGAACAAGGCATATGCACTTGCAACACACTCCACCTTTCCCCCTATCTCGTCTGAGCACTGCGAAACTGCTGGGCCTCAACGCCGCCCTCGCCTGCGTCAATATCGCTCACGCCCAGAGCAGTGATGAAAACACCGTCAATCTGTCGAATATCGAGGTTTCTGCCGGTACGGTCAGTGCCGCCGAGGTATCGCGGGAGGAAGTGAAGAAGGTGCCGGGTGCCACCAATGTCGTGGACCTGAATGACGTCGAGCAAGGCCGGGTAGCCAACAATGAAGATGTCTTCAAATATCAGGCCGGTATCTACGCCAAGGCGGCCAACAGCGAAGGCGCGAAAATTTCCATTCGCGGCTCGGGCATCAACCGGGCGCCGGGCGCACATGCTTCAGGGCTGTTTGAAATGCTCGATGGCCTGCCGCTTACCGGTCCAGGCGGGACGCCTTATGAACTGAAGGAACCTCTGTGGCTGAGCCATGTGGACGTGCGTCGTGGCGCCAACGGCTTCGATCAGGGCTCACTGGCCCTGGGCGGCTCGATCAATTACCTCACCCGTACCGGCTATGACGCCCCCAAACTGCAACTGCGCTATGAAGCTGGCAGCCATGGCTATACCAAGCGGCAGATCAGCTCCGGGCAGGTGCTGGGGGATCTGGATTACTACGTCAGCCTGACCGACTCGAACTATGACGGTTTTCAGGATCAAAGCGCCGGTGGCAGCAAAGGCATTGCCGCCAACGTCGGCTACCGCTTCAACCCGAATATCGAGACCCGTTTCTACTTCCGCTATCGGGAAACCGACAACGATACGCCGGGCAGGCTCACTAAAGACCAGATCCGTCACGATCCGCGGGCGGCCAACACTCTCAATGTGGCCCGCGACTCCAAACGTCTGCAGCCGGGCAGCACCTGGCTGGCCAACAAGACCACGTTCTATCTGGATGACAATTCCAGAGTGGAAGCCGGTCTGGTCTATCACGACTACCCCATGGACCTGCGCGAAGGCACCAACCGGCTCAAGGTTGCCTACACCGATATCAGCGGCACACTGAACTATATCCGTCAGGACCAACTGGCCGGTCATCAGAGCATCACCACCATCGGCCTGCGTACTACCAAGGGTTTGCCGAATAATGGCGCTTCCGAATACGTCCGTATTCCCACCGGCAACACCGCCGGTTTTGCCGTCGGCAACAAGACCCGGGATTACAGTTACCTGGGCTCCGACACGGCCCTGCACCTGAGCAACGACCTGGAACTGGTCCCCGACCTGTGGCTGACCACCGGCATCGCCGCCATCTATACCCGCCGCGAGACAGAAGTCACCTATCCCGAGGTCAACGACCCGGTCAGCACCCATGACTGGGATTACGCCGCCCGCCTCGGCCTGCGCTACGACTTCACCCCGCAATTGCAGGTGTACGGCAACCTCAGCCGTTCGGTCGAGCCGCCTCATGCCTGGTCGATGATCTGGGGCTCGAACAAGTTCTTCCCGGCCGGAAGCGGAGCCGCGACCGGCCTGCAACGTGCAGGTGTCGAGCTTGAGAACCAGACTGCCACCACTCTGGAGCTGGGCGGACGTGGTGAAAACGGCTTGGGTCGCTGGGATCTGGCCTGGTACTACTCACAGGTACGCCACGAACTGCTGAGCATCGAAACCCAGGCAGCGACCCAGACCACTTCGCAGATCATTGCGGAATCCAATGCCAGCCCGACGATTCATCAAGGGGTCGAGGCCAGCCTGGACAGCCCGCTGTGGCAAGGCGGCGCGGCAGGCAAGCTGGCATTGCGTCAAGCCTATACCTATAGCGATTTCCACTACCGCGATGATGATCGTTTCGGTGACAACCAGTTGGCTGGCATTCCCAAGCACTATTATCAGGCCGAATTGCGCTACAGCCATCCCACCGGTTTCTATATCGGGCTGAACACCGAGCATGCATCAAAGATTGCCGTGGATTACGCCAATTCATATTACGCAGACCAATACACGCTGCTGGGTGCAACGCTGGGTTATGCCTCGCCCAAGGATGACTGGCAGACCTGGCTGGACTTGCGCAACCTGACCAACAAACGTTACGCCAGCACCGTGACGCCGGGTTATGACGACCGAGGGCAGGATGTGGCCCGTTCGACACCGGGCGATGGCATGGGCGTCTATGCCGGGGTTTCGTGGAGCCTGCGCTGAGATGACTGCACCCCCATCGACTTGCCCTGTGCAAGCGATGGGGACGGGTCAGAAGTTTGCAGGCGTGTTGGCGCTGATGATCTCGGCCTCGTCCTGGCCGATGTTGCGAAAGCGATGGGGCAAGGTAGAGGGGAAATAGTAGCCATCGCCAGCGTTGAGGATATTGGTCTGGCCGTTGATGGTCAGCTCGACCGTCCCGCGCGTGACCAACCCGCACTCCTCGCCTTCGGCGTGCACGATAGGCTCGTCACCGGAACTGGCGCCCGGCGCGTATTGCTCGCGCAGAAAGCGCATCTGCCGGCTCGGCAAGGTCGCTCCGACCAGAAGCAGGCGTAACCCGTTGCGCCCCAGATCAGGCTGGTCATTGGCCCGGAACACATACTGGTCCTGCCCCGGCGGCTGATCGAAGGTGAAGAAATCCGCCAGAGTCATGGGAATACCCTCAAGCAGTTTCTTGAGGGAACTGACTGAAGGGCTTACCCGGTTCTGCTCGATCAGAGAGATCGTGGCATTGGTCACACCGCTGCGCCTGGCCAGCTCGCGCTGAGACAACTTGTAGCTTTCGCGTACCAGCTTGAGTCGTGCTCCTGTGTCCATAGCCGCCTTACATGAGAAATATTCGGTGAATTAGGCGCGGTTGATGGCAGACACCACAACCCCACAAAAGCCGCGTATTAAATCACGTTTGTCAGCGTACAGAACATGTCCTGACTCTTACTGGCTGCGGCGTTGCGCATAAACCTGACAGGCTTCGCGAAATGCCTCGAACAGACGCAACGACACCGGATTATCCAGGAACTGCCATTCAGGGTGCCACTGCACACCCAGCACGAACCCGGGCGCTGTCGGCAGGGAAACCGCTTCGACCAGACCGTCCGGCGCCAGAGCCTCGGCGCGCAGATCAGCCGCCAGTCGGTCGATGCCCTGGCTGTGCAGGCTGTTGACTTCAAAGCCTGGAGCCAGCCCAAGAGCGTCGAGTACACCACCGGGCTGCACCTGAACCCCATGCTGCGGGGCATATTGCTCTTCCAGCAGCTCACTTTTCGGCTCGCGATGGTCCATGTAACCCGGCAGTTCATGGACACGCTGATGCAGGCTGCCGCCCAAGGCCACGTTCAGTTCCTGAAAACCCCGGCAGATACAGAAAACCGGGACGCCTTGCGCAATGGCCTGCCTGAGCAATGGCAAGGTGTTGCGATCCCGAAATACATCATGCTGGGTGCCTTCGGCGCTGGGAGGCCCCTGATAGTGGCGTGGCTCGACATTGGAGGGCGAGCCGGTAAACAGCAGGCCATCCAGATGGGCCAGTAATTGCGCAGGATCGCTGGGCGTTGCCAGCGCCGGCAAGACCACAGGAATACCGGCAAATGCAGCGGCCTCGACGTATTTGTCACCCGCCGTATGGGAGGAATATTTGCCCAACTGCTGACGGCAGGCAGTAACGCCAATCATTGGAGAGTTCGACATGATTCAACCTCTTTGACGATGCACGCGCAGGGCCTGTAAAGCCACTATCGCGCAGAATGGCTACGAGTCTAAGATAGTCATTACCGCAATTGGCATGGGCATTCTGGCAATGGAAGTATGCAGCGATGCAATATGAGATCAGTCACGCCGACCTGTCACTGGTGCTGGCATTGGTGCGCGGACGCACACTGGCACGTGCCGCAGAGCTGCTGCATGTCGATATCTCCACGGTATTCCGCTCCATCAGAAGGCTCGAAGCGGCATTGGGTACGGCACTGTTCGAGAAAAACCGTCGTGGCTATATCCCCACCGACACGGCACAGGCCATGTCCGAACAGGCTGAACGCGCAGAGCTGGCCCTCAATGCTGCCCGCGTGGCCCTGCAACAAGGGGAAAACGTGGTCAGCGGCACAGTACGCCTGACCTGCACCGACGCCGTATTGCATAGCCTGTTGCTACCCGCCCTCGCCCGCTTCATGCCATCCTACCCGGCGTTGACCCTGGAACTGGCGACCTCCAACACATTCGCCAACCTCAGCCGTCGCGATGCGGACATCGCCCTGCGCCTGACCAATACCCCGCCCGAGCATCTGATAGGCCGACAACTGGGCACCGCCCACTATGTCATTTGCGGCCATGCGGATTATCGCGAGCCACTGCAAGACTCACCGGCTTGCGTGCCGTGGATCAGCCCCGACGACTCAATGCCGGACCACACCTCAGTGATCTGGCGCAGGCAGGCATTCCCTGCCGTCGTACCTCGCTATCGATGCAGCAGCATGTCAGCCGTCTCACAACTGGTGGCCGCCGGGCTTGGCGTGGCAGCCATGCCCGACTTCACCGCCCGCAGCCTGCCAGACACCGAAGTGCTGAGCCCTCCCCTGGAAGGCTGCAGCACCGACCTGTGGTTACTGACACGCCCCGACTGCAGGGCATTACGCTCGGTTCAGGTGTTGCTTGACGAGTTGACGCCGCTGCTGCGCAGCGCGATTTAAGCTTCAAGCTGTAAGCCTCAAGCCTCAAGCCTCAAGCCTCAAGCTTTTGACTTATAGCTTGTAGCTTGTAGCTTTCAGCTTACCCCTCTCCCTCCAACCGTACTTCAAACCGGCAGCCATTAGGCTCCCGGCTGGTCAGCAGTACTTGCCACTGCTGGTTGGCGCAGATGCGATGTACCAGTGAAAGCCCCAGCCCCAGTCCATCACCGCGCTGCTCATCCCCTCTGATAAAGGGTTGAAACATCTCTTGCTGCTTCTCGGCGGGAATTCCGATGCCGCTGTCTTCCACCACAAAGCTGTCCGCCCGCAGAGTCAGGCGAATGAAGCCCTGATCGGTGTAGTGCCAGGCATTGCGCAGCAGGTTGCCCATGACCGAGTGCAGGAGTGTCGCGTTATACAGCGTGTCCGAGGGTTCCTGGGGTTCATGGATCAGCTCCAGACCTTTTTGCCTGATAGGTTCTCCCCAGAGCTCGACCAGTTCATTGGCCACCATCGACAGTGTCGAACGCGGTCCCTGGCTGGGTTGATTGCTTTCGGCACGGGCCAGCAGCAGAAAGGTTTCCACCAGTTGTTGCATGGCTGCACTGGCCCTGGCAATGCGCACAACCTGTGAATGGGAGCGCTTGTCGAGGCTCGGGTTTTCCAGCAGCAGCTCACTGGAACTGATGAGGATCATCAAGGGAGTGCGCAGTTCATGGCTGACGTCACTGGTAAACAGCTTCTCGCGCCCCAACGCCGCACGTAACTGGCCCATGGTCTTGTCGAATGCCACGGCCAGGGTGCCCACTTCGTCCTTGGCATATTCCGGGGCCAATGCAGGCGCCTGCCCCATGAACTGCTCTCGCTGACGAACCTGGCGGGATAGCCGTATAACCGGCGCGATTACACGATGTGCCAACAAACGTCCCAATAGAATGGCCAGCAGCACACTCAACACAAAGCTGATGAAAACCACGACCAGCAGAATTCGCTCACGCTTGATGGAGCTATGCAGGTCGCGCAATAAAACGTATTTGCGACCACTCACCGACTCGACCATGGCGTAATAAGGACGGTTCTCCCGGGTCAGCTCATGAAAGCCTTCGTCAAGCGCCTCAAGAGACGGCGTCATCGCCAGATCACCCGCTCCGCCCTGAACGTAGAACAGCGAACGCTTATAAGGCCGATGTCGCCAGTCATCTGCGTCCTCCATCATCAATAGCCGATGAAGGTCACTGCCAAGGGTGATGATGGACAGGCGCTTCTCGACAACGTGGACTGTAGCAACAACACCGACTGCAAATACGCCAGCAATCAAGGCGCTCATCACTGCAAAAACCGTAACGATGCGTTGCTTCAGGCTGTGTTTGTTTTCCATGGACTTCCCGACAACAGGACAATGCTCGATGACCCGAAATCACTCAAGCCTTCAGGCGTGAGTGATTATCGGGGAGCAAATGTCATGATTTCGTCAAGAAATAGTGCTGACCACGCGCAATGCGAGCCCTTCATAGGCATCGAGGGTAATGGTGAATTCGCCCTGTTGTGTCAGATCCCCTTCCACGCGCTCATTGATGATATCCACCACCGGTCCCGGCGCGATATCCGGCAGGTGCAGGGTTTCGACAATGGTCTGTGCGCTGAAGTTGAGGGCCGTGATCTGCGTGCCTTTGCCGGCGGGCAACTCATGGACCATGACCAGCAGGCCGGGGTGCTCCACATCGGGAATCAATATCTGGCGACTGGCGGCAATATCATAGGCACGGCGTACCGCGAGTATCTTCTTGAGTTGCGAAGCAAACGAGTCCGGCTGCTGCAACTGGCTGATCAGGCTGCCGTACAAGGTTTTGGGACGGGGCATGTTGCCCGCGGAAAACTCAGCTTCGGGGTCGAGGTCCGCCAGATCGTAGGCCCCACGGTGAATCCAGCGGGTGTCGCCATCCTGCATCAGGTGCTGAACCTGCTCGGCGGGCAGCGGTAATGCACCGACCAGGTCCCACCCGGACAAGGCAAAAACCCCGGGCTGCATCGCGTTGTACATCACCAGCAACAAGTGAATGTGCTGGATCTGCTTGATGTCTGCCTCCTTGATCGTGTCGAGGTCACGAATCCCCAAGGCTGCAGTGATGATACTGGCCGTGGTGCAGGACACGCCGTTGGTGACGAACTTGAGGTTGTAGGGCGCATGCTCGCCCGCCAGATGCTCATACATCTCTTCGCGGATATGCTCGCGCAGGATGTTTCCGGGAAAGGTCTGGCCTTGGTAGTGATAGGTGTCATGGGCATGCAAGGTCCAGAAATGCACCAGTTCCAGGGTCAGTTCATCATGATTCTGCAGGGCATGGATCAATGAAGCGGGGTCGATCCCGAACACATGCACCTGACGCAACATCAGGCGCAGGAACTCGGTGCTGCCAGTCAACAGCGCATGCTGGTAGGCAGGCCGGGTAATGAAGTCATAGGACAGGTCGGCACCGCCATGGGACATGGCCGCTATATCGTCCAGAGTCAGGTTCAGCTCCTGAAAACTGAAACCGCCCGCCTTGCGGATTGCGCCGCCCAGCAACTGGTTGCCGGTAATCGACAGCGGATGGCTTTCCGACCAGGCCGTGCCTTCAGCCTTGCGCTCCACGCCCAGAAAACCGTTGGCATCCAGACGCAGGATTCTTGCGCCCATGACGTCAATGGCATGCAACGCATCGCCAATGATCATCTGTTGCGCGGCAAAGCTTGGGTCCAGCCAGTTGAGCGATGGCTGGCCCTCCTTGAAGTAATGCAGGTAAACCCAGCGCCGGGCCTTGCCATCCACGCCGTGAACCACGGCCGTGGCACTCCAGTCGGTTTCCTTGACACCCGGCTCGAAGAAAATGACCCGCTGCAATTGCCCGACGATGTAATGCTTGTCCCGAAGCTGATCGACCACCTCGGGCATCAGGTTGACCGCATCACGCCCAGCGGGCACGTCAGGCAACAGTTGCCAGTCTTCCTCACGGATCTCGACCATATGGTAGAGGCCGGGATAATCCTCATAAGCCATTTCCGCCAGCCGAAAATCCGCGCCCTTGCCGGTGTGTGACGGAATCACGTCATCAATGATGACGGCGTTGTGCGCGGCAGCGATGCGGCTGAGGTTCAGCAACTGGGCTTCGGTGCCCAGTTGCGAGTCGATGCCGAAACTGATCCGGTCAAAATTGCCGTCGATGCTGGGCGTAAGATTGCGGCCTTGCAGGCCACCGGAAAGTTTGAGCGGGCCGTTATGAATGCCCTGAATGCCGATTTCGGACAAGGAATGCCAAAGCGCTTCATCCCCCAATGCCTCCAGAACCGAGCCGCCTTCGCGGGTAATGATGGAAGCCGGATAGGCCGTGAACCAGACAGAGGCTATCGCCGAAGCATCCCTGGGACGAGCGTGGGCGAAAGGTCGCTGCCATAACCTGCCCTGCCCGCCATAGGATTTGGCACGCTGCCTTGCGGCATTGAGCATTGATTGTTCAACCAGCCAGTCCAGATACTGCTTGTCCGGTGTCGTCATAAGGTTCAGTCATCCACGTCCATTAGGGTGGCTCAAGACAGACCGCAAGCGCCCCGCCCCGAATTCATTACCTATGGGTATGAGCGCCAGCGATGGAAAACGTTGCATCCGGTTTTATGTGAGCAATCGCTTGGTCGGGATGATCGATGGCTTCTTCAATGTCTGCAGCACGGCATTGGCCGCATTGGACAATAGCGATGTGGGCCGTGCGACGACGCTGATATGACGCATGATCGTCAAGGGTAGCGGAACGGGCACAAGATTGCTGAAACGGCCGGCCAGCAAGGCGCTGGGCAGTATCGAAATGCAATGCCCCTTGGCAATCAGGTCCAGCAATGTTTCCAGGCAACTGAGCTCCCCGCGATGGCTGAGGCGCAACTGGGCCGAGGCAAGATGATTGTGCAGACGCTCAAGGCCTGGATGACGCCAGGCAACATAGCGCACGGTTTGCGATAGTTCAGTGAAGCTGTGTACGGAAGGATGCCCGTTCCTGGCGCACACCAGCACGTAATAGTCGGACCAGTGATGATGCTCGATATAGTGCTCGCTCTGCACGGTGCTGGGCAGGATCAGGATATCGGCCAGTTCTTTTCTCAAGGGGTCCAGAGAGGGGTTTTGTTCGTTGCTGTGCACAACGCTCAAATGGATATCCGGGTAAATCCGGGCCAGAAAATCCAGCGACGTATCCAGGCTTGTTTCGAGAATGTGTGTGAAATAGTGGATTGTTACAGTACCGCTGGCCCTATTTTTTTTAGTTGTTCAAGCGTCGCCATGATACTGCCGAGGGTCTGGGTGATGACTTTTCCTTCCGGGGTCAGGGTGCAGCCTGTGCGGCTGCGGATGAACAGGCGCTTTTCGAAAAAATCCTCAACCTCCTTGATGGCGTAGCTGATATTGGACTGACTACAGCCCAGGATGGCCGCAGCCTCCGAGAAAGAACCATGCATTGCAACGGCTTGAACGACTTTGAAGAAGTGGGTTTTCATATTTCCTGCACTCTGGACGTGGCGATAGTGGGCGCGGGCCTGCAATTGAGCAGGTTGGTGAAGGGAATACAAGAAGCCCCGCAAACGCAATCCCGCAGCCTGCCGCAGGGCAACACAGAGGGATGTGTCAGACGGGGTAAAGCGACCGCTGCATTTTTCGAGAAAGGTGCGTTACGCACAAGCGCGTAACGAAATCAGTGATATTCCCTGCGCGGCTCAACGGCTGTGAGGCAGAGGGAATATCGGCACCGATGCTTCTGAAAAAACAGGAAAAAACGCAATGACAGGATGGCCCAGGGTTTGTACGAAAACTCGGCGAGCGACGCTCAGGCAAGGCGAAAACAGGCGAGGAAGCGGAGTTTACGTGTTGTAAATGAGCATTCCGAGCCTGTTTTCAACGCAGCATGAGCGACGCGCAGCCAGTTTACGTGCGAAGCCTAGTCGTTTTCGGTCCAGTCGAAGTCTAGTTGCAGAGCGGTGCGTTCCGCCAGTTCGCGGCTGTGCAAACGTTCGACAAGGTGCAGGCTCATGTCGATACCGGCGGAAATGCCCGCCGAGGTCACGAAGGAACCTTCATCGACCCAGCGCAGAGTGCTCAGTACATCGATGGAGGGGAACATTTCCTTGAGGTCGGCGATGTCTTCCCAGTGAGTGGTGACTTGCTTACCCGCCAGCTTGCCGGTCTTGGCCAGCAAGAAAGCGCCGGTGCAGACGGCAGCAACCACACGGCCGGGCACGGACTGATCACTGATCCAGTGGATGACATCCGGTTTTTCCAGTTCGGCGTTTACAACGCCACCCGGTACAATCAGGCAATCCATGGCCGGATGATCGTGGATCGAATAGTCCGGGTCGACCTTCAGGCCGGCCCTGGCGCGTACCGAAGCGGTGCTTCGGCCAATGGTGAATACATTGAACAATGGCCGTTCGTCGCGGCTTTTGCGTGCATGCATGCGCGTTGCAGTGGTGAACACTTCATAGGGCCCTGCGAAGTCCAGGACTTCGACATCGTCATAGACGTAGATACCGATATTGAGTGACATGAAGGGGCTCCAGAGTACTTGGTGACAGCCGTCAGATTACCCAGTAGCATCACACCGAACTACTGTCGGTAATGCCAATATCCGGTAACATCGCGCCATGAAAAATCATCTCGTCGTTGCCCTCATCTACAACCAGCTCTGCACCTTTGAATTCGGTTGTACGGTGGAAGTCTTTGCACTGAAAAGGCCCGAGCTGGGCGTGAACTGGTATGAGTTCGCCACTTTTCCGGTAGATGACGGCCCGATCACAGCGGCGGGCGGCATTACCATCGTTCCAACGCCCGGTGACGTGCTGCTGGAAAACGCCGATACCATCATCGTCCCCGGCTGGCGCGGGGTGGAATCAGCCATTCCTCAACGGCTTATCGAACAACTTCAGGCAGCCCATGCACGCGGGGCACGCATCTGCTCTATCTGCACAGGCGCCTTTGTGCTGGCAGCGGCCGGCCTGCTCGATGGGCACAAGGTAACCACTCACTGGCGTTACACCGATCTGCTGGCAACCATGTATCCGGGCCTGACCATCCAGCCCAATGAGTTGTATGTCGATCAAGGCAATATCGTGACTGCTGCCGGTTCTGCAGCAGGCCTGGACATGATGCTGCATCTGGTGCGTAACGATCACGGCTCGCGTGTTGCCAATATGGTGGCGCAGCGCATGGTAATTCCGCCCCATCGCGAAGGCGGACAGTCGCAATACGCTTCCCGGCAACTGGTCGCGGCCGCCGATGGGCCGATCTCCAACCTGATGGACTGGATCCGCAGCGACTTGCAGCGCCCGCACACCATCAAGGAAATGGCTTCCCGCGCCGCAGTCAGTACCCGCACTCTGCACCGCAGTTTCATGGAAAGCACCGGCCTGACGCCTTATGACTGGCTGCTCGGTGAGAGAATCGCCTACGCCAAGGAATTACTGGAGTCTTCGCGCATCCGCCTCAACGAAGTAGTGGACCGGGCAGGCTTTGGTTCGGAAGAGTCTTTCCGTCGGCACTTCCGCAATCTGGTGGGCATCAGCCCCAGCAGTTACCGCAAGCAGTTTGCCAGGGCTTGATACTGGCCGGTTCTAGCCGTAGATGGCCTCGACCAGCCCATCGGCAAATACACCCCATGCCCCGGCCACGGCGGTATTGGTCAAGGCAACCATGCTGATCCCGGCCTGAGGGTCGACCCAGTAATGGCAACCATATAAACCACACCACGACCAGGTACCCGCGCCCTGGGGATGCCGAGCCAGTTCAGGATCAGCAAGAACCACCGGACCAAGCCCGAACTTCCAGCCTGCTCCCCTGCCCGCCAGCCCGATATCACCAATGGCATTGCCCAACAGGCTGGCGGTACTGGCAGCGCTCAATACCGGTGAACCGCCCAGCCTCAGGCACTCCAGCAGACGCAGATAGTCATCAGCCGAGCCCAGCATGCCCGCGCCCCCTGAAGCATAAGCCTCAAGCTCATAAGCCCGACTCGACGACAGCCAGGCATGCCCGCTGTCGAGCACCAGCACATCATGGCGGCCCACCCGCTCCGGGCCACAAACTCCGTCCTTGTAGGCGCTGGACAGCGGTTGATCGCCATCGGGACTGAAACCTGTCGCACTCATGCCCAAGGGCTCCGTCACCCAGCGAGCAACCGCTTGGGGCAACGCAAGGCCGGTAGCCTGCTCGATAACCGCACCCACCACATCCGTAGCCAACGAATAACCCCAGCCAGTCCCCGGCTCGAACAACAGAGGCACACTGGCCAGACGTTGCAGGTTTTGCTGCAGGCCCATGGCGACAAGATCCAGCCCGTCCGACACTCCGGCCAAGGCATAGGCATTCCCCGGGGGTTGCTCAAAGCCATAGCTCAAGCCCGAGGTGTGGGACAGCAAGTGCCGTAAGGTGATAAACGGCTCGCGACCATCCGCCAGTTGCGGGCGAAAGTCCTTGAGCCAGGCTGTCACCGGAGCCTCCAGTGACAATACCCCCAGCTCACAGAGACGCAAGGCCGTGACCGAAGTCAGCAACTTGGTCAGCGAAGCCAGGCGGAACCGGGTATCGCGCCGGGCCGCTATGCGGCTCTCACGATCCGCCCAGCCACGAGCGGATGTGTAGCGAATCTCGCCTTCCTGAGCCACCAGCAGCACACCGCCGACAATCGAGCCCTGATCCACAAACCCATGCCAGACCTCGGCCAGACGCTCGATAACCCGCGCATCGATAGACGCCATGAGCTACTGCCCTCTGACTGCATGGCTGAATATCTGCGCATAGACCTGCGCCGAGTGGCGGATCGGATTGGTGTGCGAGCAGCCATCGGCAAATGCCATGCGCCCCACCAGCTCTGCATCACGTTCATCGATGCCAATTGCACCCAGCGTGTGAGGAATACCGATCTGCTCGCGCAGTTGCAGCACCCACTCCATGACCCCCGTGAAACCCGGCACAGGCAAACGCAGGTAAACCGCCAGGTCATCCATCTGCGTGGTCAGGGCTGACTCGTTGGCTTGCAGCACATAGGGCAACAAAATGGCATTCAACAAACCATGGTGAAGGTCATACAAGGCACCCAGACTCTGGGCGATGGCATGCACGCCACCCAGCCCGCGCTGAAAGGCGGCGGCGCCCAGGCTTGAAGCCACCAGCATTTGCTGGCGAGCCTCAAGATCGTGACCGTCCGCCACGACTCTGGGCAAGTGGACCTTGATCAGTTGCATACCCTTGACTGCCACCGCCTCGGCCATCGGGTGATAAACCGGCGAACAATAGGCTTCCATGCAGTGAGTCAGGGCATCGGCACCGGTGGCTGCGGTCAGGTGCGTGGGCAAATCCAGCGTCAGGTTGGCATCCAGAATGGCAATGCGCGGCATCATGCGGATATGCAGGATGGTGCGCTTGACCCGCGCTTCTTCATCGGTAATCACCGAGGCTCGCCCGACTTCAGAGCCCGTGCCCGCCGTGGTGGGCAAGGCAATGACAGGGGCAATCCCCAGTGGATCGGCCCGCAAATGGTTCTGGCCGATATCCTCGAAATCCCAGAGCGGGCGGCTCTGGCCCGACATCAGCGCCACGGCCTTGGCCGCATCCAGCGCCGAGCCGCCGCCAAAGGCAATGACACCGTCATGACCACCGGTTTTATAAGCCTCCAGCCCATTGGCGACATTATCGCCAGTGGGATTACCCTTGACCTGATCGAACAGGCCGCAGTGACCCAGCGCTTTGCGGCAATCGGCCAAGGCGCTGTGAATCATGTCGGTACTGCCCAGAAACGTGTCGGTAATCAACAACGGACGTTTGATCCCTGTGACGCGACAAGCCTCGGCCAACTCGCTGACACGCCCTGCCCCCACTCGAATCGAAGTGGGATAGTTCCAGTCGTTAGTGTGCATGTGTCTATTCCTTTATTGAGGCGAACGTTGTTTCAGCCAATAAAACCGGCAGGCAATAAACCCATCAGCAGTCGCAGACCGAAAATGATCATGAACAGCCCGGTAATGATGTCGATGGCCTTCTTCATACGCTGATAACGCGCTTGAACAGCCGGAATGGAAAACAGCGTCGCCAACAGGACAAACCAGGAAATAGCCAGAATCGCGATGATCGAAACTCCGGCGGTACGCACCCACATCGGCATACCTGGCGTGGTGACCGTAGTGAATACACTGGTGTAGAAAGCCAGCGCCTTGGGGTTGGTCATATTGGTCAGCAACCCGAAGCGATAGGCGCGGCCCAGGCTGCCGATCCCCAAGGCCTGGATATCACGCGGCCTGGGCTGGCTGCCCGCGCTGCGCAGGCTTTTGCTGCCCAGCCAGGTCAGGTAAGTGCCGCCGAGCAATTGCAGGGCCGGTTGCAACCAGGGCAATTGTTGAAAGATAAGCCCAAGACTGGTGGCCGCCAGCAATGCCCAGATAATACTTCCCGAAGCCACACCCAACCCGGCGCAAATACCTTGTTGTCGCGACTGACTAAAGGAAAGTTGGGTAATAACCAGAAAGTTGGGGCCAGGGCTGATAATCAAAACAATGAAAGCACCGGCGAGCGCGGTCAACAAAGTGATCTCGTACATGGAGATTTATCCTGTTCAATTCAATAAGTAATGTTGCTGATTACGGATGAGTTACGGTTGAAGCCTTTATGCCCAGGACACCCACACAGGACTCAACGGCCAATCGCGCCTCAATGAGTGCGCGGCAGGTCGGGTCCGGCGTGGGAACGTAATGGTTGTAGAAGGTGCAGCCCTCGACGGCAGGCCCCAAGACCCAGAGCCGTTCCTGTACCGAACCATCGGCGCTCAGCGCACGACCGACACTGTCTGTCTCGATGCCATCGGCGGGATATGCATGGGCGGCGCGGACCAGCCCCTGACGCTGCAAGTCCCCCATAAGCCCCCGATCGTTGCGCGACAGACCGCTATGGGGGACACGAGCATTGATCACCCTGTCGAACTCGATACCTGCGCAACCCGCATCGTCCATTGGCGGCAATACCGTGACCACACCGGCGTCCATCAAGGCCAGCAGGTCTTCGTAACGCTCTTTTTGCGGCCCGCCGACCAGACGGTTTGAAAGCCCGGCCCAGGTGCCATAGAACTCATGAGTCGAACGCTCCGTCAGCCCGTTGCGATCCACCAGCATTCGCAACAGGTCGCGGTAGTCGCGCCAGACCTCCAGCGCCTGCTTCACCGGGCTCTGCGCAGTACCTCGGCGACTGAGCGCAAGATCATGCTCGACCCACTCGCGATACCACTGGTTGTAATCACTGCTCTGCCCCGTCCAGCGGCGGGTTGGCAACCATTGAGCCGGCTCGAACTCACCCCACTCTCCGGCCAGGCGAGCAAACAGCATTTCCCGAACATCGGCTTCCTTCGCGGCCCGCAATCCTTGTTGAACAGACAACAGTTGTTCAGGTGCTTCAAGCCGAACCCTGGCCTGATAGAACACCGCACGCATTTCGTCTTCGATCAGCGGCAGGATGTCCCGCTCGAAATCCAGTTGCCCGGTCGCGCTCTGCTGCCGCAAAGCCTCGATGGCAGGGGCAGTGAAAAACAACCTGGGCAATGGAGCCCCGCTGGCCGGGCTCCATTGCGGCCGGGCATGGAACGCCAGTCCCGAACGGGAAAACAGATAGATCTGCGGCTCGCGCCCGGATGGCAGGTAACGCCATCCTGCAACACCATCGTCGCGCTCATAGCGCCCGCCTCGCCCCTGAGTCAGCGCAGCAACGGTGTCCATGGCGGTCAGTCCAAGGCCTTCGATGGCGACCCGCTCGCCAATTACCTGTTCTGCCCGTGCCTCAGGCACATGCCCGCTGGTGAGAAACACCGCTTCGGTGGTGAACTGTCGACCATTGGCGGCCCTCAAGCGAAAGCCAGGCGCATCCGGCAATGGCTGGCAAGCGATCACCTCTTGCGGGTAATGACACACCTGAACATTGGCAGGACATTGCTCCAGCAGAAACCGGTAACAGTCCTGTAGATAGCGGCCCAGCAACTTGCGCGGCACGAAATCGCCAAACCCGACGGAGCGACCCTGCTCGTTATCACAGGTATGACCACGCTCATCCAGACGCACACCGTGGGCTGTACACCATTGCAGGAATGTCATGCCCGCCGGCTCACAAGCGGGAAAGGCACTGGAAAACGCCGAAAGCTGCCCGGCCATGGTGTTGAGCATCAGGTAGTCCGGTTGCTCGGCCAGGTGCAGGCCGCTGCCGGGCGCTTGCGGGTCTGACACCTCGATCACCCAGCATTGGCTCTGGTCCTGACGCGCCATGCCGATCAACTGCTCCAGAATGCTCAACCCTCTGGAGCCCATACCGATAATGGCGACCTTGCGTGCTTCAGGTTCGGCAACAGGTATGGATTCATCAAGGAAACGTTCGATGGAAAGAGTCTGCATAGCCATCACCACCGATTCGATTCAAAAAAGAATCGGGGCACGGACAGCGCCGTGCAGTCTGTGATTGCCTGCTGATAAACCCGCTGCCCCACGGCCAGATCCAGTACGCCGAGCCCGAAAGGCGAAAAGATTGTCGCCCTGTCCGGCTTCAGCTCGATCTGGCCCAGCATCAGTTGCGCCAGGGTGCCGGTGATGAACGAGCGATCCTGATACTGCTGCACCGCAAGGTCTGGCGAAGTCTGGGCCTTGAGACAATGCTCCACGTCATCGAGGATATTGTTGGAGCGGGCAATGACCTTTGGCCCAAGATCACGCAACGAAATATTGAGGATGACCTGCTCGGGACGGAACGGGTAATCGTCCACGTACGGGCTCGGTGCCGTTGTCGCAAACACCACCACATCGGCCTGCAGACTGCTTTCCAGGTCCGCAGGGTGGCTGGTCAGTTGATGGCGGGTCGAAGCATGCTCGATCAGGGCCAGGGCCGATTCGACGTGCTTGTCGAACACACTGACTTCATCCATCACCCAGCCATCGCTGACGAACATGTCCAGAATCGTGCGGGCAATGAACCCCGCGCCGATAAAGGCGATTCGACGGACATTGCGTTGCTGGCGGTTCAACCAGCGCGCCCCCAGCACTGCCGAGGCCGCAGTCCGCATGGCGCTGATGCGCGAAGCCTCCAGGCACGCGAAGGCATAGCCGGTCAGCGGGTCGTTGAGGATCAGGACCGCCGAGGCACGCTGCAAACCCGAGTCGATATTGCCGGGAAAGCTGGAAATCCACTTGATGCCACTCACAGGCTGTTCACCTGAAAGGCTGGCCGGCAACGCGATGATGCGATTGGCCGGGGCCTGGGGAAAGCGCAGGAAGTAACTGTCAGGATTGATGGAGCGCCCCGCTTCATGCTCCAGATACGCACGCTGCACATCATCGATGCAGGCTTGCGGGTCGGCAGACAGAATCCGAGCCACTGCTTCGCCATCCACCACATGAAACGGCGTCTGGCGCAGGCGCTCAGCCGCCAGATAAGTGGTCCACTCGGGCACGACCGGCATGTCCGCCAGAGTCATGTTCAGCACTTCGCTGCCAAAACGCTGTTCGACCCATTGATCGTCGTAGATCGTGTCCAGATAGCGCTCGCCCCAGTCCGGCGATAACGCCACCACCACTGAGCCGGGTTCGATGCGCTCGCGCCAGGCATGCACGGCAGCCACCACCGTGGCGGTTGAACCACCAACCAGCAAGCCTTTGCTGCGCGCCAACACTCGGCACATGGCTACGGTGCGTGATTCCGGCACCATTTCCAGAGCATGGATACCTTCGGCATTGAAGATCGGCGGGCGCTGGCTGGTACCCAGCCCGGGAATGAAACGCCGACTGGCCGGTGTGTTGAAAGTCACTGAGCCAACGCTGTCTACGGCAATGATCTTTGTCGTCGGGTGATGACGCTGGAAATACTGCACGCAGCCCATCAGGGTGCCCGTGGTGCCAGCGCCCACGAACAGGTAATCCACATGCCCGAAATGTCGGCCGATCGAGCGTGCCGTCGTACGCGCATGGGCGCGGGGGTTGGCCGAGTTTTCATACTGGTTGAGCCAGACATAGCGCGAGTCGCTGCTGACCTTGTCGCGGATCAGGGCGATGCGCGTCCCCAGAAAACCGCCATTGGCGTCCGGCGTATCGACCTGGATCACCTCGGCGCCATAAGTACGCATCATGCGGATGTTGTGATTGGAGCTGTTGGGGTCGACCACACAGGTAAACCTGATGGAGCGCTCGGCGCAGATCATCGCCAGGGCAACCCCGAGGTTGCCGGATGAAGACTCGATCAGAATGGTGTCCGGACCAATCAGGCCACGGGCTTGCAGGTCATCCACCAGGCCGACGGCAGTCTTGAGCTTGATGGAGCCGGCCGGGTTGAGCGATTCCATTTTCAGGAAAAATTCATGCCCCAGCCCCGCTACCTTGAGAAAGGTCTGGTCGTGAACGATATCGCAGATATTGTCGTACATGAGGGTCACTTCACTGTGTCAGGAGCGGAGCATCGGCCGGGGTATTGAGGGTTTGCCCAAGGGCATTGGCGATGCGCTCGGCCCGCAATGCCATCAAGGAAAACGACTGGCTGTCGCTGATGCCGTGGGTCCGCTCGGAAAGGCCGTTGACCCAGACGCTCACGTCGCACTCGCCCTGAGTGGCGACGTTGTAATCCCTGTCGATGATCAGGCCGCCATCCAGGTCAGCCTTGAGCCACGGTTGCAGGTTGCTCAACAAGGGTGGAACCAGATACTGCTGGTAGCCCGTGCCAAGCACGACCACATCCACTTCCAGAATTTCGGTGCGATGGCTGAAGGTATCGGTCAACGCCACGCGATAACCCTGGTCGATCTGCTCGATGTGGGAAACGACCCGGTAGCCATAGGTCTTCAGCCGTTTGCGACCTGCGATGGAGTCTTCGTAGATCATCGAGAACAGCTTCTGGCTCTCGTCCGGATCGATGCCGGCGTAGTTGGTCGAACGGCTCCAGTCGAGGAATCGATGGCGCGCGGCATGGTTCAGGCTATGGAAGTAATCGACATGATCCGGCGCGAAAACCCGGTTGGGGAACTGGCCCAGTTGGGTCAGCTTGAAACCTGCGGAGCGATGGACCGAATGCACCTCAATGCCGCTGTCACGCCCGACCAGTTCCAGCACCGACTCACTGGCGCTCTGCCCGGAGCCCAGTACCAGCCAGCGCTTGGGCAGCTTGTCGCCAAAAGCCTTTAGGCGCGTCAGGAATTGCGAGGTGTGGAACAGGGTTGGGCCGAGCAGCGTCTGGAACTCGACCGGAATCCTTGGCTCGCTGCCGCTGGAGAGCACGATATTGCGCGTGTTGAAACTGGCATCCGGGGTCTTGACCTGAACTTCGCACAAGCGACCGTCACGGATCACCGGCAGGATTTCAGTGACTGGCGCATTGAAACGGGTGTGACTGTCGACTTGCCGGGAAACCCAGGCGACATAGTCCGACCACTCATGACGACTGGCAGGACGCCCCAGCAGCCCGAAGTCAAACATGCGCCCCTGGCTTTTCAGGTACATGGCGAACGAAAAGCGGCTGCGGGGATTGCGCGGCGTTACCAGGTCACGGAAGACATGGTGATTGATATCGGTCCCGGCCAGCAGAAGTTCGCGATGCCATTGAGTATCCTGCGCGGCCTCAAGATAACGAACTGTCAGGTGAGACAGCGGATCATCAACTTCCCGTGCATCTTCGAACACACAGGAAAGTGCAATACCCGCAGGCCCGAAACCAATACAGACCGCATCGGTATTAAACGTGTGTGGTGCTAAGTTACCCATTAAATAACCATCCTTAGAACTGGAGTAAATGGCAGTAAGCAGATAGACGTGTTGCGTTATTCGGTAACGGGAGCGAGCCCTCTCTCGCCCAGTTTCCAGACACTGTTGAACGCCCCCCTGCACTCGCCCTGATCAAAGCTGACGATGCCCAGCGGGGTGTTGAAAGTTGTGTTGCTCAATGCCGACAGCAGCTCGGCCTTGCGCCAGTTGCTGTTGGCCAATACCGCCAGCACGTAAAACATCAACAGGCTTTCGCGGTAATAGGTTTCAGGCATTGCGCCGTATAACCGTTGATGAAGAGCCGTTGCATGACATGAAGAGGCTCCCGACTCTTCGTCCATGCCGGCTACACCGAAACCGATGACATAGGTGTCACGATCATTGGCAAGGGCATTGCCCAGATAAGGCGATGCGGCATCGTCGGTCAGTACCAGAGGTCGCGTGCTGCCGGACCGACGTCGTGCAAGCCAGTGCTCGCGGCTGGCCTGCAAGCGCCCGGCGAACACTTCCACCTGCGCCTGCCCCGGCTCGCTGACCTGATGCAAGCCCGCCTGTTTCGCCGCCTCGGCGATGGCCCTGGCCAATGCCTGGCCGTGGGCGCTGCCGTCAGCGCCAATATGCAGCACATTCCATTGGCGAGTTTTCAGCCAGGCCAGCAGATCGTTGGCCAACTGTCGATCCGACGGGCAAAAGCGAAAGACGTTGTCGTGCTCAAGCGTCAGGCAGTCAATGGTCGCGGCAGGTGTCAGCAAGGCGATGCCCGCCTGCCGATAGAGTGCCGCAGCGCTCACTGCCGCATCGGAAGAGAAATGCCCGACGACCAGATCGACCTCCCGATCGATCATCTGCCGCGCTACTTCCGCACCACGCGCTGCATTGGCGCCATCATCGAGAAAGCGCCATTCCACCTGGCCCAGCCCGGCAATGAAGTTTCGCGCCACAGCCAGGGCCCGCAGAAAGGTTCGGGCATGAGGCGTGTCACTGGGGTCGAACAAGGCACTGACGCCAACCCGCAGAACGCGGGACTTCTGCAAATGCATCATGGCTGCACACCCGGGTCGCCAGAGCCAGCCTGAATGCGTGCCGGTGACAGAGCCGACCATTCGCCGCTCAGTTCCTGCCCCGCCAGATGGCTGCGCAACTGGTCGAACGCAATCTGTGCAATTCCGGGCGCAAGCTTGAAACCAAGCCCGGACATGCCGGTGGCCATGAAAACGGGGCTGTGCTCATCGCAAAATCCAACCAGCGGCCTGCCATCGGCACTGTAGCTGTCAAAACCCGGCAGCACGTCCAGCACGCTGATCAGGCCGCTGGATGCAGACAGCTGCTGCACACGCTGGCTGGCATCCAGGGCATGCCGCTCGTCAGGGCGGGCCAGAGTCTCCGGCCAGGCACCGCTGTCTCGCAAGCCGCAGCCGGTCTGAACGATATTGCGGGTCAGGGGAATCCCGTAAGTCTGGGTGACGGCATCGATAACCGGCATGAACCAGGTGCTTTCAGTCATCACCCTTGCCAGGGGGATAGAACGGGTTTCAAGCCCGAAATCCGTTCCTGGCAGCAGATGCTGGCTCCAGGCACCGGCGGCAACGACCACTGCCCGGCAACGCAAGGTGGCACTGCCCAGTTCGATGCGAACATCATGACTGGAGCGACAATCGATGGACTTGACCTCACTGTGCTCAAGCAACAGCCCGTACTGGCGGACCACATTGCTCAACAGGGCCACGGCCTGACGCACATTGCCCACGCTGGCCCTAGGCTCGAACAGATTGACCCGTGCGTCCTTGTGGCAGTGCGGATAATGCACGCCATCGAGTTCGTGGGTGCCGACCAGATGCATCGGGTAACGCACTTTGGCGTGTTGCCTGATTGCGCTCCAGATGTCCTCCAGTTGATCCGGTGCGGCACGATAAATCATGCCGGTGCGGCGCAATGCACTGGAGTAAGTGGTGGCGAAAACGCCCTCATCCATCAAGCCAATGGAATACGCTGCCAGTTCCATCAACAACGGGTCGGTGTCGTATAAACGCACCAGCCCGCCGGAATAACCGCTGGCCCCAAGGGCGCCTGCTGCGCCCTTGTCGATCAGCGCCACGGAAATACCCGTACTGCTCAGTTTCGCGGCAATGCTGGCGCCCACGATGCCAGCGCCAATCACCGCAATTTCATAATCGATGAACATCGAGATGTTCCTGCTCAGATAGAGTATTCAGCGGCCGAACCGGACATGACTGTGGCGTTTACCCGTGTCTCGGGCAGCCCGAATGCCGTGACGATGCGCGCTGACATCTCCGGGATCAGCGATTTGCCGATCACTGCCAGGAACGCCGCCAGGTGAATCACCGTGCGCCCTTCGGCAAGGCGCGTAGCAGTAATGGCGATCACATCCAGCAGTACCTGAGCCATACCCTTCATCGAGAAGTGTTCGGGGTCCGAAGCCTTGATCCATTGCAGACGCAGCGCTTCCAGCAAACCGGCATCCTGGCCGCAGACTCCACTCCACCAGCAGTCATCGCAGCGTTGCCCGGCCTCCAGCAAGGCCGGGAAAAATTCGTTGAATACCCTCTGCCGCCATTGCAGAAAGTGCTCCAGGCGGAAATCGCCTTCGCTTTCTTCAGGGGCGATGCTGGCCAGATACAGGCGTGCGCTGTCCGCACAGGCCTCACGGGCAAGATCACCGACCCAGATGGCATGGTTGCGGCTGGTGGACAGGTTCAGGCCATCAAGCTTGAGAAACTGGTTAGGCATGAAGCGCTGGTTGACCTTGATGTCATCGAGGGCCGACAACTGCGCCGGGTAAACGATGGCGTGGCTGAATACACAGTCAAACCCCAGGAAATGCACCAGCGTTCCCTGCCCCGACTGCCAGTACTGACGGAACAGTTCGGGACGCCCGGCCTGATCGGCATGCTCGCGAAAAGCCGCCATGTAACCGGCCAGCCCCATGAACCAGGTATGCACCCGACAGGCCCCATCGGCTTCAAGATCCAGCCCGCCATCCTCAGGGCGCGTAACGCCCCAGTCATGCAGGTTTTCAACGGTGTCGCGCAGCCAGTTATCCAGCGGTTTTCGCCATTTGCGGGCAAACAGCCTGTCGCGCAAGACCGGCTTGAACGCCGCCAGCTTCATGAAGGCACGGTGGGTGGATTTCCACTGCGACGGCTGCTTGCACAGCTTGCAGTGCAGATCCGTCATCAGCTCGGCATCAGGCGCCTGTGCGCAGTTCTCGCACTGACTGGCATCGGACTCGGCCCCGCAATAGTTGCAATTGCCTCTGGCAAAGGCCTCATAGCCCCATACCCGACAGTCCGGGCAATACGGTTCCTCGGCATCGCGAAACTCGATAAAGCCGGACTTGCGGACCTTGCCGAAGACTTCGCAAACCGCCTGCTCGAACCAAGGGTTCTGGTAAGGACGCATCCAGTTGTCAGGCTTGATGTTGATAGCGGCCAGCGACGCTTCAATGCGGTCCGAATTGCGATTGGCCAGTTCGACCGGGTCGACTCCCAGCTCCATGCCCTTGCGCAGCATGTAGGACTGATAATCGTCAGAGTAGGAAACCAGTACGCAGTCATGCCCGCGCTGGCGCTGGACACGGGTGAAAACATCAGCCGCCAGGAACGGTCCGGCGATATGACCGATGTGCAGATCACCGTTGGGCGTGGGCGGAGTAATGGTCACGATGAACTTAGTCATTGAGACACCCCGTCGTTTCATTGTGCTGCTCGACAAAGGCATTCACGTAGTTCATGTCCCACCAGACCACGTAGAAATGAAAGTCCTCATCGGAATCATTGATGACGTAGTGATTGGTGTGTTTGGGGATCGCCGCAATATCGCCCACGGCAAACTCCATTTCCCGCTCACCCACGACCAGCCTGGAACGCCCCTTGATAGCGATGAAGATTTCCTGATCGATCTGGGTATGAGCCTCACTGCTGGTGCCGGGGCGCACAACGCACCAGCCACCGGCAAACGGCATCGGATAACCATCCCATGGCAGCAGACGGCTGCCATCGAGCCCGTACTCATGAACCAGGGCGTCGAAGTTGGTTTTACGGTGAATATCGAACTTTTCCATGCTCAAACCCGTGCGTTGTAGATGGGTAAAGCATGAATTTGGTGAAAAATGTTGGCTATCGGATTACTGGATAAGTCAGGCGGGTAGAATCGATTTTTTGGATGGCTATATATAAGGCTTCACCCTGCGCTGAAGCACATTTGCCTTAGTAAGATTTCTTACAGCAGTGCAGGCATTTGATTCAAAGTATTTCATTTCAAATGAAAAACACCGTTATGACAGGCGTTACAAGGCATTGGCGCGCAAGGGGCGAACAATGATAATCACTATCATTGTTGCTGATAATTGAATGTATCAAAGCGGTGTTACCGTTGCAGGCGATGAACGAACATGTGGAAAGCCTGCGAAACCGCATCGCAGGCCTGAATACCTGCTCCACTTCATCAGTCCTTTGGTTAGATCTTTTTAAGCCATCCCACGTGAGTGCGATGGCTTTTTTTTGATTTGAATTATCGCCCGTGCTGATCGGGCAATCGGCAGTAACAACTTTCGACTTGATGAATAACCTGTTTGCGCTAGTTTTTTGAGCGTTTTCTCACGGCCAAAGACAGGCATTCCGATGTCCACCCCCGCAGTATCTCCTCACAACACCGAGTACGGTGCCGAATTCTGGCTCATTGCCAATCAGGTCAGTAAACGTACCGAAAGTGAACGTTTGACCAACATCCAGTCAGGCTTTGCGCCCGGCTGGATACGCTCGGTCCGCGAGGCATTCCGGCTGAGCAATGAACACCTCGAAGCATTGCTCAACGCCTCGATTTCCACTCTGGAACGGCGTCAGCGTCAGCAACAGCCTCTGGACCAGGTCGCATCGGAGCGTCTTGACCGGATCGCAATGATTGCCACGCAAGCCCTGGAGATTTTCGAGACACCCGAACGCGCCAGCCAATGGATGCTGACGACCAATGCGGCATTGGGTGATCAGCGTCCACTGCGCTTGTGTGAAACAGAGATTGGCGCCCAGCAAGTACGCCGGACACTCGCTGCTATCGCCTATGGCGGGGTTGTCTGATGGAGGTCTGGAGAATCACCACGGCACGGTTCGCCACTGACCTGAGCGGCCAGGGCGCAGCGTTATATGGCGGGCGCTGGAATCACACGGAGCACAAGGCCCTGTATTTCGGCATGACGGCGGAAGTCTGTGCTCTGGAAACCGTTATACATTGCACAGAAGTCCCCCGCATCGCGTTGAAACTCGTGCGCGTCAAGCTGCCGGACGATCCGCAGCTTTACTGCGAACCCGACCTGCAACAGCTTGGCGAGGCCTGGGCCAGCAACCCGGCCGATATCCAGAGCATGAATATCGGCACAGCCTGGCTCAAGCGTGGTCAGCATCTGGGCCTGATCGTACCCTCTTCGGCACTGCCACAGGCCCGCAACATCGTGCTCAATCCGCTGCATCCGGCAGCAAGACGGATTGAGATTCTGGACGTCGCTGACTTCTTTCTGGGTCAACGGCCGAGATCGACCACCAACCTGCCCCTCACCTGACCTGCAATCAGTTGTGGCGCAATGTCGATGACCTCGCTCAGACCGATTTCACGGCTGATCAGCGGCAGCAGCGAAACATCCAGGTCACTGGCCAGCCGCTCCCAGGCTTCCAGCCGATCAGCACGAGGACGTGTGACACTGTCGATCCCCGCCAGCGTTACTCCGCGCAGAATGAAGGGTGCGACAGAGCCCGGAAACTCCATACCCTGCGCCAGACCGCAGGCAGCGACTATGCCGCGATAGCGAATCCCGGCGCAGACATTGGCCAGCGTATGGCTGCCGACCGAGTCAATCGCAGCCGCCCATTGCTCTTTCGCCAACGGGCGACCGGGCTCGGACAAGGTAGCCCGGTCAATGATCTGCGCCGCCCCCAACTGCTGCAGATACGCACTTTCCGCAGGACGTCCGGTTGAGGCCACCACTCGATAACCGAGCCTTGCCAGAATGGCGACCGCAAAGCTGCCCACGCCACCGTTTGCTCCAGTGACCAGCACGTCGCCGCTGTCGGGAGTCAGGCCGTGTTTCTGCAAGGCAATAACCGCAAGCATCGCGGTATATCCCGCCGTGCCAATGGCCATGGCCTGTGCTGGCGTGAACGCTTGCGGCAAAGGAATCAGCCACTGGCTCTTGAGCCGTGCCTTTTCAGCCAGCCCACCCCAATGTGCCTCACCTACGCCCCAGCCATTGAGCAGGACCTGATCACCCGCCTTGAACTCGGACGTATCGCTGCTTTCGACCGTCCCCGCCAGATCGATCCCCGGCACCATGGGGAAACTTCGCACCACCGGGCTGGCACCGGTTATTGCCAAGGCGTCCTTGTAGTTCAGAGTGCTGCTGGACACGCGCACCGTGACATCACCCGACGGCAACGAAGCTTCATCGATATCCGTCAGGCTGGCGCGGTATCCCTGCTCGTCCTTGTTGATCAAAATGCCTTTGAACATATGCACCTCCAATTTAGACCGATCGTCTTTAAATAGACCCGAGCAATCACTGCGGCAAGCCACGGAGAAAGCCGGCAATAAAGGTATTCAAGGGTTTTTCGCTTTTAACCAGTCGCGCACGCAGCACCGCGCCTTCCCAGCCGATCCAGAAAAAAGCCGCCAGCTCATTGCAATCGGCATCCCTGGCAAGCTCGCCAGCCTGCTGAGCAGCCTTGAGGCAGTGAGCAAGTTTTGCCTGCCAATCCTGCAAGATATCTTCAAGTTCCACACGAAATACATCAGGTAAAACACTGATTTCCTGACCTAAATTCCCCACCATGCATCCACGCCGATAGCCATGGCGCGCCATGCCACTCTTGGCGCTCTGGACGAACCCCACCAGCCGCTCCAATGGCGACAGCGCTTCATCCAGCAGCCAACGATCCAGGCGACGGGCGAAGTAACTGGCGTAGCTATCCAGTACTGCACGGCCAAAGACTTCCTTGCTCGCAAAATAGTGGTAGAAAGACCCTTTGGGTACACCTACTTCCTTGAGGATGTAATCGATGCCCGTGGCCATGTAGCCCTGCTCGGTCAGGACTTCAAGGCCACGGCGGATCAGGGCTTCGCGGGTTTCCAGGTTCTCTCGGTCCACCTTGGGCGGGCGACCGGGGCGTCTGGGTTTCTCGGATAATATAGTCATGGCGGCAATATTAGACCGACCGTCTCTAAAGTCAAATCCACGTCAGGCCACATCTGCCTGAAGGGTTGCCAAAGACGATGGCAGCGCGCTCAATAGCGGCTTTACTGCCTTCGATATGGAGCCCATGGAATGAGCGCATGGCCTGACAAACGTATTCTCGACCTGTTCTCGATCAACCTGCCCATCCTGCAAGCCCCCATGGCCGGGGCCACTGGATCGGCCATGGCGATTGCCGTCGGAAATGCAGGCGGGCTGGCTTCACTCCCCTGCGCCATGCTGAGCCCTGAGCAAATACGCGAAGAAGTCGCGTTGATTCGCCAACACAGCCAGGCACCGCTGAACCTGAACTTCTTCTGCCATACACCACCGGCTCCCGACCCTGAACGGGCCGAACGCTGGAAAGAAGCGCTGCGACCTTACTATCAGGAACTGGGGGCCGACTTCGATGCCCCGACCCCGGTTTCAAACCGGGCCCCCTTCGATGCAGATAGCTGCGCACTGGTCGAAACCCTAAGGCCTGAAGTAGTGAGTTTCCATTTCGGCCTTCCTGAGCAAGCCTTGCTGGAAAGAGTCAGGGCGACCGGCGCCAGAATCATTTCCTCGGCCACCACAGTGGAAGAAGCTGTCTGGCTTGAGCGCAACGGCTGCGACGCAATTATTGCCATGGGTTACGAAGCGGGCGGCCATCGCGGCATGTTCCTGAGCGAACAACTCCATACCCAGGTCGGTACTTTTGCCTTGATCCCGCAAATCGCCAATGCCGTCAGCGTTCCGGTCATTGCGGCGGGAGGTATTGCAGAAGGTCGAAGCGTCGCAGCGGCTTTCATCCTGGGCGCATCGGCGGTGCAAGTGGGAACAGCGTATCTGTTCTGCCCCGAAGCCAAGGTCAGCAAGCCGCATCATCAGGCCTTGCGCAGCGCCACGGACAGCCAGACGGCCTTGACCAATATTTTCACGGGCCGCCCGGCACGGGGCATAGTCAACCGGATCATGAGCGAACTCGGCCCGATGAGCGCTCTTGCACCCGCCTTTCCGTTGGCTGGCGGTGCGTTGATGCCGCTTCGTGCCAAGGCAGAACCACAAGGTAACGGCGGCTTCATGAACCTGTGGGCAGGCCAGGCCGTGGGCATCAAACATGAGCTGTCTGCTGCCGAACTGACCCGGCAACTGGCTGATAATGCGCTGAAAATACTCTCCGGGATTTGAAACAGCGCTTCCCTGCGAGCGCGTCATCGCTATATATTTAAATATATAGCGAGTGGCCGCCAATCTCCTGCGCGCCCACTCTCCCCCAAAGCACCCCCGGAGCCGTTTCATGCGAGTGTCCCTGCCAAGCATTACCCTCAAATCACTGGTCGTTGCCATCGCAGCCCTAGGCATGACCGGCGCCTTTGCCGACGAGGTACAGGTCGCCGTCGCCGCCAACTTCACGGCACCGATTCAGGCCATCGCCAAGGATTTCGAGAGAGACACCGGGCACAAGCTGGTCGCAGCCTTTGGTGCAACGGGCCAGTTCTACACACAGATCAAGAACGGCGCGCCTTTTGAAGTGTTCCTGTCCGCCGACGACACTGCCCCGGCCAAGCTTGAGCAGGAAGGCGATACCGTCAAAGGTTCGCGCTTCACCTATGCCATCGGCACGCTGGCGCTGTGGTCGGCCAAAGAGGGTTATGTCGACAGCAAGGGCGAGGTGCTCAAGGCCAACCAGTATCAGCACTTGTCCATCGCCAACCCCAAGACCGCACCTTACGGCCTGGCTGCCACTCAAGTGCTGGGCAAACTGGGGCTGATCGATGCAACGAAGGCCAGGATCGTCGAAGGTCAGAGCATCACCCAGGCCTACCAGTTCGTGTCCACCGGCAATGCCGAGCTGGGTTTTGTCGCCCTGTCGCAGATCTACAAGGATGGCAAACTCGCCAGCGGCTCCGCCTGGATTGTTCCGGCCGAGCTGCATGACCCGATCAAACAGGACGCGGTAATCCTCAACAAAGGCAAGGACAACCCGGCCGCCAAGGCACTGGTCGAATACCTCAAAGGCCCGCAAGCGGCCAGCGTCATCAAGTCTTTCGGGTATCAGCTGTAAATGCCGCTGGGGAGTGCCGACATCGCGGCGATCTGGCTGACGCTGAAACTGGCGTCGCTGACAACCGTCATCCTGCTGGTGATCGGCACGCCCATTGCCCTGTGGCTGGCCAGGACCAACTCCTGGCTCAAAGGCCCGGTCGGCGCCGTGGTGGCATTGCCGCTGGTGCTGCCACCGACCGTCATCGGCTTTTACCTGCTGCTGTTGCTGGGGCCTAACGGTTTTATCGGCCAGCTCACGCAAAGCCTTGGCCTGGGCACCCTTACATTCAGCTTCACCGGGCTGGTGATCGGCTCGGTCCTGTATTCGATGCCCTTTGTCGTGCAGCCTTTGCAAAATGCTTTCGCAGCCATAGGCACGCGCCCGCTGGAAGTGGCTGCCACCTTGAGAGCCGGCCCGTGGGACACCTTTTTCAATGTGGTCCTGCCGCTGGCCAGGCCGGGATTCATCACCGGTGCCATTCTGGGCTTTGCCCATACAGTGGGCGAGTTCGGCGTGGTACTGATGATTGGCGGCAATATTCCCGAGAAAACCCGTGTGGTGTCGGTGCAGATATTCGATCACGTCGAGTCGATGGAGTACCTGCAAGCTCACTGGCTGGCTGGCGCCATGCTGGTTTTTTCATTTCTGGTTCTTTTGGCGCTCTATTCAAGCGGCAAGTCCAAAACAGGCTGGAGCTGATTCATGGCATCGCCCATCGTCGTTCGCCTGCAGATGGCTTTTCCCACCTTCAAGGTGGATGTGGACCTGAACTTGCCGGGCACCGGCGTGACCGCGCTGTTTGGCCCATCCGGCTCAGGCAAGACCACCTGCCTGCGCTGCATTGCCGGCCTGGAGAAAGCGCAACAGGGTTTTATTCAGGTCAATGGCGAAGTCTGGCAAGACTCGGCCAACGGCATATTCCTCGCACCACACAAGCGCTCCATCGGTTATGTCTTTCAGGAAGCCAGCCTGTTTGAGCACCTGTCGGTACGCGGCAATCTGGAATTCGGCCTGAACCGCATCCCCAAAAACCAGCGCAGTATCCAGATGCAGCATGCAACCGTCTTGCTGGGCATCGACCACCTGCTTGACCGGCTGCCGGACAAACTCTCAGGCGGCGAACGTCAGCGAGTCGGCATCGCCCGCGCCTTGCTGACCAGCCCGCGCCTGATGCTGCTCGACGAGCCGTTGGCCGCGCTGGATACCCGGCGCAAGAACGAGATCCTGCCGTATCTGGAGCGCCTGCATAACGAACTGGAAATCCCCATGCTCTACGTCAGCCACTCGCAGGATGAAGTGGCACGCCTGGCGGATCATCTGGTGCTGCTTGAAGAAGGCAGCGTCCTGGCCTGCGGCCCCATCGAAGAAACCCTGGCCAGACTCGATCTGCCACTGGCCATGGGCGACGATGCCGGTGTCGTGATCGAGGGCACGGTGAGCGCTTACGACAGTCATTACCAGCTCCTGACCATCACCCTGCCCAACAGCAGGCTACCACTGATCGTTGCCCATGCCGAACTGGAAAAGGGCAAGAGCTTGCGCGTCAAGGTGCAGGCACGCGACGTCAGTCTCAACCTGCAAGCGGATGATCAAAGCAGCATCCTAAACCGACTGCCCGTGACAGTAATCAGTGAAGTTGCCGCAGACAATACGGCACACATGCTGGTACGGCTGGATGCAGGCGGCACACCCTTGCTGGCGCGTATCACCCGCTATTCCTACGACAACCTGAGACTGTACCCCGGGCAGCAACTCTGGGCGCAGATCAAGGCCGTTGCGGTACTGGCATGAAATAATTGGCACCCGTTTGAACAGGCGTGGTCAGTGTTGATAACCGATCTGGAAACATGACCATGCCCTCTTCGTCCGCCAGTTCAACAGCAGCACCTGAACTTCATTACGTCGACGACTCCCAGCCAGGCTTCACCCGCAAGGTCCTGCGGGGCAAGTTCGCTTACTTCGATACCGACGGCCAGCGCATCCGCGACGAAGCCGAGATCCAGCGCATCAACGCGCTGGTCATTCCGCCCGCCTATACCGATGTCTGGATCTGCGCCGACCCGGCCGGACACCTGCAAGCCACCGGCCGCGACGCCCGAGGCCGCAAACAATATCGCTACCATCCGCAATGGCGTGAAATCCGCGACCTGAACAAATACTCACGCCTGATCGAATTCGGCCATGCACTGCCCAAAGTCCGCAAACAGATCGAAGCCCAACTGGCACAACCCGGCATCGGTCGAGAGAAAGTCATGGCAACGGTCATTTCCCTGCTCGATGCCACCTTGATCCGCATCGGCAACAGCCGCTACGCCAAGGAAAACCGCTCGTACGGCCTGACCACCTTGCGCAACAAGCATGTGGAAGTGCATGGCACACAAATCGTCTTCGAGTTTCGGGGTAAAAGTGGCATAGAACACCGCGTCAGCGTCAAGGACCGCCGCCTGGCCAATGTGATCAAGCGCTGCATGGAATTACCGGGACAAAACCTCTTCCAGTACCTGGACGATAACGGAGAGCGGCATACCGTCAGTTCTTCTGATATCAATGCCTACTTGCAAGACCTCACCGGAGCGGACTTCACCGCCAAGGACTATCGAACCTGGGCCGCCAGCGCGCTGGCCCTTGCAACCCTGCGCAAACTGCATTGGGAGCCTGAAGCCGATGCCAAGAAACACATCGTCGAGATGGTCAAGGCCGTCTCACGACAACTGGGCAACACCCCCGCCATCTGCCGAAAATGCTACATCCACCCCGCCGTGCTGGAAGGCTTCCTGCTGGGCGACCTGGCAAAACTCCCACGTAGCAGGCAGCGCAAAGGCCTGCACCTTGAAGAAGTAGCGCTGGCCCACTACCTGCGCAGCCTGGCGCAAAGCATCGAGGACGTCGCGACCATCAGGAAATCATGAGGCCAGCGGCAGACAGCGCCGCGGGTCGCAACCTCGACCTTCATCACAAGCAGGTTTCGTAGCCTCATGATTTACAGAGATTTTTTATTTCGCGGAAAAAGTAACATCTTGTGCCATCTAGAGGACTTGCACGCTTGCTTCATGGGGACGGGATGTATATATTCCCTGCCTTGGCGCTACCGCCCCGATGGCGAAATTGGTAGACGCAAGGGACTTAAAATCCCTCGTCCTCTGGACGTGCCGGTTCGACCCCGGCTCGGGGCACCATATATGAATCAAGGGCTTGCACGGGGAGACTCGGCAGGCCTTTGGTGTTTTTGGGGGTTGCGAAAATTGCAGTGGTCCGCAATTGCTGGCCGTCATCCGTTCGCACCGTCTTCAGGACGCGGAACAACTGGATGG
Organism: Pseudomonas serbiensis; assembly: GCF_030580745.1. Classification (NCBI taxonomy): domain Bacteria; kingdom Pseudomonadati; phylum Pseudomonadota; class Gammaproteobacteria; order Pseudomonadales; family Pseudomonadaceae; genus Pseudomonas; species Pseudomonas serbiensis. The sequence goes on from NZ_JAUQOO010000018.1 coordinate 106,573, forward strand.
CCAGGTCTTCGTAATCAATCGCCCATTGCAACTGAGGCTCAGGCTGCACCCCTTAGTCGGCTGTGACTGTAACTGCGCGCCCGCTCACGGACTCAACGGTACAGCCCTGGGCTGTGTCGTTTGGCAGGTTCACGATCAATCGATCACCGGCCTTGGTAGATATCGCGCGCCGTCGGCGTGCCGTCAAATTCACCTTCTCCCACGGCAAGCAGGATCTTGACAATGTTCGTCGACGACAGGCTATCCGGGGCCTCAACAGGGGCCTTGGGGTTGCTTCCCCACTTGGCACCGACGATCTCGATACGCTCTGCTGCGCCCATGTTTTTCTCCAGGCAATAAAAAACCGGCTCTTGGGCGGAATGCGATGATGGCGTTTGGATATTGTTCGTGCTTTGGGGACGCAAAATTTACGGTTATCATGGACCCCACCCACTTAACGAATCACGGAAGTCTCTTCTTATGGGAAAGGCCCGCGTCTGGATGCGCACGGTTTTGTCGATACCCTTCTATGTGGTGTCAGTTTATCTATGGCTTATAGCCGTAATGAGTTTTATAGCTACTTCGTTGATCATGTTAAACGCTCCCCTAACGGATCAAGAATCTGGTGAGAAAATTGCTGACTTGGTCTTTTCAATAATTGGCATAGTAGCTGCCGGGGGCTTTTGGTTGCTTGGTCGATACATAAGAACATCAAATTTCAAGAGGCGGCTTAAGGTCACGTCGCCAAGCCAATCTCAGCTGTAAATTACGTTTTATCCTCAGCGTATATGCCTGCACTGATAATAGCCCCGCCCCAGCGCCGATCACCGATGCAGATCGGCACCGGGTTCCCGGCAGCAGTTGTGTTTTTGGCACTGCCGAAGGCATAGGACGGTAGATTCTCAGAAGCAGCGCTTTGAGAAAGCCACGAGGCTTGCGGGCTTAGCATCTGGATAACTCCACCTGCCGCCAATGCGGTGCCGCCCCACGGGTTGTTCCCCCCGTAAACGGGCTCATTAAGCACCATTGATTGTTTGCAACAGCCCAGCACGCTTGCGTCGGCCTGTGTTTCGCTTCCAGTCTAAGCCAACCGCCTCATCGACAGCTCCATCTTCGCCATCAGGTCTCTCTGTTCTCTCAAAGAGAGCACCAGATGCGCGATGGACCTGCTGGATGCAAGATCGGATAAAGGCATGCCCGTTACGTACAGCTCGATATCGCCAGACTCGGGGTTGAAAAGCTTCACCGAGAAGGTTTCTCCTGCGATGACGCATTCGCATCTGCTAGGCAGAAAGGCCGTTTCAAGGACTCGCTGAAGCTCTGGTTTTGAATACATGGTTTATCCTCTACTGGCCAGATCTTTCCGACAATACTAGACAAGTATTATCTCAATCTGTTGCCGATCGTCGGCATATTCTTTCAGCCCAAATGGCCGCGAGCGTACTCAATCAGCTCATCCACATACATTTCTGCACGGGCAAGCCTGGTGCTCAGAGAAATACTTGAACCATGAGTAGTGGTTCGTCGATACAGACAGTTTTCTGAAAAAGATAGAGGTGGCCTGCCTGAAACTACGTCAGACAGTTCAGGGTGCTCGTTTAAAAACGCTAGAAGCCTTTCGCTGGCCCTGTGCAGGGTTTCTTCCATGAGACGGCTGAATCTGCCAGCATTTCTGTTTACGTAGCCAACAAAATACTCGCTCTTGTAGCAGTCCGGTGACGCCACATGACATTCGGCACAGAGCAGGAATCGGTTCTCTACCGTGTCAGCTCCACCCAGAGAATGCGGAATGATGTGGGCGACTTCCTGATATCCCTGATCGCCACAGCACCAACAGATACGCAACTCTTCATTGTCATCACACACTGCTTCGAGTGCGTATTCAGAAAAGCCGTACTGTTTGATCCAGTGCGAATTGTCTTGCCAGGCCTTGCGAACAACTTCGCGCCTGATCACTTTTCTCTTTGGTGACAGCCCCATTGAAGACTCCTGCCTGATCATCAGCCATGATCAGGTTCGCATAAGCGGACTAGCGCCTGGGTATACGTTGGCTATCAGGGATGTCCAGGTTGATACGCTTCAACTGACTCGTGATATTCCCATGCAGCCCTGTGCTTGTTGGTGCCCGTCTTTTCAATGCGTCCTTGATCAGTTGCCCCGGACCGTTATAGATCTCTTCAAAGGTTCCATCACGATTGAGTTTGATACCGAGGTAATAATCTGGAACATGCCCCACGGGAAAGGTCAGGTTCGTAGAAAAAGTAGTCTTGATCTGGACATTCCGACCGTCATCGCAGACGGCATCATGATGTTTGGTCAGGCCTTCATTCAACTTGATCCGATAATGCAAGCTTGCAACCACCTCTCCAATATCTCCTACGAGTCTTCCGTCGAGAGTGAAAGGCTTGCCTGGATAAGCCGTCTGAAGTTTTGATACCGCACCAAATAATTCTTCAAGAGCATCGGCAATTTGCTTCTGGATTTCTTCTTTCATCAACCTGTTCCATGCCTGAAAAAAGCAGACCTCAAATGCACGCCCGAACGGAAGCCCACGCTGGCATCCACGTCAGAGAGCAGGCCCGACATCAGTCGAACCTGCAAGACAACCTATCTTACGGACAAACGCAGGTGGTCGGACCAAACACCGGACCGCTGCATGGGTCTTTGGACGGGCCGAATACCGGGCACGCGGCTTGGGCATTCAGGGAGAAACCACACAGCAGAACTACAGCAAACATCACTTTCTTCATTTGCAACCTCCTGGTCGAAACATCAATAACATTCCGTGCTTCCCTCTGCAGCCAAGCGCAGAGGTGCCGAATATTCGCCCATCACAGGATGTGTCGCAAGATCTGCCAGCAGTGACCGCCGAGCCTCTCACAGGAAATCTGGTTGAACCAACGCCTTGGATCGCCATCCACTTTCAAGCAGCCCTGAATCTCATTTGAATGGACAGCCAAGGCTGGGAGGCAGTAATGAAAAAGAACACCGATACAAAAAAGAAAGCCGTACCGTCGCCAGACCAATCAGGCGAAGTCGAACGCGATAACGATGCGCATCGTCCAGATGGGTCTTCTGGAACATCGCATGATTCAACGGCGCAGAAAACCGCCCGCAAAGAAGGCAAGCATTAGAGCTGAAGTGGCGAGCGCACCAGATGCATAACACTTTGATGAGAGACCATCATGTGCGGGCGCTACTCGATTCACGACAGCATGGACCGCTACCTTGATGAGCTTGGAGACAAGCGACGGGTAAGTGGATACGACCATGAGCCTATCAGGCGCTACAACGTGGCTCCTTCGAGCCGTATAGAAATCATCAGGCCGACAAAAGATGGATTGCGCGTCGACAGGGTGCGCTGGGGGTGGTCGCCCTTCTGGGCCCTGGCCTGATCGAGCCTATCAGCAACTCGTAGGCTCGACCGGCCGTCAGCCCCTGATAGCCTGCCTGCGCTGCCTGCGATCAGTTGCTCTGGAAACCACATAGGTCCAACTCAGAAATCCCATCCCCGCCACAATGAACACTGCCGGGCTGCGCATCAGAACAATCCCACCGATCAGCATACCCAACCCCAACGCCCCCACGAGCAAGGCAGATAGTGCAATCAGATTCATACAACCCTCCTTTGTCATAAATAAATTGGTCGCACCTTCGGCATTGCCATGCGTATGAGTTTTCAATTGCGAGGTAGGTGTGCAGACCGGCTTGAAGGATGAGTGGATGTTTGGCGGGGGTGGTTCCATTGCCAGAAGCTCGGATGTGAACCAGATGAGTCACACTCACCCTTGAAAACTCAACAAAAATTCTAAAACACAATTGCTTATGCATAAGAATTATTTAAAATTGCGTTCAGCATAATCACCCGTCTTGCCAACCCGATTCAGACACATATCTAGAGAAAAAACATGGACAGTTTCTCAATACCGCCAACTATATTTATCGCATTTGGCGTTATTTCTGCCGCTCTGCTTGCCGGATTCTTTTCTTTTCTCAATCTGGTAAGCACAAAAGAAAACAAAGTATCCGAATTCCGTCTATCCTGGATCGACGGGCTCAGAGAGGAAATTGCAAGCTATACGGCAGCGGTCCAAGATCTGGTGAGATCTGCGGAAAACTATTCAGAACTGAATCGAAGCCTATATAGCTACCAAGAGATGATAAAGATCGACCAAGATTATATAACCGACACGCGAGACTCATACATAGAAGCGATTGAAAACCTCTCAAAAATACAATTAAGACTGAACCCTGAGCATATAAACGATAGCCAAAGTCACGAAGCAAATTTGATGACGCACATCAACAATGCAAGAAACTGCTTTAACAATGAAAACTATACAGGCGCATCAGATTGCTGCATTGATATACGTAACGCAGCAGCACCCCTCCTGAAAAACACATGGAATCTGGTAAAAGGTGGTGAAGACGAATACAAGAAAACAAGAGCCACCGCTCAAAAAATCATCAAATACGGGATAGCCGCCCTACTGGTGTGTGCATTCCTGCTTGGAAGCGCATCCCTAATAGCTAGCAATACGAAAGCTGATAGAAGCAGTGATACCAGCCAATCGTATCAGCAGCCCCAAGGCAAAGCGGCACACAAGGACGCCGAATCTTTTTTCAAACTGGACCCAGGCAATCTACTGCCCTTTTCAAAAAAGCCTCATCTAGCGCATGAAGAAACCTGATGCAGAGCAAAAAATCCCTCCATGCACAGCAAGTGACACGCACATTGCCTGCACATAGGCAATCACCATTCGTGCCTTGCCTGTCAGTTCTTGCAACTGATTTTCGAGGTCACAACAGGCACGATCCTTTCAGGAATCACAAGGGGAGTGCCAAGCATAGAGACGAGTTCGACTACTCCGAACACGCACATTAACACTTCACTCCCCTCCCCCTCAGATCTACTGCCCACCCCAACCAAGGCTTCATAGTTTTTTCCTGGCTCCAACTTGAAAGCAAGCGCCTGACTGGCACAAGCAAAGGAAGAACTGCCATGACCACCAATACTAGCCCCCCACGTTGCCATCTGAAATGGCACATCAGTTCTGACGCGATACTCCGCCACAACCTCTTTATATACCCCCTGCCCCATCCGAATTGCTGGAATGTACTGAGCAAGGGCAGGAGCAACTCTTTCCGGCATACCAAGGCTCGCCGAATTTAGAGGGTACTGGGGATGATTGGGGTTCGGCATTCCACTCTGCAAGTAACGACCCGCTTGGGCCATCCTGTGACGAGTAACAGGAACGCAACTGTCAGTCGTGCTATCACCATATACATTGGAGTTTGTGATAACCCGAATACGTGCGGAGTTCTCTGATTGAGCAGGCTCTTCGTATGGAAGCAAAGGCATCCCAGAACAACCAGCAAGCATCACAGCAATAAGCGATACGAAAGCTACAACCCGCACGACATATGTCCTTATGTACTTTAAAACGCCAAAAGACAAGTTTATCAGCCGCTCGACAGGCTGAATTGCAGAACACTTGCCTTCCCATGCCCAATAAAAAACCCCGTAGACGTTAATCTACGGGGTTTTCAATAGTGGAGGCCGAGGTCGGAATCGAACCGGCATAGACGGATTTGCAATCCGCAGCATAACCATTTTGCTACTCGGCCTCAGACGCCTGATGCTTCAACAACCACATCAACCGTTTTGAACTCTTTGGGATCAAGCCTTGGCTTTATCCTCAACCCATTGAATCTTAAGGGTTTTTTCTCGTTCCTGAATCAGGAATGGACGCAATTCTGGACTGGTTGGCTGGGCATGTCAAGAACGAGAACGAAATAATTCCATACATGCCCATCCATTGACGGCCCTACTCTTTGCTCAGGTCCACCAGCGGTTCCTTGCGTACTTCGGTTGCACGGCCATTCTGGATGCTCTTGATCTGTTCCAGAGCGGTGCCAACTGCGTTTTTGTCTGCCAGCAGGCTGTAGCTGATCTGGAACTGGCGCTGTTCTTTAGGCGCGATGGTCGGCACGAGTTTCAGAGGACGCTGGTAGCGGCGGTTGTAGGAGAAGCTGGTGCCTGGCTCAAGGCCGGTGACGTAGCCCTGGCCACGGGTGTCGGTGTTTTTCCATAGGGAGAACACTGGCAGTTGGCGGGTGTTGAAGCCCACGGCTACACCGAGGCTACCGGCTTTGTTGTGCAATACCGTCAGGGTGTCGCCCTTGGCGTCGCCATAAGGCACTACGTTATAGACGGTTTCGTCGTAGTCCGGTGTAGGCCCACGGTAGGTTTGCCAGTCAGGCAAGTCGCCCTTGGCTTTTTCGTTGAAGGGCGAGACTTGCTGCACCGGGGCCTCGAAGCGTGCGCCCTCTTCCAGGAACGGCGTGCTGAAGTTGCTGTGGTACAGCGCCTGGTATTCCTTCGGATAGTCGCCGCTGTTGGTCAGGGTGTCGTTAAGCGTAAAGCTTGCGCTGCCCGGATCGGTGACCAGTTCGGTCTGGACCGAGAAGTCGACTTTCTTGAACGCCTGCTCCTTCAGTTCGCCTTTGAGGCGAATGGCATAAGGCGGCTTTTCGTCGATGTGCAGGGTTACCTTGTTCGCCGGGATATTCGCCGCACGGCCGTGCAGGGTCAGCAGTTCGCCATTGTCGATGCCCGGATGGCCAACCCATTCATAACCGCAACGGGTCACCAGTTCGTTGAAGCCTTCCAGCCAGCCCAATCCGCCGCGCCCGTTCAGTTCGATAAAGGCCGGGTTGACCACCTCTTTCACCGGCGAGTCCCAGCCCATGCGCACATCACCGACCGAGGCTTGTAATACGTTCATGCCACGGGTGGGCACGACCGAGAGCTTCATGGTGCCGTTGTCGATCTCGATGATGCTCACGCCTTCCTGGCGACCGCCATGCAAGGTGCGCATCGTCACGGAGAAAGGTTTGTCGGTCTTGATCCCGAGTTGGGCGCTGGTGATCTGCTGGTTCTGGGCGGCCTTGTCGGTGTCGAGCAGCACATAGTCCCAGGCAAAGGCATTGGAGGCAGAGGCGATGGCAGTGGCACCGAGGAGCCAGGCGAGCGATTTCATGGGGTGGTCCTTATTGGAATTATGGGGACAACTGAACATGATTAAACGATTCAGCTACCCAATAAGTCTAGTCAAAATCTCTGAACCCGTGAAAGAGAATTACACGCCCCTGTAGATTCGACTGACTGACCACAACCGGCGACCACAATTGAAAATGTTTATCGTTCACGATTAAACTCCGACTTTTTAGCAGGCCCATGCGCCCTGCTCTTCATGTTCGGGATCACTGCAATGACCGATTCATCCGGGCATCTGTACACGTTTCTGGGGATTCGCCAGGAACTCGTCAGCTACGCGGCAAAGATCACCGGTGATCGCATGCAGGCTGAAGACATTGTCCAGGAAGCCTGGATTCGTTTCATTCCACAGCAAGCCAGCGCCAAGACGGCTATCGAGCAACCGGCAGCGTATCTGTATCGGATCGTGCGCAATCTGGCGCTAGACCTCATACGCAGTCGTAGCCGGGAGCAGGCGCATCAAGTCTCCCCTCCCGCCTGGCTGTTACCAGCGCATATCAGTGATCCAGCCGAGTTATGCCAGCACAACATGACGCTGGAACGTCTTTCCCGCGCCCTTGAAGCAATGCCCGAAAACAGCCGTCGTGCGCTTGAAATGCATCGCTTCGGCGGCTGCACCCTGGCAGAAATCGCCGAGCATCTGAACGTTTCTCTGACCACGGCCCATCGCCTGCTGCGCGATGCGCTGGTGCGTCTGGCCCGTGAAGTGGACAACCCGGATGATGGCGAGGGTGCATCCCTGTGAGCCGCAAGGACGATGCACTGGAACAGGCTGGTGACTGGCAGATACGCCTGCAGGAAGAACCGGAGGCGCGTGAAGCGTTCGAGCAGTGGTTGCAGGCCAGCCCTGAACACCGAGCGGCCTGGCTCAAGATGGAAAAACTCTGGGGGGCGCTGGGTGATTTGCCCGTTGCGCCCAATCATCCAGCGCCCCGCTCCAAACCGAAGCCCAAAAGCCATCGCCTCTGGACACGTCTGGCGCTGGCTGCCGGGATCGCGGCAGTCGCGGTGCTGGTTGCACCACAAGCCAACCTCACCTTGCGCGCCGATTACCACACTGGCGTTGGAGAAACCCGTACTGTCCAGTTGGCGGACGGCTCCACTATCACCCTCAGCCCGCAAAGTGCATTGAGTCTGGTCGGCGGCGATGCCCGGAAGGTGGAGTTGCTGCAAGGCCAGGCCTACTTCCAGGTCGCCCCCGATCCGCAACATCCGTTCATTGCTCAGGCCGGGCAGCTCTCGGTGCGGGTATTGGGCACGGCCTTCGATCTGGACCTTCAGGAGCACCACGCCGAAGTCGCTCTGGAACATGGCCAGGTACAGGCAGAAAACACCCAGCCGCCACTCAGCGAGCGCCTGATGCCAGGCCAGCGCCTGAGATTCAGCTGGCCGTCCGGCAAGGTCGAGCGTTCGCGCTTCAATCCTGCAGAAGTTGCGTCATGGCGCAGTGGTTCGCTCTTCGTCGAAAACCAGACCGTGGCCGAAATCACCGACCGGCTGCAACGCTACACCAGCGGCTGGATAGTGATTGCAGACCCGGCACTGAAACAGCGGCGCATCACTGGCGTATTCGATCTGAACAACCCGGATCGAGCCCTCAAAGCCCTGGCGCAATCACTGGCAGTTGAAACCCGGCAAGTATCGCCGTGGGTGCATGTGATGGGAAATTTCTGATTTTTTATCCGGAAGATGGAAAAAATCCCGGCGTCCTACGTCTTTCATGATCATCTTGAGAATTTATCTCAAATGCAATCAAGACGTATAAAGGATCTTATCGATGCCGCGCTTCCCTGCATTGCCGACTCTGGCTCTGGCCATCATGCTGCCGATGGACAACGTTCTGGCCAACGAAACGCCGCAGAGCCTGCGCACGGCAAGCTACAGCATCGCCGCGCAACCACTGGCTTCGGCACTGGCCCAGTTTGCCCGACAGAACAACCTGCAACTGAGTTTCGATGCTGCCCTGGCCCAAGGCAAGATGGCCCCGGCGATCAGCGGGCAACTCAGTGAGCGCGAAGCCTTGGCCCGGTTGCTCAAGGAATCGGGCTTGAGCTGGTCACTGACCGACGATCGCATACTGTTGCTGTTCCCCCAGCCTGCCAGCGGCTCGCTTGATCTGGCGCCCTCTCTCATTACTTCCAGCACATTCACAGAACAGGCCGACGGCCCGGTGCAGGGCTATCGGGCCACCCGCAGCGCGACCGGCAGCAAGACCGACACCGCCCTGCGCGATATTGCGCAGTCGATCCAGGTCGTGTCGCGCAAGGTGATGGAGGATCAACAAGCCAATAAACTCGCCGATGCCCTGACCAATGTCAGCAGTGTGCAACGCGGCAACTCACATGGCGGCTCGTCCGAAAGCTTTGTGATCCGCGGCTTCAAAGCTACCAGCTATGCGGTGGACGGGATGTTGATCAACCCGCTGGCATCGCGACCCGAAGCCTTGCGGGACCTGGCCAATGTCGAGCGCGCCGAAGTACTCAAGGGACCGGCGTCAGTGCTCTATGGCCGAGGCAATCCCGGTGGCCTGATCAATCTGGTCACCCGCAAGCCTGAGTTCACGCCCGAAGCGCAGGTCAAACTCCAGGCAGGTTCCTACGATTTCTACCGCCTTGAAGCCAATGCCAGTGGCCCGCTGGACGAAGCCAGGACCCTTGCCGGGCGCATGACAGTCGCCACGCAGACCGAGCGAGGCTTTCGTGACACGTTCCGTGACAGCAAACGCACCTACCTTGCTCCGACCCTGCGCTGGGAGCCCACCGAAACCACGCGGGTCGATGGCGGCATGGAATATATCGACCAGACCAGCCCGTTCGACCGCGGCCTGATCCCGGTCAACGGCAAGATCAACATGAGTGCCGACCGCTATCTGGGCGAACCCTGGGCACGTGACAAGGCCAACAAGTTTGCGCTCTGGTACCGCGCCGAGCATGACGTCAATGACTGGCTGACCCTGCGCCAGATGACCCGCTGGGATCAGTCGCACAAGGACCGTTACGTCGTCGACCTGCGAACCCTCGGTTCGGATGGCCGCACCCTTGCCCGTCGCGCCACTGACGGAGAAGAACGCATCAAGACCCTGGACATGCAATTCGAAGCCATTGCCCGGTTCGCCACAGGCGGCCTGAACCATACAGTGCTTGCCGGTTTTGAATACATCGACGGCAAGCGCCGCAGCCGCAGTGATCGCGCCACGCTGACCTCCATCGATATTTTCAATCCGGTCTACGGCGCTACACCCGGTCCTTTTGCATTCAATGAAAAGGCCAGTTTCGACCTGACCGCCTACAGCTTTTACCTGCAGGACCAGATCGACCTGAGTGAACAGTGGAAGCTGATCCTCGGCGCCCGCTACGATGAGACGCAGCAGAAGAACAGCACTATCAGTGCCGATAACACTCCTCCTACCGACATTGATCCCAACAAAGTCTCGCCACGTATCGGCCTGGTTTACCAGCCAACCAACTGGCTTGCGCTCTACGCCAGTTACAGCACCTCATTCACACCGCAGAGCGACATCCAGCGCAACAGCAAGCCTCTGGACCCGGAGGAAGGCGTTCAGTATGAAGTCGGAGCAAAATTCGATCTGATCCCGGATCGCCTGAGCGCCACCTTGTCCGCCTTCGAGATCACCCGCCAGAACGTTGCCGCGACAGATCCCGAAGACGATAACTATTCGGTACAGACCGGCGAGCAACGTGTGCGCGGTGTCGAACTGGACGTCAGCGGTACACCGCTGGAAGGCTGGGAGATCATCGGCAATATCAGCGCGCTGAACGCTGAAGTGACCAAGGACACCACCATCCAGGTCGGCAACAAGCTTGAAGGCGTGCCGACCCTGAGTGGTTCGCTGTGGTCCAGTTACCAGTTGCAGGAAGGTGCGCTGAGAGGATTGGGCTTCGGTGCCGGAGTGGTTGCCGTCGGCGAGCGCGAGGGCAATATCGACAACACCTATGACGTGGGCGGCTATGCCCGGATCGACGCCAGCCTGTTTTACGACATCGATGAGAACATCCGGGTATCGCTCAATGGCCGCAACCTGACCGACCGCAAGTACATCGAAACCGTTGCCAGTACCGATGGTAACTATGCTGGAGCACCGGCATCGGTGGTCGCGACCTTGAGTGCCAGGTTCTAGGGCGACATATCTCTGCATTTAGTGAATGAGTTCGTTCCTACAGATTAATGCCGATCAGTTAAGGTCAATGAATCACTTTGTGGGAGGCAGCTTGCTGGCGACTTCAGCGTACGACGCAGAATATCTGCCAGTTTCAGGCCTTTTTCGCCAGCAAGCTGCCTCCCACAAGTGTTGTTTGTGCCTTAACTGATCTGCATTACTCCCAGGTACGGATGCATTCGCGAGATTCAGTTCCACCCTCCGCCCATCACCTTATACAAGGTAACTCTGTTGCTTTGCTCGGCCAGTCGCAAACTGATCAAATCCTGTTGGGCGCTATACAGCGACCGCTGTGCGGTCAGTGCTTCGAGGTAGCTCTGCGAACCGCCACGATAGAGAGCATCGGCCAGCTCGAAGCTTTTGCGACTGGCATCGGTCAAGGCCTGCTGCGCCGCAAGCCGCTCATCCAGCGTGCTGCGAACCGCCAAAGCATCGGCCACTTCCCTGAAGGCACTCTGAATGGTCTGCTTATAGGTCTGGACCTGAATTTCACGCTCGACCCTGGCGGCATCCAGCGTTGCGCGGTTGGCGCCGGCATCGAAGATCGGCACGCTGATGCTCGGGGCAAAAGTCCAGGCACCGCTACCGGCCTTGAACAGGCTGGAGAGGCTTGAACTGGCAGAACCGGCATTGGCCGTCAGACTGATTGTCGGGAAGAATGCCGCACGTGCTGCACCGATATCGATACTGGCCGACTTGAGGCTGTGTTCGGCAGCCAGCACATCAGGCCGACGCTGCAACAGGCTGGATGGCAACTCATCCGGCACCTGAACCAGTTGCGCAGCCGATTGCAGATCAGTGCCCGGCAGCATGTCATCAGGAATATCACTCCCCACCAGCAAGCGCAGCGCGTTCTGATCTTGAAGAATCTGGCTGGCATAGACCGCCACATCACCCCGCGCCGACTCCACCGTGGTCTGGGCCTGCGCCAAAGACAGACCGGAAGACCCGCCCAACGCATGACTGCGTTGAGTCAGTTCATAAGTCTGCTGCTGGCTGGCAAGCGTTTCCCGAGCCAGTTGCAAGAGCTGGTTATCCGCCGCCAGAGTCAGCCAGGCTGTCGCCACTTCGGCCACCAGGCTGATCTGGGTACTGCGCCGGGTTTCGGTCAGCGCCAGATAATCCTCCAGCGCTTCGTCCTGAAGATTCTGTATCCGTCCGAAAACATCCAGCTCATAACTGGTCATGCCCACCTGTGCGCTGTATTCATGACTGGTCGTGGCTGTGCCGCTGCTGGACATGGCACCCGGCGTACGGCTTTGGGTACCGCTGACGCCAGCACTGAGGGTCGGCAGGCTCGCCGCCCGCTGGATACGGTACTGAGCCTGAGCCTTTTCGATGTTCAGGCTGGCCAGACGCAGATCGCGGTTATTGGCCAGGGCCAATGCCTGCAACTTCACCAGACGGCTATCGGTGAAGAATGTCTGCCACTCGACAGAAGCGGCCGTCGTGCCTGAATCGGCAGCTTTCAGCGGCAACCATTGCTCGGCGACCGGGGCCTCGGGGCGCTGATACTCGGGTGCCAGATTGATACAACCGCCGAGCAGCGCCAGAGCGGCTGGCAAAAGCCAATGCAACTTGATCATGCGTCACCTGCGGAGACTGTTTGAGTGGAGGTCGAGGCCCAAGAACGGCTGGCAAAACTCCGACGAACCAGAACGAAGAACAGCGGCACGAAGAAGATTCCCAATACGGTGGCGCTGAGCATGCCGCCCAATACGCCCGTCCCGATGGCCTGACGCCCCGCAGAACCTGCACCGGAACTCAACGCCAGTGGCAATACGCCAAACATGAACGCCAGGGAAGTCATCAGAATCGGCCTGAGACGTTGACGCGCCGCAATCAGAATCGCGTCCTGCAGGCTCTTGCCATGCTCCTGAAGGTGCTTGGCGAATTCGACGATCAGAATGGCGTTCTTGGCCGCCAGCCCAACCGTCGTCAGCAATCCCACCTGAAAGTACACGTCATTGCTCAAACCACTGAAGCGGGTCGCCAGCACTGCACCGACCACACCCAGCGGCACGACCAGCATTACCGAGAAAGGTACAGACCAGCTTTCATACAACGCCGCCAGACAAAGGAACACGAACAGCACCGAAATCCCGTAGAGCAGCGGAGCCTGAGAGCCGGACAGTCGCAACTGATAAGACTGGCCGGTCCACTCATAGCCGATGCCTTTAGGCAATTGCTTGATGATCGCCTCAACAGCCGCCATGGCATCGCCGGAACTCACGCCTGGCGCAGGATCACCCACCACTTCCAGCGACGAATTGCCGTTGTAGCGTTCCAGCAAGGGCGAACCGTAGCTCCAGGCGCTACTGGCGAAAGAAGAAAACGGCACCATTTCATCGTTGCTGTTGCGCACGTACCAATGATCCAGATCCGCCGCCTGCATACGGGATGAGGCTTCGCCCTGAACGTAGACTTTCTTGACCCGCCCTTGATTGAGGAAGTCATTGACGTAAGTGCCGCCCAGTGCGGTAGACAGGGTGGAATTGATATCGCTGGTACTCAGGCCCAAGGCTCCTGCCTTGCGATCATCGATGCTGACTTTCAACTGAGGCGTGTCATCCAGGCCGTTACTGCGTACGCCCAATAACCGAGGATCCTTCCTGGCCAGTTCGATGAACTGCTCACGAGCCGCGACCAGCGCCTCATGCCCCAGCCCGCCAAGGTCCTTGAGTTGTAAATCGAACCCCGAACTTTGCCCCAGGCCCCGAACCGCCGGGGGCTGCATGACGAATACAGACGCATCGCCAATGCTCGACAACGCAAGAGTCGCCCGCTGGGCTATGGAGGCCGCATCCTGCCCTTTCCCAAGACGCTGGCTCCAGTCCCTGAGTTTGATAAAGGACCTGCCGGTGTTCTGGCTATTGCCGCCCATACCCATCCCCGTGATGGTGATCAGGGACTCGACTTCCGGCTGTTCAAGCATGTAACTCTCGTATTGCCTCATCACCGCCTGGGTACGGCTGTCGGTAGCGCCCACCGGCAACTGGACCTGAGCCATGAGCATGCCTTGGTCTTCATCCGGCAGAAACGAGGTAGGCAGGCTGGCATAACCGGCGGCCATGGCCAGCAATATCAGTGCATACACCAACAGACTGCGACGCCCACGCTTCAGCATGCCGCCCACAAGATGCTGGTAATCGTCGGCACCGCGCTCGAAGGTCCGGTTGAACCAGCCAAAGAAACCGCCACGCGGGGTATGGCCCTGAGCATCGGACGGCTTGAGCAAAGTGGCGCACAAGGCTGGCGTCAGGGTCATGGCCACCAGCACGGAGAGCAACATGGCAGAAACGATGGTCACCGAAAACTGCCGGTAGATGATCCCCGTGGAGCCGCCAAAAAACGCCATGGGTATGAAAACAGCGCTCAACACCAGAGCGATACCGATCAAAGCACTGGTGATTTCATTCATGGACTGCCGGGTAGCCTCAAGGGCAGACAGCTTCTGCTCACCCATGACCCGCTCGACGTTCTCCACCACCACAATGGCATCGTCCACCAGCAAACCGATGGCCAGCACCATGGCAAACATGGTCAGGGTGTTGATCGAGTAACCGAACATCGCCAGTACGCCAAAAGTCCCCAGCAGTACCACCGGCACCGTGATTGCCGGAATCAGCGTGGCTCGCAGGTTCTGCAGAAACAGGAACATGATGAGCACCACCAGAACGATGGCCTCGCCCAGGGATTTGACGACCTCCTCGATGGACAGGCTCACGAAAGGCGTGGTGTCGTAGACAATCACGTTTTTCAACTGCATTTGCGTGGGGTAGAACGGCTCCAGCTCCTTGAGCTTGGCCTTCACGGCTTCCCCGACGCTCAAGGCATTGGCACCGGCCGCCAGTTGCACGCCCATGGCCGCAGCCGGCTTGCCGTTGAGCGCTGAGGTCACGTCATAACTTTCGCTGCCCAACTCGACCCGCGCCACATCGCCCAGCAACACCACGGCCCCGTCGCTGGAAGACTTGACCACCACATTGCGAAACTCTTCAGGCGTCTGCAGTTTGCTACGAGCGGTGATAGTGGCGTTCAACTGCTGACCTGCCACGGCGGGCAAGGCACCCAACTGTCCGGCGGAAACCTCAGTATTCTGTGCCTCCAGAGCGCTGCTGATATCGGAGGGCATCAAGGCATATTTTTCCAGTTTGCCCGGATCCAGCCAGATCCGCATGGCATAACCCGACCCCATGGTCTGAACATCGCCCACACCATCGACACGGCTGATCTGGTCGAGCAAGGTGCTGGAGATGTAATCGCCGATCTGGGTGCCGGTAACGCTTTCGTTATCGGAGGCCAGGGCTGCAATCATCAGAAAGTCCGAGCCGCCCTTGGTCACCGTCAGGCCTTCGCTCTGCACCGACTGAGGCAATCGCGATTCGGCCTGTTGCAGTTTGTTCTGCACCTGCATCTGTGCCACATCCGGGTCAGTACCAGCGGCGAAAGTCAGGTTGATACTGGCGCTGCCCGCCGAGCTGCTGGAGGCCGACATGTAGGTCAGGTTATCCAGCCCTTTCATCTGCTGCTCGATAACCTGAGTCACCGAGTCTTCAACCGTCTTGGCTGATGCGCCGGTGTAAGTGGCCGAGATTCGCACGGTCGGCGGGGCGATGTCCGGGTATTGCTCCAGCGGCAACTGGCTGATGGATAAAGCGCCGCCGAGCATGATGCAGATGGCGATGACCCAGGCAAAGATCGGCCTGTCGATAAAGAAGCGCGCCATGTTCAGCCCTCCTTCGCAACAGTGGCGAGCGACACTTGCTTGCTGGTAGCCACTACTTCGGCACCAACCCGCACCTTCTGCCCGCCTTCGACAATCACCTGATCACCCGCCGTCAGGCCGGAGGTCACCCACCATTGATTGCCCACCGCCCGGTCAATCGTCAGCACTCGCTGCTCGACCTTGCCATTGACCACTACCAGCACGGTAGTCACGCCACTGGCGCTACGACTCACGGCCTGCTGCGGAACCAGAATCGCCTTGTTGTCCCGAGCCTGTTCAAGCACGGCCCGCACATACATGCCAGGCAACAACAGTCGATCTGGATTGGCGAACCGGGCACGCAGGGTCACAGTGCCGGTTCCTTCATTGACGCTGACGCCACTGAACTGCAAACGACCTTCCCCGGGATAAATGCTGCCATCTTCAAGCTTGAGGCTGATGTTCACTGCGCCATCGCTGTTGGCTTGCAGCACGCCGCTGGCCAGATCGCGCTTGAGACGCAGCAACTCCGTGGTGGATTGCGTGACATCGACATAGATCGGGTCCAGTTGCTGCACAGTCGTCAACGCCGCGTCCTGATTGGCCACGACCAAAGCGCCGGGTGTCACGGTGGATGTTTCGATGCGCCCGCTGATCGGCGAAGTGATACGGGTGTAGGCAAGATTGATACGCGCGGTTTCTACACCGGCCTGCGCAACCTGCAACTCGGCCTCAGCGCTGAGCAGGCTGGCCTGAGCATCTTCGTTATCCTGCTGGCTGATGGCATCGATCCTTGCCAACTGGACATTACGCTTGGCCGTGGCCTGCGCCGACTTAAGGGTCGCACGGGCTTTGGCCAATGTTGCCTGGGCTTCAGCCAGCGCCGCTCTGTAGGTAGCGCCATCAAGCTGGTACAGAGCCTCCCCGGCCTTGACTTCAGCGCCTTCGGTAAACAGTCGTTGCTGCACGATACCGCCAACCTGCGGCCTGATCTCTGCCACCATGAAGGCCTGCGTACGCCCGGCCAGTTCGCTGGTCAGCACCTGACTCTGTGGTTGAACGCTGATCACTGAAACCTTGGGCAATACCGCGACAGGCGCAGGCGCCTGCGGCGAACAACCGCTCAACAGGCTTAAAAGAGCGACATAAAGAACGAATGTGGCAGTCACCAGATATTTGGCGAAGATTTTGATCGACATAAATGCCTCTACAAGACGTTGTGGCTTGGGCCTGTCGCCATGTTGTGAGGCAAATGTGCAGGAAAATTGAAGATTGCCCTCGCCGCTTGAATCTTCGCCGCCAGCGGGCCTAAATGAGCGGCCTCTTCATCGACATAAATGTGCAAACCCCATGAAATTGAGTATCTCCACCAAACTCTTCATTGCGGTCCTGACCGGCGTGCTGTTTGTCATCCTGAGCATGGGTCTGACTGCGAACTGGAGCTTTGGTCGTGGCTTTCTGGGCTATCTCAATGAACAGGGCATGCAGCGGATGACGCCGATCCTGCCAAAGCTTGCTGCCGCTTATGCCCACGAAGGTAACTGGGAGTTTCTGCGCCACAACAGGGATCGCTGGTTTGAAATCATGCGTCCCGACCATGATGAAGAAGAACGCATGACCACCGCCCCCAGGACCATGCAGACTTCAGACCTGACAGGCGCAGTGCTTCGTCTGGCGTTGCTGGATGAGCACAAGCGCCAGGTGATGGGATATTCGGGCTTGAATGACGATGACTATATGCGCCCCATCGAAGTGGATGGCAAAACCGTCGGCTGGCTGGCCATCACACCTTTCCAGAGCGTCAGTGAAGCCGGTGGCGAACGCTTTCAGCAATACCAGCTGCGCGCCAGCCTGGGCATGGGCGTGCTGTCACTGGTGCTAGCCATGCTGATTGCCTGGTGGATCGCCCGAACCCTGCTTGACCCGGTCAAGCGCGTGGCGGCGGCTACGCATCGACTGGCCGCTGGCGAGTACAGCAGCCGGGTGGTTGTGTCCTCCAACGACGAAGTCGGGCAACTGGCCCGCGACTTCAACCAGTTGGCCTACACCCTGGAGCGCAACGAACGCATGCGCCGGGATTTCATGGCCGACGTTTCCCACGAGCTGCGCACGCCGCTGTCGGTACTGCGCGGAGAGCTGGAAGCTATCGAAGACGGTGTACGCACCCTCGATCAGGCATCCATGAAGTCATTGCAGGGCGAGGTCGGCATGCTCAGCAAACTGGTGGATGATCTTTACGAACTGTCACTGGCCGATGTAGGTGCCCTGACCTATCGCAAGACCGATTGCGAACTCAATGAACTGCTGGAAAGCAGCGCCGCCATGTTCCATGAGCGTTGCGCAGCCCGGAAGCTGAGCCTGGAACTGGAGCTTCCCGCACAGCCACTACCCTTGCAGGCCGACGCCAAACGCTTGCAACAACTGTTCAACAACCTGCTGGAAAACGCTGTGCGCTATACCGACGAAGGCGGCGTCCTGCGAATTCAGGCGGCCATTGAGGGAGATGAACTGCGGATCGACTTTCTCGACTCAGGCCCCGGTATCGAGGCCGAACAACTGCCGCGTCTGTTCGAGCGCTTCTACCGTGGCGAGGCTTCACGCAACCGGGCCAGTGGCGGCGCAGGTCTCGGGCTGGCCATCTGTCACAGTATCGCGCTGGCACACGGCGGCAGCCTGACGGCAGATCACTCACCCCTGGGCGGTCTCTGGCTGACCCTTCGCCTGCCACGGAGTATCTGACCCATGGCCAATGACGCGCCAATCCTCATCGTCGAAGATGAACCCAAACTGTCTGCACTGATGCGCGATTACCTGAACGCAGCAGGTTATCCGACCCAATGCCTGGCCAATGGTCTTGAAGTGGTGCCAGCGGTACGCACCTGTGAACCGAGGCTGATTCTGCTGGACCTGATGCTACCGGGTCGCGATGGCTTGCAAGTGTGCCAGGAACTGCGCAGCTTCAGCACAGTGCCGATTGTCATGATCACGGCCAGGGTCGAGGAAGTGGATCGCCTGCTCGGTCTGGACCTGGGGGCCGACGATTACATCTGCAAACCGTTCAGCCCGCGTGAAATGGTGGCCAGGGTCAAGGCCATCCTGCGCCGTAGCCCACAGCTTGCGTTGCTGGAGGCTCAGCCAAGGTTGCTGATCGATGAGGAACTGTATCGCGCCTCGTTCGATGGCGTGGCGCTGGACCTGACTCCGGTTGAGCTGCGCCTGCTCAATACCCTCGCCCGCTCGCCAGGCCGCGTGTTCTCCCGTGACCAACTCCTGGACAAGCTTTATTCGGATCATCGCGTGGTCACCGACCGCACCGTAGACAGCCATATCCGCAACCTGCGGCGCAAACTTGCGCAGGCCTGCCCGCAGGAAGATCCCATCCAGTCGCTCTATGGCGTGGGCTACAAGCTGGAACTTTGACTCGCGCAGGGTCTGTCGCTGGTATGATCCGCTTTTCGCTCTGCACCGCTGAAATCGTTTAAGGACCCTTCATGGCCAGCCATCCGCAACGTGTCGCCATTGTCATCCCGGCAAGATACGCCTCCACCCGCCTTCCCGGTAAACCGCTTGCCGACATCGCAGGCAAACCCATGGTGCAGCATGTGTATGAGCGCGCTCTGGAAGCCGCCATTGCCGATACGGTAGTGATTGCCA
The DNA here is from genome assembly GCF_030580745.1 of Pseudomonas serbiensis. Lineage (NCBI taxonomy): Bacteria > Pseudomonadati > Pseudomonadota > Gammaproteobacteria > Pseudomonadales > Pseudomonadaceae > Pseudomonas > Pseudomonas serbiensis. Next base: position 126,151 of record NZ_JAUQOO010000018.1, read on the forward strand.
CCGACGATCAGCGTGTGGCCGATGCGGCGCGCAGCTTTGGCGCGGCGTGTGTGATGACATCCCCCGACCATCCTTCGGGCACTGATCGCCTGGCCGAAGTCATGAGTCAGGTCGAAGCCGATATCTATGTCAACCTGCAAGGCGATGAGCCACTTGTCAGGCCTGCGGATATCGCCACGCTGGTGACCGGCATGCTCGCTGATCAGTCCGTGCAGGTCGGTACGCTCTGCCATCCGATAGACTCGGCCGAAGCAGGCAACCCCAATACCGTCAAAGTGGTCCTGGCCGCCAACGGCAATGCGCTGTATTTCAGCCGCTCGCCGATTCCCTACCCCCGCGAGGCTGAAACGGCCACTTACCTCAAGCATGTCGGGGTCTACGCCTATCGCCGCGAGGTGCTGGCCAGCTACTCCGGCTTGTCTCAGCCAATGATCGAGCATGCCGAAAAACTGGAGCAACTGCGCCTGCTGACTGCCGGTTACTGCATTCGTGCCTGGGTGGTCGAGCCCACCGGGCCTGGCGTCGATACCCCAGAATGCCTGGAAAAAGTCCGCGCCCTGATCGAGGGCCGCTCACTGCCAAGCCTGCCCGCACTGGCCGATATTCGACTGGTGATCACCGATGTCGACGGCGTGCTGACCGATGGCGGCATTTTCTATGACGCAACCGGCGAATGCCTGAAACGCTTCCACGTTCGCGATGGCATGGGCATGCGCATGCTGGAAGAAAACGGCGTGCGAGTGGCGGTCTTGTCAGGACGTGACTCGGCGACATTGCGCAAGCGCGTGGCGGACCTGGGCGTAGAGCTGTGCCAGTTCGGCATCAAGGATAAAAAGGCCGCTTGTGAGCAGTTGATGGCCGCCGCCGGAGTGACCGCCCGTCAAACAGCCTGTATCGGTGATGATTCCATCGACCTCCCGGCCTTTGCCGCTTGCGGTCTGTCGTTCGCCGTCGCCGATGCGCCGGTCTATGTGCAGCAGCAAGCCACGCATGTGCTGCAACGCGCGGGTGGCACCGGGGCATTCCGGGAGGTTTCCGATTCTATTCTGATCGCCCAGGGCAAGGCTGACGTCTTGGGTTCAGCAACCGGTTATGCATCGGTAATGGCCAGGATGGCCCAGTAAAACCGGAGGCTCCCGACGCCAAAAGGCTCGGGAGCCTTTACCCCCGCATCACCATTTCCCCTTCTGCATGGAACAACTCCCGCACATCGACCACTCAGGTTCAAACGAACCTTAGACTGCGGGAGAGAATTCATGGGCATTCAGTCCGCCAGGGCTTTCAAATACGTACAAGAGTTTTCATGCATTGCCGAGCGCTGCGAAGACAACTGCTGCAAGGGTAACTGGCGCATTGCAGTCAGCAATCGCAGCCACGAGCTGTACAGCCGGGAGTTTCCCGAGCTCTTGAATCTGATCGTCAAGGACGATTCGGGCTACCAGATGGACAAGGCCGGTGGCCAGTGCGGCGCGCTGCAAGGCGGACGTTGCCAGATCCATGCCCAGCAGGGTGAAGAAGTTCTCACCGATACCTGTGCCAACTACCCTCGCATGTATCGCCGCATCAATAACTCGTTGGTGAAGTCCGCAACCATGAGCTGCCCCGAAGTTGCCCGTATCGGGCTGTTTGGCGAATCGCCGTTCAAGATCGAAGAAGGTCCCCAGGACGACCATCATCTCTACGCCGCCGCCAATCAGGAATTCCCGGGTATCGATCAGGCCCAGTGGCGTTCGGTGGTGGAGTCTCTGCTGCAAATCACCCTGTCGAAGAAACTGCCGGTTGGTCAGGTATTGCTGCGTCTGTACGACATTTCTGCGCAACTGTCGGAACTGCCTCACGCCCGCTGGATCGAGGAAATCCCGCTGCTGGCCGACAACACCAGCAAGCTTGCGGAGGATGGCAGCGAGCCGATCCTTGCCGATCCATTGCTGATCGTGCTGATCAACGTCCTGAATGCACCGGGTGCGCCCTCCTCCTTGCGCCAACAGCTACTCACCTCTTCGCTCATTGTGCCCGGCGAAACGCCTGCACAGGCGCAGTGGACGCTACGGGCCGAGTATCGGAACCTGTACACCGAAAAGCTGCAGCACAGCCTTGATCTGATCCTGAAGCGTTTCATTGCTGCCGAGATGACCCGCACCGGCTTCCCGTTCATCTCCAACACCAGCGCCGGACAGGATTACGGCTTGAACCTGACCGAGTGGGCAACCACCCTGGCCATCCGCACCCTGACCCTGCGTAATCTGCTGATTGCTCATTGTGATGTGAACAACCAACTGGCGCCGGACAAGCAACAGATCGTGGATCTGGTCTACCGGTTCTGCCGGGCTGCCAGCCATAACGCAGTGACTGCCGCCGAGCGCACCTTGCGCAATGCGATCACCGAAAAAGGCCTGGCGTACCTGAACACTCTGATCAGGCAGGTGGATGCCTGACGGTATCCGCCACATCCCTTCCTGAGCCCTGTCCTGAACAGGGCTCAGGCAGCAGAGAATGCCGTACAGAGCGTTTCATAGATCCAGATCAATAAACCCTGCTGGCAAGGCGATTACCGTTCGCGACTTTTTGCGACCGACACCGCCATGACACCCTTTACCCCGGAATTGCTCGCCCCCGCCGGCACCCTGAAAAACATGCGCTATGCGTTTGCCTATGGCGCCGATGCAGTCTATGCCGGCCAGCCGCGCTACAGCTTGCGGGTGCGCAACAACGAATTCGATCACGCCAACCTGGAACTCGGCATTCGCGAGGCTCAGGCTCAAGGCAAGCGCTTCTACGTCGTGGTGAACATCGCGCCGCACAACGCCAAGCTCAAGACCTTCCTCAAAGACCTTGAACCCGTAATCGCCATGGCTCCCGACGCGCTGATCATGTCCGACCCCGGCCTGATCATGCTGGTGCGCAAACACTTCCCGCAGATGCCGATTCACCTGTCGGTGCAAGCCAACACCGTGAACTGGGCCAGTGTCGAGTTCTGGCAACAACAAGGCCTGAGCCGGATCATCCTGTCTCGCGAACTGTCCCTGGAAGAAATCGACGAAATACGCCAGCAGGTTCCCGCCATGGAACTGGAAGTGTTCGTCCACGGCGCGCTGTGCATGGCCTACTCCGGCCGCTGCCTGCTGTCGGGCTACATCAACAAGCGTGACGCCAACCAGGGCAGTTGCACCAACGCCTGCCGCTGGAAATATTCCGCGCAAGAAGCCACGGAGAACCAGCTTGGCGACATCGTGCAAACCTGTGAACCCGAGCCGACCCTGGGCGCAGGCGCGCCGACCGATCAGGTGTTCCTGTTGCAGGAAGCCAATCGCCCGGAAGAACTGATGCCCGCCTTCGAGGACGAACACGGCACCTACATCATGAACTCCAAGGACCTGCGCGCCGTACAGCATGTCGAGCGCCTGACCCGCATGGGCGTGCATTCATTGAAAATCGAAGGCCGGACCAAATCCCACTTCTATTGCGCCCGCACTACACAGGTCTACCGCCGGGCAATCGACGACGCTGTAGCCGGCCGCGAATTCGACCGCAGCCTGATGACCGATCTGGAATCCCTGGCCCAACGCGGCTACACCGAAGGCTTCCTGCGCCGTCATGTCCACGACGAATACCAGAACTACCAGAACGGCAGCTCGGTTTCGGAGCAACAACAGTTCGTCGGCGAACTGACCGGCGAACGCCGCGACGGACTGGCCGAAGTACGGGTCAAGAACCGCTTCAGCCTCGGCGACCATATGGAATTGATGACGCCCAAAGGCAACGTCCACTTTGACCTGCATCAGTTACAGAGTGCCAAGGGCGAGACAATCGAAGTGGCTCCGGGGGACGGGCATACGGTATATCTGCCGATTCCTGAGGATGTGGATTTGCGGTTTGGGTTGTTGATGCGGGATGTGAGATTCACCAACAGGTAGGATTGCGGACCAGGGAGCAGGAGCGAATTTATTCGCGAGGCGGCATTTCAAACGACTCATCTCTGTCGGATGTCATACCGCTTTCGCGGATAAATCCGCTCCCACCGTCCCCTGTTTGCTGCGCGACAGTGCAGCGCCTGAGTTACAGGGTTTTCATGTACTCGATCAATGCATAGCGCTCGTCATCGTTGAAAGAGGATGCACCATAGTCATGACCTGCCTTGGAGTTCCCCGGTAAGGAAGTATCGAAAGTGAACGGGGCACCAGGCCCATTGGCATCGATAAAACCGACAGCCTTCGGATCGAACACAATCGAGCCCGCCTTGAAGCTCGAAGGACGTGCGTCGGGAGGCAGCAGCAGATCATACAGCGTGCGTACCGAGCCGTTGTGCAGGTAAGGCGCTGTTGCCCAGATGCCCGTCAATGGGCGCGCCTTGTAGGCAAGAGTCGGATAGTCCTGGATATCGAGTGCATAGCAGGCCTGGAGTCGCTTGTTCTTTTCGGTCGAGGCAAAGCTCAAAAAGGAGAAAACGCTCTTGCGTTCGGTTCGTGGCGGTTGCGACTGGACGTTCAGGTAATCCTTCATCGCCAGCTCAAGAAGGTCTTTCTTCTGGTTCAGTAATATTTCCCGTGCCGTTACGCCCAACTGTGTGACCAAAGTCGTCTGATCTGTGACAACACCTTTGAACGTGTTGAGAAGCGCGCCCTTGAGCTTGCCAGGATCACTGATGAACTGGACGGCATTACAAGCCATCCAGGGGTCGGTATTGATGCTTTGAAGGCTTTCGGGCCTCGTACTGATAGGCGTCATCTGAGCGACGATCTTGCTTTTCAGATCATCGCGTGACAACGGTAAATGGCAGCTTGAGCAATTATTGTCGAACAGCTTGGCACCCTGCTCCACCTTCACAGGATCGATAGCTCCGAGTTTTTCAGGCCATTTCGGTGGTTTCAGGCGCTGCAACGTGCGTTCGAGCTGATCAAGGTTATCGATGCGCACGCTTGAAACAAAGCCCTTGAAAAGCGAATTGGAGCGAAAGGCCACATCACCGAAGACCCCCACGACTTCCGAGGCGTTGCGCGCAAGAGCGCCAACATCCAGGCCATCCGGGCCCAGCCGCTTGTTTGGAGCGACACCGTTCCATTGCACTTTATCGTGCTGGGAAGTGTTCCACAGAAACGGATAGCTGACTGGAGCATCCGAGGGGTTGGGCGTTGGGTTTGGCGCCCCATTGAGCTGCGCCACACGGTTGAGAATATGCCCCACGGCATCAACTCGGCCCGGGCCATACACCAGATCCGTCTTATAGAGCGATGCGCTTTTCTCAAGGAAAAGATTCAACTCATTCAGTGAACTGGACAGAAGCTGACGATTACCTTCGGAGTCGTCACCTGCAAGGACCTTTGTCGCAAAGCGATCAAATTTTTCATCATCACTCTGGGTGTCGATCAGAGCATCGCGGAAGGCATCAACAAACCTCTGGAAATCGGCATTGGTAGGGCCGCCCTGAACTTCCCAGGTATGGCCACCGTAGGAAACATTGGCCGTGTGACAGGCCGCGCAGTTCATTCCCACCCAAGGTTCCTTGTCAGACTGGTTGTTCTTCCAGCGCAGGCGAGAAAACGTCAGGGACTTGTCACTGCCTTGATCGACCACAAACCCCAAGGGCAACCGATAACTCTTGTAGTCAAACTCCAGAGTGCGCGGTGTATAACCATACCTTTCGATATTCGCGTCGGACATGAAAGGCACTTTCGAGCCTTTTATTTCCAAGGCCATCATCCAGCTCAGAGGAACCAGACGTGACCCTTGAGAAGTGTCCTGCCAGACTGCGAGATCTTTCGCACTCCAGTTCTGATCCAGACTGTACTCATCTGCCAGTACCACTGCCGATGTCAGGCTTCCAACCCCAATACTTACCGCTGCCAACACAGACTTCACTGTCATTTTCTCGATCCTTGTGGCTGTCTCCAGGAACCGCAATCAGCGGGCGTATAGCCCGAACCCTCGATTGGGCTACCCCCTGATTGGGAGTGTAGATATTTTTCAAGCAAATGATGGCATTTTGTTACACCTCACAAAACCGAGGCATTTCTCCTCCCCCAAATCCCCCTCTACTGCCTCAGCAGGCAGGCACCGAGCACATTTTGATGTCGTTTATAATCAAAACTCACGCTGATCGAGTCCGGCGCAATCAAGCCGGTGATAGATCGCTCCTTCCCGTTCGAGTCAACAGCAGATGCTCTTGGCTATGTGGAACAGGGGCGTTCCAAAGGCAAGGTGGTCATTAAAGTCAGGCACATACGAAAAACCTGCCGCCTCCCAGTCGTACCAATCGGGGGTGAAGCGGAGTTTACGGGTGCAAATGAGCATTTCGATCGGGCTCGCGCACGAGCCTGTTTTTAACGCGGCATCACCGAGCGCAGATACATTTCGTACAAAGCCTGATCCTGACCAGGCATCCATCATGAACATGACTAATGTTTTATTGAAATCAATTCGTTTTTGTTCATGTCGCCACCGTTCTTAAAATACGTGCAACTTTTCACGGCAGGCAGAGTAACGGCTGCCGGGTTAAAAAAGAATGTTAGCCAACCCTGAAAGGTAAAGCAGTAAATTCAGGTCGGGCTTAAAGGAGAGGTATCAGATCAAGATGAACAAAGAACTCACATTTGCTATCAAGAGCATTGGTTTTGATGAGCATTACTTACCCTCAGACAATACGCGCATCACGACCAACTTTGCCAATCTGGCCAGGGGCGAAAATCGCCAGGAGAATTTGCGCAACACCTTGAAGATGATTGACAATCGCTTCAATGCCCTGGCGCATTGGGACAATCCTGAAGGTGATCGTTACACGGTCGAACTGGACATTATCTCCGCGGAGATGAATATTGACGCTGAAGGCGGTGACCATGCCATCCCGTTGATTGAGGTTTTGAAAACAACGATTGTTGATCGAAAAACCAATGAGCGTATCAATGGGGTCGTGGGGAATAACTTTTCCTCTTACGTACGCGACTATGACTTCAGTGTGCGGTTGCTAGAGCACAACAAGAACCAGTCCGGATTCAGTACGCCAGAAGATTTCGGAGATCTGCACGGAAAGTTGTTCAAATGCCTCATCAATTCAAATGCCTATAAAGAGCATTTTGACAAGCCACCTGTTATCTGCCTGAGCGTATCGAGCGCCAGGACCTACCACAGGACCGAGAATCAGCATCCTGTCCTGGGAGTTGAGTACCAGCAGGATGAATACTCTTTGACGGATGAGTATTTCAAGAAAATGGGGCTGAAGGTTCGCTATTTCATGCCGCCGAACAGCGCTGCGCCTTTGGCTTTTTATTTTTCAGGCGATGTGCTGGGTGATTACACCAGCCTTGAACTCATTGGCATCATTAGCACAATGGATACTTTCCAGAAGATTTACCGGCCTGAGATTTATAATGCGAACTCGGTGGCAGGAAAATCCTATAAGCCGAGTTTGAAAAACCAGGACTATTCATTGACTCGAATTGTGTATGACCGCGAGGAACGTAGCCGGCTGGCTATTGAACAAGGAAAGTTTGCCGAAGAAAACTTCATCAAACCCTACCAGGCCGTTCTTGAGCAGTGGTCCGCCCGTTGCGCTCTTTGATTAATTAAAAACAAGGCCATCTTCATGAAAAAATTGTTACCCACTTCGACTGCAGGCAGCTTGCCTAAACCCTCCTGGCTTGCGCAACCTGAAACCCTTTGGTCACCCTGGAAATTGCAAGACGAAGAATTGATTGAAGGCAAGCAAGACGCGCTGTGTTTGTCGCTGCAAGAACAACAATTGGCCGGAATCGATATCGTCAGTGACGGTGAACAAACTCGCCAGCATTTCGTGACTACGTTTATTGAACACCTCGACGGCGTTGATTTCGAACAGCGCGAGACTGTCAGAATTCGTGACCGCTATGATGCGAGCGTGCCAACGGTTGTGGGTGCTGTTGCTCGACGAAAGCCCGTTTTTGTCGAAGACGCCAGATTTCTACGCCAGCAAACCAGGCAGCCAATCAAGTGGGCCCTGCCAGGCCCAATGACAATGATTGATACCCTTTACGATGCTCATTACAAAAGCCGTGAAAAACTGGCTTGGGAGTTTGCCAGGATTCTCAATCAGGAGGCCAAAGAGCTGGAGGCTGCCGGGGTCGACATCATTCAATTCGATGAGCCTGCATTTAACGTTTTTTTTGATGAGGTGAATGACTGGGGCGTTGCCACCCTGGAACGGGCGGTTGAAGGACTCAAATGCGAAACCGCTGTGCATATTTGCTACGGCTACGGCATCAAAGCGAATACCGACTGGAAGAAGACCCTGGGCTCGGAGTGGCGACAGTACGAAGAAGCCTTTCCCAAACTGCAAAAGTCCAGTATCGATATCATCTCGCTGGAGTGTCACAACTCTCACGTCCCCATGGATCTGATTGAACTCATTCGGGGCAAGAAAGTGATGGTAGGAGCCATTGACGTGGCAAGCCATACCATTGAGACGCCCGAGGAAGTCGCCAATACCCTGAGAAAAGCACTCCAGTTCGTCGATGCCGACAAACTCTATCCATGCACCAACTGCGGCATGGCGCCTTTGCCACGTCGAGTCGCGAGCGGAAAGCTGCGCGCGTTGAGTGCGGGTGCAGAAATCGTCCGCAGAGAACTCTCGAACGAACGCTAAGCAACCTTCGGAAATGGCGCAGGTAAATTGAACAGGCGATCAGGTCGCTTTTGATCAATGGCCGCTTTCACAGGCTGAAGTCAGCCAGATTATCCGGCTGCTTCAGGCGTCCCCATCAACAATATCAACCCACTATCTTCTCAGGACCTGCCATGTCGCCTTCTGATACTGCTATCGAGCCATTGAGCTTTCGTGAAGCGCTCGGATACTACGCATCTGGTATTACCGTGATTACATCCCACATTGCCGGGGAACCGATTGGCTTCACGTGCCAGTCTTTCTATAGCGTGTCGATGAGCCCGCCACTGGTATCGTTCAGCGTCATGAGCAGCTCGGCCAGCTATCCCGGAATTCGCCAGGCAGGTCGGTTTGCAGTCAATATCCTCTCGGGTGAGCAGGCCAATATTTCCAACCAGTTCGCTCGGCGAGGTACGGACAAATGGCATGGCGTCGAATGGGAGGAGTCTCCGCTGGGTAACCCGATCATTGTCGGCAATCTGCACTGGCTTGATTGCGAAATACATGCCGAGCACGCCGCTGGTGATCACCTGATCGTGATTGGTGAAGTAAAAGCCTTAAACCTGCAACAAGCGACTGCTGCTACGCAGCCATTGCTCTACTTCAAAGGACAATATCGCAATCTCGCCGCGCATAGCGGAGTTTGAACGGTTACCTCCCAGTCCAATCAGCTGAGAGCCATACTATATGCAGGGCAAAAAACCTAAAACCCGGCCTGCCCAAAACCTCCATACCAACCCACAAAAAATGCACAAAAAGCATTTAAAAACAAAATATAATTCACTTGTTTTATAATTAGCTTAGATCAAAAAAGAATTTCCCACCCCAATTCCATGCGATTACCTTCTTTCGCAAGTTGAGCTTCTGCAACTGTCTCGCGAAAGCGACTACCCGAGCGACCTCGCCACCACCCCATCGCTCTCACCATCCCCAATCACACGCCTTTTTGTTGCGGCCCGATAATGAACGGAGTGGCCATGTCTTTACGACGCTCTACAGGGCATCTCTGCGCACTCATCGTTGCGCTGATTTCAATTGCCGCCTGCTCACCCTCCAATGAATCGAACGATAAGGTATTGAACGTCACCTTCTTCGCTGACAATACCATTCTCGTGAGTGTTGATCCGTTTCAGGTCTACTGGCTGGAACACCGGGTCATGCTGCGTAATGTCGCCGAGTCATTGACCGACCAGGAACCTTCCAGCGGTCAGATCATTCCATGGCTCGCCAAACGCTGGGAAATCAGCGATGACGGCTTGGCTTATACCTTTTATCTGCGTGACGATGTCACATTCAGCAACGGAGAGCGTTTTAATGCCAAGGCCGTCAAAACGGCGTTCGATAGCAACAAGGCACTGGTCGAGAAGCTGCCCAGCACTTTTGGCGCCACTTACCTCAGCGGATACGACCACGCGCAGGTAATCGATGACTTCACAGTGAAGCTTGTGCTGAGCAAACCCAACGCAGGCTTTCTGCAAGCAACATCGACCACTATTCTGGCCATCCTTGCTCCTGCGTCCTATGCGCTCACCGAACGGGAGCGTTCACTGGGCCAGATCATTGGCACCGGCCCCTTCGTCCTGGACTCCTACACCCCCGAAACCGGCGCTAAACTTTCCAAACGTCATGGCTATCACTGGGCATCGGCCAACTCCAGGAATCAGGGCGATGCCTATCTGGACACCGTGAATATCACCTACACCCCGGAAGAGAGCGTCCGCAACGGTCTCTTTTTGCAAGGCAAGGTGGACATTCTTTGGCCACGGCTGCCGTTCTCGGAAATCAATGCAAATCTGTTCGAGAAAAAAGGGGCAACCATTCAGACTCGCTCGCTGCCCGGCCCCGCCCTCAATCTATACCCCAACGTAAGTGCCCAGCGAATCTTGAGCGACAGGAAAGTCAGGATTGCTCTTCAGAAATCCATTGATCGCAAAAGCTTTGCTCAAGTCGTGTTCTCCCCCACCTTCCCTGTTGTCAGTGGAGTACTGGATGTCACCACGCCGTACTACAAGTCTCAGTCACAAAAGCTGGCGTACGATCCTGACGGCGCTGCTGACTTACTGGATCAAGCAGGCTGGATCAAAGCGGACGATGGCTTCCGATATAAAGACGGAAAACGCCTGCGTCTGGTGTACAACATTTCTCCTGCGGAGACTCCAGGCGACATTCTCATTCAGGATCAACTGCGCAAAACGGGAATCGATCTGAATCTGAACGTACTGACTCGCGCCGATTGGTCTGCCAGAAACGGGGCCGGGAATTACGACCTGACGGCCGTATATATGACACGTGCTGACCCCATCATTCTGCAAACAATCCTCGACCCTCGAACGGCTTACAGCGCAGCGGTCGCAACCAACATATACGAGCCCCAGACACTGCCGAAAGCCCGCGAATTGTTCGATGCCGGCGTTACCTCCATTGCGCCGGAAAAACGAGAGCAGGCATACGGTGCGCTACAAGATCTTTTGATAGATGAAGCCGCTACGTTCCCTCTTCATGAGCGCTTGCTTCAGGCCGCTACGTCATCGCGCGTCAAGAATTTTCACTGGACAGCTGAGGGCATTGCGCTATTTGGCGACATCCAGCTGACAGGTAAGTAAATAACCTTTAACGACGAACTACGCGCAACTCTGGAGTAACCATGACAACGAATGATGCCTGCGTCCCGGATGTGCCAGACGCACCGGTAACGTTCAGTAACCTCATCGAACTTGAATCCCGGGCGGCCAAGGTCATACCCACGGCGGGGTTCGAGTACATTGCACGCGGGGCTGGTGATGAGCAGACCTTGCGTGAAAACCGGGAGGCATTCAGCCGAGCCTTCATCGATCAGAGAATCCTGACCGGCAAGGTCGTGGAGACATTGGAGACATCAATCCTCGGGGTCTCTTTACGCTCGCCCATTACGATCGCGGCAATGGCGTCGCAAGGTATTGCCCACCCCTCTGCTGAATCAGGCACTGCGATTGCGGCGGATCACGTCGGAACGCTGCTCTGCGTGAGCACCGTCTCGACCCAGAGCCTGGAAACCATTGCCGCAGCAAGCGCAGGGCCTAAGTGGTTTCAGCTTTACCTTACTCGCGACGATGGTTTTAACCGCGAACTCCTCAACCGGGCACGAGCGGCAGGGTACACAGCCGTGGTGTTAACTGCCGATGTCACGGTCGGAGGCATCCGGGAGCACAACCGTCGAAACGGATTCGATGCAGGACATCTGCGCGGGAATTTCATAGACGCCGCCGGTAACCCCCGCTGTACCGATCGATCGTTCCAACCCGCTTTGTCTCTGGATGCGATCAGTTACGCTCATGAGCACAGCGGGCTGCCTGTTGTCGTAAAAGGCGTGACCACAAGCCAGGATGCTCTTCGCGTCATTGAACACGGTGCCGCCGCGATCCAGGTTTCAAACCATGGAGGAAGGCAACTGGACGGTTCCCCGGCGGCCTTCACATCACTGCTACATGTGGCTGAGTCTGTTGAAGAACGGGTTCCCATCATCTTTGACAGTGGCATCAGGCGCGGCACAGATGTGTTCAAAGCAATTGCAGCGGGCGCCGACGTAGTCGCATTGGGGCGCCCGGTGCTTTATGGCTTGGCGCTGGGAGGATGGCGAGGAGTAGTTTCCGTGCTCGAACATCTGGACAATGAGCTTCGTACGGTGATGCAACTGGCGGGTGCCGCAACTGTTGCAGACATCCGAAGCACCCGGCTTACTTTCGGCCTTACCGATCGGCAAATTCCTGGCTATGCGTAAAGTCAGTTCCCCCCTCTGCAACTCTGGGAGTTGACGCATCTGGTGCAGCTTGATGCGACTGGCCAGGACAGCCTGCGCGCTGTCACTGGCCACATACGAAAAACCTGCCGCCTCCCAGTCGCGCCAATCGGGAGTGGAGCCTGGGAGCCAGGGCGATGCGATCAGATATCAGGAAGAAAACTCACACCCCTTCTGAACAAGCAACTTCATGACCCAGGATCGGTCATTTTCACCCAGAGCTATCTGTTCGAGTTGCTTCTGTTCCGCGGCATGCTTGGCTGACGCGCGGTCATAAACGTCGCCGACCTGATCGAAAGGCACGCACAGCAAGCCATCACCATCGCCGATAATCAGGTCGCCTGGCTCTATGACCATGCCATCAAGAGCGATGGGCACGTTGACTTCGCCAGGGCCATCCTTGTAAGGCCCGCGGTGGGTGACGCCCGCTGCAAATACCGGAAAGTTGCCAGCGGCAATGCTGTCGGCATCACGGATCGCGCCATTGATCACAATCCCGGCAACGCCTTTCTTGATTGCATACGCAACCATCATCTCGCCAATAAGGGCATTGCTCAGATCCCCTCCTGCATCCACCACGATAACGTCTCCAGCCTGGGCGATATCGAGTGCATGGTGAAGCATCAGATTGTCACCGGGCCGCGCCTTGACCGTGAGAGCGGGTCCGGCCAGCACACCCGTGCGGTGCATGGCATGGAGTCTGGCACCGCCAGCAGTCATGCGATGCATCGAGTCGCTGACGTTCGCGACAGGAACACTCCTGTAACGCTCAACCCACTCGGGAGCGACCTTGCGCTCTTGCTTCAGCACTCTGAAACCAATGGACATTCGGCATTCCTCTTGTGTTTTTTGTGTACCGTCGAGGTCCAACTGAACCAATTAAATGAAACGGCATTTCAAAATTAACACCTGTTTTTTATTCTCGCAAGATTGCCCAGGCTGAGCTCAAGGCAGAAAATCTGCCGATGAATGGCTGAAACCAGCCAAAAACCGCCTAATTAACTGATGCAGAACGGATTCCATTATTTCCAGGCGTGATTTTTCAGAGCGCAAAAAAGCCTTCGCAATATTTTTTATTGCAACGCCGTTTCATTATGCTAATTTCCTTTCTGCCGAGACAGCCGAAATAACGGCAAAACCGCACTCAGACAAAAAGACCAAGGTGTGCAAATGACTCAAACCCTCTTGTTGACCGGGCCTGAACTGACAGCCGAAGCCATGGCGTATGCCGCCTCTCAAGGTGTTCGGGTCGTGCCTACAACGCCATACACCCCCGCCGACGAGCTGACCGCAATCATCGCCAGTGAGCAGCCTGATGCAATTATCGTCAGGCAAGGCAAGCTGACGCGGGAAATGATCGATGCTTCCAGGAAACTGAAAATCATCGCAAAGCATGGCGTGGGCTATGACACCATCGACATCGCCGCAGCTGCCGAGCGCAGCATTCCAGTCACGATTGCCCTGGGAGCCAACGCCCAATCCGTTGCAGAACATGCATTGGCCCTGATGTTCAGCGTTGCACGTCAGACCGCTCTTCTGGATGCCAGGATGCGCGACGGGCACTGGGACAAATCCACCTCTGTCGGCATAGAGCTGTCAGGCAAGACGCTGGGCCTTGTCGGGCTGGGTTCGATCGGCCGTATCCTGGCGGAACTGGTCGTCCCTCTGCGAATGGCAGTAAAGGTCTATGACCCCTACCTGAAAGAACTGCCTTCAATACCGGATATCCAGCTTGTCCGCGACTTCGATACATTGGTAGCAGACAGCGACATCATCAGCCTGCATTGCCCCCTGACCGACCAGAACCGCAACCTTTTCGGGGAAAAGCAATTCAACCGCATGCGCCCAGGCAGCATCCTGATCAACACTGCCCGAGGTGAACTGATTGATACCGATGCTCTGGTACAGGCACTCAGCACCCGCAAGATTGCCGGAGCCGGGCTGGATACATTCAACCCCGAGCCACCGCCTGCCGACTCACCGCTATGGGGGCTGCCGACTCTGGTAGCGACACCTCATGTCGGGGCGAATACAGCAGAAGCACGAGATCGCGTGGGTTTACTGGCCGTACAGCAGATTGTGAACTTCTGGAACGGCACATCGCCTGACCCTCGCGCCGTAGTGAACCGCCACCTGTTTGAAAGCTGATCCCGCAAGCGCCCCGAAGCGCAGCGGGTGAAATTCATAAATCCATAACGCTTCTCCAAAAAAAACAAAACGGGAGAGAGTCATGTCCATCAGTTCCAACGAGATCAGCGCCCTTGAGCAATCAACGATGCGAAAGGTCGCATGGCGGTTATTACCCTTTCTGATTCTCTGCTACCTGCTCGCGATCATCGATCGCGGCAACATCGGTATGGCGTCCTTGCAGATGAACCAGGATCTGGGTCTGACGCCCGCAATATTCGGACTTGCAAGCAGCCTGTTCTTTGTTTCGTACTTTCTTGTGGAGGTCCCGAGCAATCTGGCCTTGCAGAAGTTCGGTGCGCGGCGCTGGATCGCAAGGATCATGATTACCTGGGGGCTTATTTCTGCGGGCACCGCTTTTGTCCAGGGAGCGAACTCTCTCTACGTCATGCGCTTCCTTTTAGGCGCAGCCGAAGCTGGCTTTTTTCCGGGAGTGCTGCTGTACCTCACCTACTGGCTGCCATCCGCCTACAGGGGACGCATGGTGGCAATCTTCATGGTGGCAATTCCGGGCGCCAACTTCATTGGCTCTCCTCTCTCAGGCCTTCTGCTGAGCATGGACGGCTGGCTGGGCATGCGAGGCTGGCACTGGCTTTTCATTCTTGAAGGGATTCCTGCCACCTTACTGGGCATTGCCTGCCTGTTCGTACTCACAGACCGTCCTGAACAAGCACACTGGCTAAATGCAGAGCAACGGAACTGGCTGATCACTCGTCTCGACGAAGAGCGCGCCCGAAAAACAGCCATTGGCCACATCTCCCTCTGGAAGCTGCTGCGACACAAACATATCTGGGTCTTGGCTCTGATTTATTCGGGAGCGTCAGCCGCTGGCAGCACCATGAGTGTCTGGGCACCTCAACTGCTGAAAACATTCGGCCTGAGCAATATGGAAATCGGCCTGGTCAACGCCATTCCATACGGGCTGGCATCAGTGCTTATGATCGTATGGGGACGCAGCTCCGACAAAACCGGCGAACGGCGCTGGCACACCGCAACGACACTACTGCTCATCACGGTCGGACTATTGATGGCACTGGTAACGTCATCACTGGTCGCCACAGTATTCATGCTGAGCATGGTGTTGATCGGTGCCTACTCCATGAAGGGACCATTCTGGGCGCTGGTTTCAACCTGGCTGTCATCATCAACGGCCGCTGCAGGATTGGCAGCCGTAGGCGCCATGGCCAACCTGATTGGTGGAGGTGTGATGGTGAACGTTTACGGAGCCATACATAACTCCACAGGCAGCTATGCATTGGCGCTGCTGCCGCTTGCAGCCCTTTGTGCAGCGGGGGCAATCATGGTCTTGCTGATGGGGCGAAAACAGCTTCTTGATTCAGCCGAAACCTCAGGATTTGAACGCAAGGCAAATGCCCACTGATCAAACAGCATCAACCTTTCAATACTGCCGCCAGGGTCAAACCTGAGCGGCAGTGCTTTTTGTGCCAGGAAAGTTTCCGCCCCCCTTCCCCTTCCCGAAACCAAATAAGCTTTCTGCTCAGGTGCTTACGCATTGCTCCAAGCGGACAATGGCAGTATTTTGCAGCGTAGTAATGCATCACCCGATGCCCACAACTACAAGGGGAAATCCAAATGGTTAAAATCCGCCCGCGTCCCGCTGTCGCCGGGGTTGCATCGGCAGATCGGGTGCTGACCGTTCTTACTGCATTCAAGGTGGGCGATACGGCTTTGGAGCTTGCCGAGCTGGCCAATCGCACAGGGCTGATCAAAAGCACCATCATGCGACTGATGGTCTCGCTGGAGAACTACGGACTGATCACCCGCATGGCGGACGGACGCTATCAACTCGCAACAGAAATCATGCGATTGAACACTGTCTATCAGGATGGGCTCGATCTTGAGCGCCATATAACACCGCTGCTACACCGGCTGACTCAGGAAACAGGCGAAACCGCATCGTTCTATGTGCGCCATGGCGCTTACAGGATGTGCCTCTACCGGGTTAACTCACCGCACCACTTGCGCCTGCACCTGCAACCGGGCGACACCCGCCCCATGGACGGAGCTGCCGGGGCCGAAGCACTACGTACGCCCTACTCGCTGGCAGCGAAAATGATAAAACCCATCTATTCGGTAGGCGCCACGGACCCGCACGCATCCTCAATGTCACTGCCCATTTTTGGGCCGGGTGAAAACCTGATCGGGGCTCTGGTACTGTCAGGCCCGGCAAGTCGCTTGACAGCAGACCAGGCTAGAACCCTCCATCCGCTGTTTCAGAATGCAGCCCTTGAACTGACCCGCAGCCTGGGTGGCGATGCGCTTGCCATCGACCAGGATGAACCGGCGCCTAAGAAGCCGCGAGCACAAAAGCCCCCAAAAGCCTAAGAAGCAACCGCCACGCAGACGCGAGATTATCACCTCACGGCCGCCTCCATTATTCGATATGGCTCATATCTGCATGCGGATTAACGCAATATATCGATGGGCTCTTCGCCTCTAGACTAGACCCTCCAGCCCCAAGAGGGCTCATGTACTCATGAAAAGGAGAACCCATGACGGTCAAAGCCTACGGCGCCTACGCTGGCGATAAACCCCTTGAGTCACTGGAAATCACCCGCCGCGCTCCAGGCCCCCACGATGTTCAGGTCGATATCGCTTATTGCGGCATTTGCCATTCTGACCTGCATCAGGTGCGTGGCGAATGGGCGGGCACTCAGTTCCCTTGCGTGCCAGGCCATGAAATTGTCGGGCGCGTGTCCGCAATCGGCAAGCACGTAAAAGGCTTCCAGCACGGCGATCTGGTCGGTATCGGCTGCATCGTCGACAGCTGCAAGCAGTGTGAAGAATGCGACTCGGGCCTCGAAAACTACTGCGACGGCATGATCGGCACCTATAACTTCCCGACCCCGGATGCTCCCGGCTGGACCCTTGGCGGTTATTCGGAACAGATCGTGGTACACGAGCGCTACCTGCTGCGTATCCGTCACCCGGCTGAACAACTCGCCGCCGTGGCGCCGCTGCTCTGCGCGGGGATCACCACCTATTCGCCGCTGCGCCACTGGCAGGCTGGCCCCGGCAAGAAAGTCGGGATTGTCGGTATCGGTGGCCTTGGCCATATGGGCATCAAGCTGGCTCATGCCATGGGCGCGCATGTGGTTGCTTTCACCACCTCCGAATCCAAGCGCGAAGCGGCGAAAGCACTGGGCGCCGACGAGGTCGTCATCTCGCGCAACCCAGAGGAAATGGCCGCCCATGCCAAGAGCTTCGACCTGATCATCAATACCGTGGCAGCACCGCACAGCCTCGATGATTTCCTGGCGCTGTTGAAGCGTGACGGCACCTTGACTCTGGTTGGCGCTCCCGCTTCGCCACACCCGTCCCCCGAGGTGTTCAACCTGATCTTCAAGCGTCGTTCGATCAGCGGCTCGATGATCGGCGGCATTCCTGAAACCCAGGAAATGCTGGACTTCTGCGCCGAACACAACATCGTCTCGGACATCGAACTGGTGCGTGCCGACCAGATCAACGAAGCCTATGAGCGCATGCTCAAGGGTGACGTCAAATACCGTTTCGTGATCGATAACACCACGCTGGCCAACGCCTGAACCCAGGCATTAAATCCACAATCCGCACAGGCCGCGACCAGAGCATGGCCTCAGCCTGTGCGCAGTTGAAGGGTATTTATCAATTTCACTCATATAGCCTAGAAACCAGGCGCCATGGAGCGTCCGTCAGTACGTGCTACCGTTTCAGCAGTGTTGCGCAAGTGAAACGCTTGCTTTTTGGCCCGCAAACAAATGGCACTCAAGGGCATTTCCCCACTGGATGGCTGGATAATCATGGAACTGCAGATCAACGATAAGACCTATCAGGTCCAGGCCGAAGGCGATACCCCACTGCTGTGGGTCATTCGCGATGAACTCGGGCTGACCGGAACCAAGTACGGCTGCGGCCTTGCTCAATGCGGGGCCTGCTCCGTCCTGATCGACGGAGTGGCCGCACGCTCGTGCGTCGTTCCGATTCAGGGTGTCATCGGGCGCAAGATCACGACGATCGAAGCCATCGAAGAAGATGACGTAGGCAAGCGAGTGGTTGCCGCCTGGGTCAAGCATCAGGTCCCGCAATGCGGCTATTGCCAGTCAGGTCAGGTCATGGCCGCGACCTCATTGCTCAAGCAGGTCGCCCACCCTTCGGATGCAGAGATCGGAGCCGCGATGATCAACCTGTGTCGTTGCGGCACCTATAACTTCATCAATGCAGCCGTGCATGAAGTGGCTGGCGAAAAGGTCGCGCTGTTTGAGCCCGCAGCCACTCCCGGCAAGTCTTGAGAACTGCACGAGGCGCAGACCTCGGCAATCGCGCTTCAGAAATCGTGATCTAGAACCTGAGCAATGGATGCGTCTTGAAAGAGATGGCAGCCTGAGGAAATCATAATGACAACGTTGGCGAATAGTCCCGACGCAAGCGAGGCGTTTCCGACAGGGGAAGCGATCAATATCTCTCGGCGTCGCTTTCTGATTGCATCGGCCGGCACCATGGCAGGTGCTCTGGTCCTTGGTTTCGGCCTGCCGATGGGCCAGGCACGGGCTCAGGCCCGAGTGGCGGCAGAGGTTCCGGGAACGCGAGTCCCCGCCTTTCTCGAAATCCGCCCGGATAACACCATCCGCCTGCAAAGCCCTTTCATCGAAGGCGGCCAGGGCATTTTTACCGCCATGGCGCAGATTGTCGGTGAAGAACTGGATGCCGACCCGGCCACCTTTATCGTGGAAAACGCCTCTCCCGGCAGTGAATACGTGGTCCTGAGCAACGGCATGCGGATCACCGGCGGCAGCATGTCGGTACGCATGAGCTACCCCACCATGCGTCGTCTCGGAGCCCTGACCCGGGCGATGTTATTGCAGGCGGGTTCGGAACGTCTGGGTGTACCGGTCAGTGAACTCACCACTCAGCCTGGACAGGTCGTTCATGCGGCTTCGGGCAGGACGTTGAGCTACGGCGAACTGGCCTCACGCGCCATGGACCTGCCAGTGCCCGACCCGGACAGCGTCAAGCTCAAGGACCCGAGCCAGTTCCGCTGGATCGGTAAGTCGGTAAAACGTCTGGACGGCTACGAAAAGTCTACGGGCAAGACCGTCTACACCATCGACTGCAAGGTCGATGACATGCTCCACGCGGCCGTACAGCACGCCCCAAGGCTCGGCCTGACGGTCGGCACCATCCGTAACGAAGACCAGATCAAGGCCATGAAAGGCGTTCACTCCGTGCATCGCCTGCCCGGCGCGGTTGCCGTCGTCGCCGAGCGCTGGTGGACGGCCAAACGTGCGGTAGAAGCTGTGCAGGTGGACTGGAAAGAGCCAGGCCCGGATTCGGATCTGCGCTACATGCCGGCGGACTTTTCCAGCGCAGCCTTCAGCGAGCGACTGGCCAACGAACCCGGTGCAGGCAAGGACGACGAGGTTGTAGGCGAAGCCGGCAAGGCCCTGGACAGCGCCCATACCGTTGTCAGCGCTACTTATTACAGCCAGTTTGTCCATCACGCACAGCTGGAGCCGCCTTCTGCGCTGGCGCGTTTCAACCCGGACGGCACACTGGACCTGTGGCTGCCCAATCAGGCACCGGACCTGTTCCTGGCCGACGTGGCCAAGAGAACAGGCCTTGAGCCGTCGAAAATCAACCTTCATTCCCCGGTACTTGGCGGCTTCTTCGGCAGACACTTCCTCTACAACAGCGCATCGCCTTACCCTCAGGCTATCCAGCTGGCCAAGGAAGTCGGGCGTCCGATCAAACTGATCTGGAGCCGCGAAGAAGAATTCCTGCGCGATGTACTGCGCCCCATGGCCGTCGTGCGCTTCCGTGGCGGGCTCGATGCCAAAGGCATGCCTGTCGCACTGGAAGCCGTAAGCGCCACCGAAGGCCCAACCGAAGCCATCAGCAACAAACAGGGAGAGAAAATTGACCCCACGGCCCTTGAAGGGCTGGCCGGCAAGGTCTATTCGATCCCCAATCGCAGGATTGCCCAGCTGTATGTGAAGAGCCCGGTCATGCTTGGCTACTGGCGCTCGGTCGGCAACTCGATGAATGATTTCCTGTATGAAACCTTCCTCGACGAGCTGGCAGACAAGGGTGGACAAGACCCTTACGAGCTTCGACTGCACTTGCTCAAAGACAATGAGCGGCTGACCAACCTTCTGCGTGCCGTCGGTGATCTGGCTGGCGGCTGGAAACGTGGCCCTTTCACGGCCGAAGACGGCACGCTCCGCGCCCGTGGCGTTGCCATGGCGTCCCCTTTCGGCACCGAGGCGGCGGTCATCGCGGAGGTTTCGATCAAGAATGGTCAGGTCAAGGTACACGACATCTGGCAGGCCATCGATCCGGGCAGCATCGTCAACCCCGGCATCATCGAAGCCCAGGTCAACGGTGCCGTCGCGCTTGGGCTTTCACAGGTCTTGCTTGAAGAAGCTGTGTACGAGAACGGCATCCCCGCCGCCCGCAACTACGACATGTATCCGATCCTGCCACCTGATCGCATGCCCCGCGTGCATGTAAAGATCATCGAGAGCGGCGCGAAAATGGGTGGTATCGGTGAGCCGCCGTTGCCCGCCGTTCCGCCAGCCGTGGCCAATGCGGTCGCCAGGCTGACTGGCCAGCGGATTCGCAGCATGCCGCTGTCTCGGTACACCTTCAAAGACCAACAAGCCTGACACCTAGGGATCACAGATGACTACAAGCAGACTCAAGAAAGTTGCTGCCATCCTGGTGCCGGTGAGTGTCGTGGCGGCAGCCGGCGTAGCCTGGTTCGTGACACGCACACCCGCCTCGCCCTTCGACGGCGTGGCCAGCCCTCCGAGTGCGCCCGCGCAGCTGATCCAGCGTGGCGAATACGTTGCCCGGCTCAGCGACTGCGTGGCATGCCATAGCACACCGAGCAGTGCGCCATTTGCCGGCGGCCTGGAGATGGCGACCCCCTTGGGGTCAATCTTTGCCACCAACATCACACCCGACAAGGAAACCGGGATCGGCAACTACAGCCTGGCGGAATTCGACCGGGCATTGCGTCTGGGCGTGGCCCGTGACGGCCACAGGCTTTATCCGGCAATGCCTTATCCCTCCTATGAAAAGCTCAGCGAGGACGACATACGTGCGCTCTATGCGTATTTCATGCAGGGCGTAAAACCCGTCAAGCAGGAAAACCAGCCGAGCGAAATCCCATGGCCACTGAACATGCGTTGGCCGCTGGCCTTGTGGAACGCGGTCTTCACGGATTCGGGAAGCTATATAAAGGCTGAAACCGCAAAAGACCCGCTGTGGCTTCGTGGCGCCTACATTGTGCAAGGTCCGGGGCATTGCGGCAGTTGCCACACCCCGCGCGGCCTCGCCATGAACGAGAAAGCCCTGGACGAACGCAGCCCGGCGTTCGTTTCCGGCGCACTGCTGGATGGCTGGTATGCGCCGAGCCTGCGCAACGATCCAAACACCGGGCTTGGACGCTGGAGCGAGGAAGACATCGCACGCTTCCTCAAGACAGGTCGTAACCAGCATGCCGTTGTTTTCGGCTCGATGACCGACGTATTCAACAACTCCACGCAGTTCATGACGGACGAAGACCTGAAGGCCGTTGCGCACTACCTCAAATCGCTGCCGGGGGACCCCAAGCGTGACGGCGAGCCATGGCAATACGATGCAAAATCCAATGCCAACCTGACGGTCAGCGAACAGTTGAAGGTTCCGGGTGCAAGCACCTACATGGCCAAATGCAGCTCCTGTCACGGGCCGGACGGACGTGGACAGGGAGAATGGGTTCCGCCTCTGGCAGGCGCCTCATCCTCACTGGCGAAGGAACATGCATCGTCGATCAACGTAACCCTGAACGGGTCGGGACGTATCGTTGCGGATGGAGTACCGGATGCCTATCGCATGCCGCCGTTCCGCAATCAGCTCTCGGATCAGGAAACCGCAGACGTCCTGACCTTTATCCGCACCTCCTGGGGTAACAAGGGCGGCCCGGTCACCGTGAAGGATGTGCAGGATCTTCGCGAACGGACCAATCCGGCAAGCAGTAATGTGATCATCTTGCAGATGCGGTAAGCCTCTTCGCGGATGAATCTGCTCCTACCCCAATGAAGGCTGCGTAGGAGCGACTCCGCTCATTCGCGAACAAGGCGAGCATCATCCCGCTTTAAAGAGGTGCTTCGTTTGAAGCCCTGCGCCTGCCCATCATCTGCTCCGTCTCTTCCTGATGAACCTGTTTCACCATTGCCACGTACGGAGGGTTCTCTGCCGGAGGGATCTGCGGGTCGTACAGTTGAGCAAGCATCCATAGCGCATGGCGATCACCCTTGACGAAGGCATCGGCAGTCTTTTGCGCCTCTCCGGGCTCCATACCCAACGCCTCCAGCGAGTTGCGACCTGCACGCACGGCGCTGTCGAAGGTTTCGCGGATAATCTCGTCACACCCGGCCTTGAACAGGTCATAGACATGCAGACGATCATAAGCCCGAGCCACCACATGCAAGTCGGGACGCACCCGCTTGGCATAGCGGACAATGGTCAACGCACGGGCGCGATCATCAATGGCAACCACCAGCAGACGCGCCTTCATCAGGCCCGCCGCCTCCAGAAGATCAGGACGCGACGCATCGCCGAAGAACGTCTTGATGTCAAATCGCGCCAGGGTTTCAACCACCTCGGCGCTGATGTCCAGAACCACCGTGCTATAGCCATTGGCGTTCAGCAGGCGATTGACGATCTGACCAAAACGCCCGCACCCGGCAATGATGACCGCCCCCTCGTCATCGATGGCATCAGCCTCACGGGCCTGTTTTTTTGCCTGACGCGGCAGGATCACCCGTTCCAGAAAAACGAATAACAGCGGCGCACAGAGCATCGAAAGCGCCACGACCAACAGCAGAAGCTCGGCCATGCCTTGCGCCAGCACACCGCTGCCCACGCTGAAAGACAGCAGGACAAAGGCAAACTCACCGCTTTGCGCCAGGCCCAGCGCAAGCAGCCATCGATCCATGCCCCGAAGCCGGAACAGACTGCCAATCGCCCAGAGCACCAGTGCTTTGGTGACAATCAACAGCAAGGTCAAACCGACAACCAGCCCAAGATGTTCAAACAGCAAGGCGAAGTCGATACTTGCGCCGACTGTTATAAAAAACAATCCCAGCAGCAGCCCCTTGAACGGCCCGATATCGCTTTCCAGTTCATGTCGATATTCGCTGTTGGCGAGCACGACACCGGCGAGAAAAGTCCCCAGCGCAGGCGACAGACCAACCAGACTCATGAGCAGCGCCGTGCCGACCACGAGCAGCAGCGCACTGGCCGTGAAGATTTCGCGCATTTGCGCCGTGGCGATAAAACGAAACAAAGGTCGCGTCAGGTAGTGCCCTCCGACCACCACCGACGCAACCGCCAGCAGCGTGACCACCCCGATCATCCAGCCCGGTAAACCGGTGAGTAACGTCGCGCCGGAACCATGAGCGACTTCGGTCTCGTTACCTGCGAGCAAACCGGGAACGGCCAGCAATGGCAGTAACGCCAGCATCGGGATCACTGAGATGTCCTGAAACAGCAACACCGAAAAGCTTGCCCGACCGCCATCGCTGTCAAGCAAGCGCTTCTCATCAAGGGTCTGCAACGCAATGGCCGTGGAGGAAGCCGTCGCAATCAGGCCGATGGCCAGCGCCGTTTTCCACTCCACGTCCATGGCAACAGCGATGCCCCAGACCGCCAGAGTGGTCAACAGTACCTGCAAACCACCAAGCCCCAACAGGCGATGACGCATTTCCCATAACTGTTGCGGTTGCAGTTCAAGGCCGACCAGAAAAAGCATCATCACGACACCGAATTCGGCGAAATGCTGCAAGCGCTCCGCCTCGGCACCCACCAGCCCCAGTAGCGGACCAATGATGATCCCGGCGATCAGATACCCCAATACCGAGCCCAACCCAAGCCGTTTGGCGACAGGTACAGCCAGCACGCCCGCGCACAGATAGAGAAAGGCATGAAACAGTGCATCGACCGTCATGCCTGCGCCCCCTGTCCATCGGGCAGCAGGCAGGTTGCAGAGGCCGGGTTAGCGAACAAAAACAGCATCATGCTATGCATGCCTCGCTTGTCATGAAGAAATGGCCACAACGTCGGTCTCGATCAGTTCAAGAGACTGGACCATGTGAGCCACTGTGGATTTGTAGGTCTTGAAATGAGGAGAATCCAGATGAGCGCAATAGGCTTCGGCATCCTGGTATACCTCGACCACAAAGAACCGGCCTGGTACCTCACGCACTTCAAGGGCATAGAAAGCAATCACTCCAGGCTCCAGCGCACCCGCAGCCTCCACGATTTTTCGGGAGGCTGTCCGATACTCATCGAGCTTTGCGGGATCGACCTCAATCCGCGCAATGCGCACAAGTGGTGGGCGGCCTGGAGGAGCTGGTTGACTTGAATCAATCATGTCCATCTCCTCCTCGATCAAAACTCCTGCCACGTCAGGCGCAAGACGATTTCGTTGATGTCCATTTCTTCAGGCTGACTGATGGCAGGCGCAACGTAACGTGACTGATCCGTATCAGGCATTACCTGGCGCGAAGAGCATTTCCCAGTTGGTGAACGGACCCAGCGGGATGATTTCCCAATCGATGAGCCCGGCCTCGGCCAACGGGAATTCGCGCAGTGCCTGACGTGTAGCTTCAACCGATTCGCACTCGACAATCAGCGCAACACCGGGACGGTCCTGGCGGAAGTAAAAGTCGCGCACGATGCCGTTCTTGTAGAGCTGCCAGGCGTGACGTGCCTCGTCCAGCATATGAGGTTGGTACTTTTCCAGGCTGGCACCGGGCTGTGGAACATCGAGACAAAGTAGTTTCATGGGAGGGCTCGCCTAGTGAAGTTACGGGTCAGACCGGCTGGAATCGGCGCACTGTTTCGGCCACGCGCTGGCCCAGGTAGGCAGCGGTTTGCAGATCACTATTGACAGGAGCGTCATCCGGCCCCTGATCGCCGTTGGATTACGCCATCGCGCCCAGCCAGCTACCCAGTCGGTTGAGGTCTTGCTCGCTGCCTGTGCTGATGTTGTTACCCGGCTTCAGATCGAGCCCTACCCACAACATCCCGTGCTGGGCGGCAAAGAGCGCCATGGAGATCAGAGAATGCAGTTTGTCGCCGTTTTGCGCGCCCGAATTCGTAAAGCCGGCGGCAACCTTGTTGCCCCACTTCAAATCATTCCAGGCAAGCCGGGTGGAGTCCTCGCAGAACTGCTTGAAGCGGGCGCTGGGAGCACCGTTGTAGGTAGGCGAGCCAAAAATGATTGCATCACTGGCCTCAAGAACATTCCAGGCTATCGAGCCTTCGGATAGCGCGATCAACCGAGCCTCGGCACCGTCAACCCGGCGAACGCCCTCGGCCACGCTCTGAGCCTGCCTGGCGGTGTGGCCCCAGCCACTGTCATAAACGATGGAAATCAACATGCTTCATGAATCCTTCTTAAGCCATGGAGAGAAAGAAAAACGACGATGACAAGTCGCTGTACTGGCTCCGTGCAGGCGCCAATAGCCACGGGAAGGAAGTTTATAGTAGAGTAATAATCACCATTTCCGATATTTATTCCTCTTTAAGTAGAACCACAGGCACCAATTGAGAGCCGAGAATTTATGAGAGATCCTCTGGATGGCATTGCCCTGTTCGTTGAAGTGGTCAATGCAGGCGGTTTTTCGCGTGCTGCGGAGCAGTTAGCGCTGACACGCTCTGCGGTGGGCAAAGCGATTGCCCGTGTGGAAGAACGGCTGGGTGTGCGTCTGTTCCATCGCACCACCCGCACCCAGAGCCTGACCGAGGATGGGCAGCTCTATTACGAACATTGCCTGCGCGCACTGGAAGAAGTCCGCTCAGCCCAGTCTCTGATCGAATCCGGCATGCACGAGATTGCCGGCCGCATGCGCGTGACCATGCCCGTCCTGTTCGGCCAATACTGTGCGACCCCGCTGCTGATGGAGCAGGCACGCGAACATCCAAAACTGGAACTTGATCTGCACCTGTCCGACCAGTCGGTTGACCTGATCGCCGAAGGTTTCGACCTGGCAATACGTTTTGGCCCACTGTCACAGTTGAACGGCCTGCAAGCCCAGCACCTGGCCGTACAACAGAAACTGTTGTGTGCATCGCCGGCTTATCTGGCAGAAAAGGGGCATCCACGCACCATCGCGCAGTTGATGGATCACAAAGCGGTTCTGTATCACCGGCGCGATTACACCCAGACCTGGCCGGTTTTCGACATGGATGGCCAACTCAAGAACCTGTCCCTTGCGCCGCGCATCCGGCTGAATGATCTGTCTTCAATCGCCGATGCAGTCGAAGCCGGAATGGGGATCGGCTGGCTGCCTTCCTGGCTGATACGTGATCGTCTGCGCTCGGGCGCAATCGTCCAGCTTCTGGAAAACCACCCGCCTACAACCATGGATTGCCACGCCGTCTGGCCGCAGATGCGGCAGATGCCCAAGCGACTGCGCCATCTCATCGACGTGCTCGCGACACGATTACCGGAGGTGATGCTCCTTTGAATCACCCAAGCCAGAACCCCACCCATGACATCAAGGACCGACCATGAAACTTCGCCGTTTGTTTTCCACCTGCTCCATGACGCTTTGCCTGCTTGCTGTTGCCGCTGACCGAAAACTGACCCAGTAGAGGCTGTTCTGCCGACTGAAAACTGACCCAGGTGTTCAACTGCTTCTGCTCACTTTTTGAGCAGGAGAACACAGGGTGATCAGCATGGAAATGTTG
>NZ_JAUQOO010000019.1:0-143028 GCF_030580745.1 Pseudomonas serbiensis
GCCCTACTAATGCTCAGGTCCTGGATTTGCCCTTGCGAGAGGACTTGCCGGGTCGCTTTTTTACGACAGAAACACCGTAGTCATTTTTCAAAACGTTAACGACGGCTTCAAAGAACTGAGCCTTCTGGTTGCTCAGCGCCAGCTGTTCTTCAAGCTCTTTGATCCGCTGCTCGGGTGTCAGCGGGAGGGTTGGCTCGGTCATGGACCTGCTCCTCGACTCTCGAATTGATGCGCCTTGGCTCCAATCCTGCCGACCGTGCTTGCGTAACCACACCAATACTGTCGACCGACCCTGGATGCCATAGCGCCGTTGGGCTTCTTTATAACCCAACTCGCCTTTTTCAACCTGGTCTACGACCGATAATTTAAAGGCTAGCGTGTAGTCGCGCTGGCTGCGCCTTTTGCCCGAATCCATTGAATCCTCCTGAGGAAAGGTCAGAAGGTGTAAACCTTATTCAGGACGGGACAAACCCCACAAAAAAGCCCGCAGCGATGCGGGCTTTTTTGTGGGCTACTGATCAGTTAAGAGGCTGATTTCAAAAAACGGGTGGCTGGAGTCACAATCCGTGGGAGGGGCCTTGGCCGCGACAGCCCGGTTTCAGGCGCTGAAAATGTGTTGCCTGTAAGTTGGTCGTCGCGGCCAAGGCCCCTCCCACAGGTGAATATATATGCCTTAACTGATCGGCATTAATTCTACACCGCGCCCAGTGGACGCGAATTCATTCAGGCCTTGTGCGTCTCATGCATGCGTGCCAGCTGGCGTTCCAGCATCGACGGGTAAGGCTCCATCAGGCGCTCGACGCAGCAGGCACCTTCCGGGCTGGCGATCGGGCGGATGCGGGCGCGCTGGCGGATCAGGGCGTCGTCGTTGATCTTGCGTTCCACCAGCAGCAGGTTGCGGCTGTGCTGGGACAGCGCCAGTGCGTCCTGGGCGGTTTCGGTCAGCAGCAGATCGATCTGGCTCAGGCCGGACAGGCCTTCACCCAGCGTCAGGCCCAATTGCAATTGCAGCGTGATGCCACTGTCGGCAACTTCGATCTGCAAGGCGTGGCTCAATGCGCGCAGCAACTCGCCGCAACAGATCGCATTGGTCAGGTAGTCCTCACCGCTTTCCTGGCTGTGGAACAGCATCAACGTGCTGCCGTCATTCAAGGTATGCAGCTCGCTGTCATACAGCGACGCGGCCTGATCGAGGCAGTCACGATAGCGTTGCAGCAGATCGGTCAGGCGAGCGCGAGGCAGGCGGCGCAGTTGATCCTGAGCGCCCAGTTGCACGGCCAGCACGGCGCTGTGTTGGGGTTCGCTCGGGGTGGACAGTGCCGAAGCAGGGCGAATGGCCGGTGCGTTGCTGGAGCTGTCACGAAGATCGGCAAACGGATCTTCCTCGTCCTCTTCATCTTCTTCGGCCACGAAGCGGCGTTGCGCGGGAGGTGCGATCACACGAGGCTTTGGCGTTTCATCGAAGCTGGTATCGCGAGCTGAAAATGAAGGCGCAGGTTTCTCGTCCTCAGGCTCCAGATACGCATCGTCGTCTTCGCTGTATTCGGGTTCCGGTGGTGTTTCAGGCTCTGGAACCGGTGGTGCGAAGGAGGAGCGCAGTTGACGCGCCAGATCGCCGATTTCGTCCTGGCGGTCGGTGGCAGGTGTGTAAGGGTCGATATCGCGCAGCCAGATCCGCAGTTGCAGCAGTGGCGTGGAGATATGGCGACCCAGACGCAGGCTCAGGGTCAGCGCCAGCGCGAGCAGGATGCCAGCCAGAATACCCATGCTTTGCAGGCTGATGGTCATGGGCTGCTGGAATTGCGTCATGTCCAGGCTGATACGCAGGTGACCGGCCATCACGTCCTGGAAAGTGATCTTTATTTCATAAAGACCCTGGGCTTCACCCAGCAGGCTGTTTTTTGGACGTTGACCGGCCTCCGCGAGAATGCGGTTATCCACGCTATAGATGGCAGCGTGGGCCACCAGCGGGTTCTTGACCAGATTGCCCAGCAGCACGTTGAGGCTGAGGATGTCGTTGGACACCAGCAGCTCGGTCGCCGAGGTTGCGGTCTGTGTGGTCAGGGCCTGCCCCAGTGCGTCGGCCTGTTCGTGCATGGCCTGCTTGAATTGCAGGCCCATGACGCCGGCGTAGATCACCAGCGCCAAGGCGACCAGGATCACGTTATGGCTGGCAATACGCAAAGCAATCGGTACACGGCGGTGGCGCAGCGCACGAAAGATCAGCAGGAAGAAATTATCGGTTTTAACGGGCGTGGGCCGGTTCACAGAGCACGGCTCTTTCGGTGAAGTTGCGCGCAGTATAACGACCGTCCCAGTAGCGGCAAAGCGCTGGCTGTGCCCGGCGGTCACAGAAAGTGGTTAGAATGCGGTTTTTTTCCACTGCTGGGGTGCGCCTTGCGCGAAATCGTCCTGATTAACATCACTGGTGTCGACCGTCCGGGTCTCACTGCGGCCATCACTGGCGTTCTTGCCCAGGGGGGCGTGAACATCCTCGATATTGGTCAGGCGGTGATCCATGACACCTTGTCGTTTGGCATCCTGGTCGAAATCCCGGATACCGAACAGGGTTCTTCCGTCCTCAAGGACATCCTGTTCACGGCCTACAAGCTCGATCAACAGGTACGTTTCACTGCGGTGTCCGAAGAGGATTATCAGCAATGGGTCGACGGGCAAGGCAAGGCACGGCATATCGTGACCCTGCTGACGCGCAAGGTCACTGCCGAGCAGTTGCAATGCGTCAGTTCGATCACTGCGAAATACGGGCTGAATATCGACCATATCGATCGCCTGTCCGGGCGCATGCCCCTCGACACCCCGGCTGACAAGGGCAAAGGCTGCATCGAGTTCTCCGTGCGCGGCGAGCCTGCTGACCCCAAGGCCATGCAGGCCGAGTTCCTCAGTGTGGCCCAGGACTTGAACGTCGATATCGCGTTCCAGCAGGATTCGCTGTTCCGTCGTAACCGCCGTCTGGCCGTGTTCGACATGGATTCGACCCTGATCGAAGCCGAAGTCATCGATGAACTGGCCAAGGCGGCTGGCGTCGGTGAGCAGGTCTCGGAAATCACCGAGCGCGCCATGCGTGGCGAGCTGGATTTCCGTGCCAGCTTCAAGGAGCGTCTGGCTTTGCTCAAGGGGCTGGATGTGAACGTGCTGGATGAAATCGGTGCGTCGCTGCGTCTGACCGAAGGCGCTGAAACCCTGTTTGCCGAACTCAAGCGCCTGGGCTACAAGACGGCGATTCTCTCCGGCGGCTTCACTTACTTTGCCAAGCAGTTGCAGGCGAAGCTGGGCATCGACTATGTGTTTGCCAACGAGCTTGAGGTGGTCGACGGCAAGGTGACGGGCGTGGCCGTCGAGCCGATTGTCGATGCGCAACGCAAGGCCGATCTGCTGCGTGAGCTGGCGAACAAGGAAGGTTTGAGTCTGGAGCAGACCATCGCGGTGGGTGATGGCGCCAATGACTTGCCGATGCTGGCGATTGCCGGTCTAGGGGTGGCGTTCCGTGCCAAGCCGTTGGTCAAGCAGTCTGCCAGACAGGCGATCTCGACTTTGGGGCTGGACGGCGTTCTCTACCTGCTGGGCTTCCGCGACCGTGAGGGGCGAGGCTGATAAGCCCGTCCTGTGTGGCTGTCGTAATCCTCTGAAGGGTTGCGACGGCTACAGCGAACTCCACAACGAATCGAATTCCTGCCCCGGCTTCGGTTTCTCGCTTTCCGTCGCCTTGGGCGCATCGTAGATCTTGTACTCGAACTGGTTATAGCTGGCGCTGCTGATGTGCCGGTTGCTCAGCGCTGCGCGACGTTCTTCGCCGTTGACGTTGATCATCACCTGGCTGCCTTCCTGAAACGGCAGGCGTGGAGCCAGAACTGTCGGCGGCTTGCCCATGGCGCGTACTTCCGGAAGCATCAGGGTGCGCAGGTACTGGCTGTTCTGTTCTTCACGTATCAACTGCATGCCACAAGGCTGGGCAAACGGGGCGATCAATTCGATACCCATCTGGGTGCCGCCGCTGCGCACCTGTCGGACCCAGCGCACGATGGCGATGCTCCAGCCCTGACCGGCATCATCCTGAATCCCCACCAGTTCGCCAGCCTGTAATTGTGGCGGGACGTCCTTGGGCCATGCCAGGCAATAGCCGCCTGGGCTGTGGTTGACGATGTTCAGCTCGAAAGTCGCAAAGATATTCTGGGCATTGGAGGCTGACTCACTGTCGCCCTCCGCTGACTGATATTCGATTTCCTCGAAGGGCAGCAAGACCGACGAGGTGTTGCCGCGATGGGTATCGAAGGCGTTCGACCACGGATCGTCGGCGTTATCGTTGACCACCTTGAGGCTGAAATCCGCAACGCTGGCCGCGGCAGGCAGCAGCAATTGTTCGGTGAACGATTTCTGCCCGCCGACGTAATAGTGCAGGGCGCTCATGCCGATGCACAGCTTCAGCGTGCCCTGGCCTACGGTGCGCTGAAAGGTGCGCTCGGCTACATCGCCCCAGGCCGCTGCCAGATGTTGCAGCAGATCGGTGGTGACGCGAGGCGGGATAAGCAGTTTTGACTGCGAGCGCTGATCGGCAGGCAGTCCCAGGTATCTGTTGATCGCATCGGCCAGCGCGCGTGAGTTTATCCCCAGAAGCTTGGGCAGTTGCTCCTCGGCGAACAGGGTGCGGTACATCGGTGGCTTATCGGACGCAGGGTCCAGCGCGAACAGGCTGTTTTCATCGGCAGGCGACTGTAGCGTGACCATCGCGCTCCATGCTTCCAGTGATTCCGCCATCTTGCCGATATTCAACTGGCGCATCTGATTGCTGCGTGAGCAGCCCATCAGCAATGCGACGGCATAGGTCTGTTCGACGCTCAGGGTGCGAGTGTGGGTGCCCAGCGGTTCGTTCACCGGCGTGGTGTGCAACTGGTACTGGCGTGCGATCTGATAGATATGGTGCAGCTCAAGCCACAGACCGTCCTGAACCGGGCAATACAACTGGCTGGCGCGGATCAGCGGGCCGTTGAGCGCATGCATGGCGCGTTGCAGCGCGGTGGTGAGCAAGGCACCTTGTTCCTTGCTGTAGCGCGCCGCCACACTCTGGATGATCTGTTTGTAACCGGTTGCCAGATGATTCTGCAGGGCCTGGCAGAGGTTGGCGACCTTGCGCGGACGCTCATCGAGCACGATGGCCTGATTGAGAAAGTGCCGTTCCAGATGGCTGCAGACGAAATAGACTTCCGGGCGCAGCAGCTCCAGCAATTGCAGGCGGTTTTCGCCGGGAGTCATCAACTGGTTGAGTTCGGACAGCCCTTGATAGAGCTGGCGGGCCATTTCGCCGATGTTTGCTTTGGGCAGGCTGGAGATCCAGCGTTTCAAGTCGCGGGGATTGGGTTCACAGAATGACAGGCTCGACTGTGTTGGCGTGGGGGCACGCAACAACAGAGGTAAGCTCAAATTACTCATGTGACAGGCAAACTCCAGCTACTCCACAGGCCCGAACGGTGGCTTTTGTTGACGAACTTCAGACATCTTCGCATTGAGATGTATCGCGTATGCGCCAATTAAAGTGCGCTGCCTCCTGCAGCACCGATAGCGCGACTTTAACAGCATCGACACGTTCTCGCAGCTTTTGTGGCCTGATGCCAGTATTTGCCTGCTTTCCTGAGAGCACAAGCCTGAAGGCACAAACTCCGACGAGCTTGTACCTTCAGGTCATCGCAATGTTCAGGCCTGAGTCGCAGTTGCCATGGCTTGTCCCATTTGCACCTTGGAACCGGCGGTCAGTTCCTCGGCCCACTTAACCTGATCCGGGCCAAACAGCACGATAGCGGTCGAGCCCAGTTTGAAGCGGCCCATTTCTGCGCCTTTTTCCAGGTGGATAGGCGCACGTGCCGCTTCGTCGTAGCTCACGGTCTTCAGTTCGCGCTTGGGTGGCGTGACCAGCCCGGCCCAGACTGTTTCGACCGATGCAACGATCATTGCGCCGACCAGTACTACGGCCATCGGGCCGCGCTCGGTGTCGAACAGGCAGACCACGCGCTCGTTACGGGCGAACAGTTCTGGAACATTCTCGGCTGTAGTCTGGTTTACCGAAAAGAGGCGGCCTGGCACGTAGACCATTTCGCGCAGGGTTCCGGCCAGCGGCATGTGTACGCGATGGTAGTCCTTGGGCGACAGATAGACAGTCGCAAACTGGCCGCCCATGAACGGCGCGGAGAGTTTCGGATCGCCGCCCAGCAGCTCAAGTGCGCTGAAGCTGTGACCTTTGGCCTGGAAGATGCGGCCATGCTCGATAGTCCCCAGCTGGCTGATGGCACCGTCGGCCGGGCAGAGGATTGCGCCGGGAGTGGTGTCCAGCGGGCGAGCGCCGGGTTTCAGGGCGCGGGTGAAGAAGTCGTTGAAGTGCTCGTAGGCGGTGAGGTCTTCGACCAGGGCCTGAGACATGTCCACCTGATAGCGGCGCGCAAACCAGGCAGTGAAAGCATTCTTGAACCAGCTCACTCGGCATTCGGCAACATAGCCAGCCAGGCGAGACAGAAAATGGTGAGGCAGCAGGTGCTGACTAAGGATGAACAGACGCTCTTTCATTTATATTCCTAAAGCTTGATGGAGGTGCCGACTCGTTTGGAGTTGATCTCACTTCTCGATCGGGGTGTCTGGATGATTGCCCCATTCACCCCAGGATCCGGCATAAGCCTTGACCCGTGGATAACCGAGTGCCTTGGCGATCAGGTAAGTGAAGCCTGAGCGGTGGTGGGTCTGGCAATGGGTGATCACTTCCTTGTCGGCGGTGATGCCCAGGTTTTCCAGAATCTGCGGCATGTCCTGGCGGATACGCAGGTTGCGGGTCTTGTCCATGCCGGCAGTCCACTCAAAGTTGACTGCGCCAGGGATATGACCGCCTCGGGCTGCCACAACCTTTTCCCCTGAATATTCGGTCGGACCACGTGCATCCCAGATCGCCAGATCGGCGGCACCGAGGCGCGACTGCACGTATTCGCGGGTTGCCGTGGGTTCGCCATGCAGGGTCAGGGTGACGGGAGTGCTTGCAGCCGCAGGCACATCGGTGGTCAGCGGCAGTGACTGCGCTTCCCAGGCCAGCAGGCCGCCGTCCAGATAGTGGTAACGGGTGTGGCCGATGACATCCAGTAGCCAGATGAAGCGTCCGGCCCAGCCACCGCCTTCGTCGTCATAGACCACATAGACGGCGTCCGGATTGTGGCCGAGTTCGCTGAACAGTCTTTCGAGATCCCCATAGGCTGGCAGCAGGCCTGGCGCAGGTGGCTGGCCCAGTTGGGTACGCTTGGGATCGACGAAGCGGGCGCCGCGGATATGACCAGCCTCGTAACGGGCGCTGCTGGTCAGATCGACGAGGATCAGTTGCGGGGCGTCAAGGCGCTCAAGCAGATCTTGTGGCTCGATGACCAACGGCAAACCAGTGAAGACGGACATTTGCAGCCTCCGATAAAGAGAAAGTGCGAATTGTACGCCAGGCCTCAGGCTTTGCGTTGGCTAAAGATGGCCAGTGATCGTTCAATACATTGCGCGGTTTTTCCGAATGCCTGAACGGATATTTCCGACAATGGACCGCCTCCCTGGTCGGCGACCACCAGCAGCAGGACTCTGCCGTTGTTACCCAGCGAGCGGATCAGCCAGTGCTCTCCTTTGAAGATGCCTTTCAGGGCTGCGGGCAGCAGTGCAGAAAACTGTGCGAGGTTGGTCGGGGTGATCCGCAACTGGGTCGGCTGCGTCATCAAGCGTTGCAGGAGCGTGCTTTCTTTTATGGAGAACTGCAGGCCCGAGACTTCTTGCGGCAGGCCACCAGCCAGATGCACGCGCAGCACGCTGCCTGTCTTGTCCGCCATCAGCAGCATGACCCGCTGCATGCCGCAGGACATCAACGTGTCGCGAGCGGTCGTGGTCAGGTGGATGGAATTGATGAATGGCGTGGGTTCGACCAGCAGTTCGGCACACTGCTTGCGCCATTGTTGCAGCGCGTCGGCCGTCGGTGGTGGAGCGATCTCGTTGTCACGCCTGATGCGCCGGGCATCCCAGGGCCAGATCAGCGATTCGGCCGGATGCCACAGATCTGCTTCCGAATGCACGCGGGCACTGCTGGCGGCGTTCTGGTGGATCTGTTGCTGAACTTCATCCAGTGGCTGTTGCAGATAAAGGCTTGCGAGTCGCTCCCAGCGCAGGCAATGAGGGCTGTTCCACGCCTGCTGGGCAGACAGCGCCACGCCATTGCCCAGCAGCACGGTATTGGCCGGTTGATTCAGCCAGCGGCGCAGGTTCGGATCGGCATCCATCAGTTGTTGCTGGCGCAACGGGTCGTGATCTTCTCGGGCGATGTGCAGGGCCTTGACCAGCTCACGTCGCTCGTTGATCAGCACTTTATAGCCGCGGGTCACCCAGACCGGCAGGCGCCAGAACTCGGCCAGCGCCAGGCACAGGTCCAGCAGGCTGACGCCGAACAGCTCCTTCTCGACCACACGGCTGGGCTCGCCTTTGTGAATGACCCGCACTTCCCAGTCCTCCAGAAGTTTGGGGTGCGCGAGTGCCATGGGCCACAGCGGCGACAGAAACAGCAGGCTGCCCAGATGAATGTCCTGCCAAAGGCGCGCAAGCCGGCTGGCGAACAGGCCGTTGGCCTGTTGCGTGGCATGCTGGCTGATAAGGATCAACTGGCGGAAGGCGGCCGGTATGTCCTGGGGTTCCCTGGCGGGCAGGCGACCGAGCAGGACTTCGGTACGTGCCAGTCCCAGGCGGTTGATTGCAATCTCAAGGCTTTCAGCCGGTTCCACCATGCCATGGCTCTTGTGGTTGGCTTCACGCAGCACGCTCAATACCAGTTCCGGGCTTTCCTGCATCATGTCGGCGATGTCGCGCAGCGAGCGGCGGCTGTCTTTCAGAGCTTCGCGCACATGATTGTGGTTCACCACCGGGATGGGCAGGTCCACGGCATCCAGATGCCTGATCCAGGCATCGAGTGTTTTGGGTATCGAGTGCTTCACAGAGCTTGCGGTCGACATTGGAAGGCCTTTACAGCTGATTTTTTTAAGCAGCGCAGGCTGCGATTCTTAGGGGCTGGACAGCTGTTTTCAAGCTCTTGTTCAAGGGCCGAACTGGTTTTTAACAAGAACTGACTATAGTCTGGACCAATGAGGCCGATACGTAGAATAAGAGTTTCCGCACATGTCCCTGAACCCGACTCGATAAGTATTTTCTACCTATGGCTAAAATTATCGGCATCATCGTCGTTTTCGCGAGCGTGCTCGGCGGATACGTTCTATCCCACGGTCAGGTCGCAGCACTGTTTCAGCCTTATGAAGTGCTGATTATCGGTGGTGCGGCTCTGGGTGCATTCCTCCAGGCCAACCCTGGCTATATGACCATGCACGTCTTTAAGAAATCCTTGCAGATGTTCGGTACGCGCTTCACACACGCTTACTACCTCGAAGTGCTGGGGCTGGTCTATGAAATCCTCAACAAGAGTCGTCGCGAAGGCATGATGGCGATTGAAGGGGATATCGAGGAGCCGGCTTCCAGCCCGATCTTCGCCAAGTACCCTGGCGTGCTCAAGGATGCACGCATGACGGCCTACATCTGCGATTACCTGCGGATCATGTCGTCGGGCAACATGGCGCCCCACGAAC
This sequence comes from Pseudomonas serbiensis, assembly GCF_030580745.1. Classification (NCBI taxonomy): domain Bacteria; kingdom Pseudomonadati; phylum Pseudomonadota; class Gammaproteobacteria; order Pseudomonadales; family Pseudomonadaceae; genus Pseudomonas; species Pseudomonas serbiensis. The sequence continues at coordinate 9,639 of NZ_JAUQOO010000019.1, forward strand.
TTGAAGGCCTGTTCGACATGGAATTGTTGAGCATGAAGGAAGAGCTTGAGCACCCTTCCCATGCCGTCACCGGTATCGCCGACGGTATGCCCGGTTTCGGTATCGTGGCAGCGGTACTGGGTATCGTGATCACCATGGCTTCCCTGGGCTCCGGTGACAAGGCCGCCATCGGTATGCACGTAGGTGCGGCTCTGGTAGGTACTTTCTTCGGTATTCTGGCGGCCTATGGCTTCTTCGGCCCGCTGGCCACTTCCCTGGCTCACGATGCCAAGGAAGAAATGAACGTCTACGAATGCATCAAGGCTTCCCTGGTGGCTTCGGCTTCCGGCATGCCGCCTTCACTGGCCGTGGAGTTCGGTCGCAAGGTTCTGTATCCAGCGCACCGGCCCAGCTTCAGCGAGCTGGAACAAGCGGTTCGCGGTCGTTAAGCCATGGAAAATAATCAGCCGATAATCATCAAGCGCGTAAAGCGCTTTGGTGGCGGACACCACGGTGGCGCCTGGAAGATTGCCTTCGCTGACTTTGCGACAGCGATGATGGCGTTCTTCCTGGTGCTGTGGCTGCTGTCTGCTGCTACGCCCGAGCAGTTGATTGCGGTCGCCGGTTACTTCAAGGACCCGGTCGGCTTCACTGACAGTGGCTCGCCTTATGTGATTGACCTGGGCGGCTCGCCTGAGATGTCGCCTAACCAGACCCTCAACCCCGAGGTCAAGACCACGCCGTCCCCGGATACCGTGCCTATCGAGTCGGATACCTCCGAATCCAAGGCCGAGCAGGTCGAGCAAGAGCGTCTGGAGATGCTGTTGCAGGAACTGCAGAACAAGGTTGAAGAGAACCCGCAACTGCAGAAGTTCAAGGACCAGATCCTGTTCGAGATCACTCAGGATGGCTTGCGGATCCAGATCATGGATGCCGATAACCGGCCTATGTTCGACTCCGGCAGTGCGCGTCTGAAGCCGTATTTCGAGGATATTCTGCTGGCCATGGCCGACACCATTCGCACGGTGCCGAACAAGATCAGTATCAGTGGTCACACCGATGCCAAGCCATATGTGGGCAGCGGTGAGTTCGGTAACTGGGAGCTTTCGGCAAACCGTGCCAACGCTGCGCGTCGTGCGCTGGTGGCAGGTGGTTATCCTGATCCGCAAGTGGCACGGGTGGTGGGATACGCTTCTTCGGCGCTGTATGACCGTGAGCATCCGTTCAACCCTGTGAACCGTCGTATCGATATTGTCGTGCTGACCAAAAAGGCCCAGCAGCGTATCGAGGGTGATCAGAATACCGGCGGTGCGCCGCAGACTCAGCCTGCTCCGGCAGCGCCTGCGGCTCCGGGAGCGTCCACGACTGCGCCACCCGATCCGCAGGCCTATGCCCAGCCTCATGAAATTCGGCAAAAGCTGAATATCTTCGAGGAAGGACAGTTACGGGCTGAACCGGCCAGGAACTGACAGATGCAAAAACGCCGCGATCATCGCGGCGTTTTTGTATGGGTTTCAGTAGCTGTCTTGCGGCAGGCTGGCAATGATCGAGCGGTAACTGTTCATGCGCTGCTGCTGTACGCGGCCATCTTCAAGAGCCTTGAGCAGGGCGCAGCCCGGTTCGCGGTCATGCTTGCAGTCGCGGAAACGGCAGGTGCCGATCAGGTCGTTGAACTCGATGAAGCCGGCTTCCACGTCGGCGCGGCTGACATGGCCCAGACCGAATTCGCGGATACCCGGTGAGTCGATCAGGTCGCCGCCACGGGGGAAGTGGAACAGGCGTGCGGTGGTCGTGGTGTGCGTGCCCTGGCCGGACAGCTCCGACAGCGGGCCGACACGTGTCTCGACTTCTGGCAGCAGGCTGTTGACCAGCGAAGACTTGCCCACGCCGGACTGGCCCACGAATACGCTGATATGGCCGTCGAGGCGGGTTTGCAGTTGTTGCATGCCGTCGCCCTGATGCGCCGACACTTCCATGACCGGATAACCCAGTGTGCGGTACACCGCCAGCAGGGCGTTGAGCGCCGGAGCGTTCTGCTCGTCGATGAGGTCTGCCTTGTTGAGCAGCAGCAAAGGGTGAATGCCGGCATGTTCGGCTGCAACCAGATAACGGTCGATCAGGTTGGCGTGAGGCTCGGGCATCGGCGCGAAAACAATCACGATCAGGTCGACGTTGGCCGCTACCGGCTTGAGCTGGCCGCGAGTGTCGGGACGGCAGAGTTCTGTTGTGCGTGGCAGTTGCGCCACGATAACGCCGATCCCCTGATTGCCGGCACGCCAGACAACCTGATCGCCGGTGACCAGCGCTGGCAGGTTGGCGCGCAAGTGGCAGCGGAAAACCTGGCCGCGTTGTTCGCCGTCCTGGGCTTCGACTTCAACCTGGACCCCGAAGTGAGCGATTACCAGGCCGGTCTGCTCAGGGCCGAGGTCGCCGCCCTCCAGGGTTTCCAGAGCCAGCGTCTCGCGTTTTGCAGCGCGGGCGGCGCGTTCGCCCTGGATCTTTTCGATGCGCCAGTTCTGGCGGCGATTGAGTTGGCGTTTGGCCATGGGTGTTCCGAGTTGATGAAGCGAATGATTGGGTCTTACATTGAATCGGGCGGAGTCTAGCATGCCGGGGTGAGCTAAACTGCCCGGCTACACCAAGGAGTCGACACATGCAGAACAAGCAGAACCTGATCTGGATCGATCTGGAAATGACCGGCCTGGACCCGGACACCGATGTCATCATCGAAATGGCAACGATCATCACCGACAGTGAGCTCAACACCTTGGCCGAAGGGCCGGTGATTGCCATTCACCAGAGTGATGAAACGCTGGCCAGGATGGACGAGTGGAATACCCGTCAGCATGGTGGCTCGGGCCTGACCCAGCGGGTGCGCGAAAGCACCATCAGCATGGCCGAAGCCGAAGCGCAGACCCTGGACTTCATCAAGCAATGGGTCCCGGAGCGCAGCTCGCCAATCTGCGGCAACAGCATTTGTCAGGACCGCCGCTTTCTGTATCGCCACATGTCGGCGCTGGAAAACTACTTCCATTACCGCAACCTCGACGTTTCCACGCTCAAGGAGCTGGCTGCACGCTGGTCGCCGGAGCTGCGCTTCAAGAAAGGCAACACCCATCTGGCGCTGGACGATATTCGTGAATCGATTGCCGAGCTGCGTTTCTATCGCGAGCATTTCATCAAGTAATGAATTGCAGCATGAGTGTGGCGAATAAACCTCGTCGCACTCTTTCAGTGCGTTGATCCGCTGGTTAGACTGCGCGCCTTTGTCGCAGGTGTGGTCGCCATGTTGCTGATGCTTTATCTGATTGCCATCACGGCTGAAGCCATGACGGGCGCCTTGTCTGCCGGGCGTCGCGGCATGGACTGGTTTGGCGTGGTACTGATCGCTTGCGTCACCGCGCTGGGCGGCGGCTCGGTGCGCGATGTACTGATCGGGCATTACCCGCTGACCTGGGTCAAGCACCCGGAATATCTGGTCCTGACCAGCGTGGCTGCGCTGGTGACCATCTTCATTGCCCCCTTGATGCGCCATCTGCGCTCGCTGTTCCTGGTCCTCGATGCCCTGGGGTTGGTGGCTTTCACACTGATTGGTTGCATGACGGCTCTGGAAGCCGGGCACGGCATGCTGATCGCAGCGGTCTGCGGCGTTATCACCGGCGTGTTCGGCGGCATCCTGCGGGACATCTTCTGCAACGACATCCCCCTGATCTTCCGGCGCGAACTCTATGCCAGCGTGTCATTCCTGGCGGCCTGGTGTTTCCTGCTGTGCCGCTATCTGGAACTGCCAACCGAGCAAGGCATCCTGATTACCCTCTTCGGCGGCTTCCTGCTGCGCCTGCTGGCGATCCGCTTCAAATGGGAAATGCCGAAGTTCATCTATAAGGATGAACACTAGTAGGAGCGAATTTATTCGCGAAGCCCGTTTTCGCGAATAAATTCGCTCCTACATTGGGTGGTGTTGTTTCAGTGCCCATTCCACATGCTCGCGCACCATCTCTGACGGGTAATCGCGGCGGGCTTCCAGGGCCTGGAGGACGGGGATGGTGGAGGGCGCGTTACCCAGTCCTACTGCCAGATTACGCAGCCAGCGTTCATAACCGGCACGTCGCAGTGGCGAGCCTTCGGTATTGCTGAGGAATTTTTCTTCATCCCAGAGGAAGAGTTCGGCCAGCCCCGCATTGTCCAGGTTGTGGCGTGGTTTGAAGTCGCTTTGGGTTGTCGGGCGGGCAAAGCGGTTCCAGGGGCAGACGATCTGGCAGTCGTCACAGCCGAATACCCGGTTGCCGATCAGGGGGCGCAGCTCTTCGGGAATGGACGTCTTGAGTTCGATGGTCAGGTAAGAAATGCAACGCCGGGCATCCAGCACGTAAGGGCCGACGAATGCAGCGGTGGGGCAGATGTCCAGGCAGGCCGTGCAGCGCCCGCAATGTTCGGTCGCGTGCGGTGCATCCACAGGCAGCGGTAAGTCCACGAACAGCTCGCCGAGGAAGAAAAAACTGCCTGCCTTGCGATTGAGCACCAATGTGTTCTTGCCGATCCAGCCCAGCCCGGCCTGTTCGGCAATGGCCTTTTCCAGCACCGGTGCGCTGTCGACGAATGCTCTGAAGCCAAACGGGCCGATAGCCTGCTGGATACGCTCGGCCAATTGCTGGACACGCTTGCGCACCAGCTTGTGGTAATCGCGGCCCAGGGCGTAACGCGAGACGTAGGCTTTTTCCGGCTCGGTCAGGCGCTGAGCCATTTCGGTGTCGCCCGGCAGATAGTCCATGCGCAGCGACACCACGCGCAACGTGCCCGGTACCAGTTCATCCGGGTGGGAACGTTTGCTGCCGTGGGCTGCCATATAGTCCATTTCGCCGTGATAGCCCGCTTCGAGCCAGCGTTCCAGGTGCTGCTCATGCTCTGCCAGGTCGAGCCCTGATATACCGATTTGCTGAAAGCCCAGCTCACGGCCCCACTCCTTGATCGATTGCGCAAGGCTGGTGAGGTCGTCGGCGGTTGGAAGTTCAGCAGTAATAGCAGGCATGTGCAGAGAGAAACCGGGTCCAAGGTGCGTATAATTCTGCCAGACATCGGAGCCCGGATACGCATGTTCGACACTAAACCTCATTTACCCGACGCGCTGTACAGCGCTGCGCAGGTCCGGGACCTCGATTCCCGGCTGATCGCTGCGGGTACGCCGGGCCTGGAATTGATGCAGCGCGCCGCCCATGCGACCTGGCGGGCGGTGCGTCGGCAGTGGCCGCAGGCTGGTGAATTGACAGTGCTGACCGGGCGCGGCAACAACGCCGGGGACGGGTATCTGGTGGCGTCCTTGGCCCGGAAGGCTGGCTGGCGGGTGAGGGTGCTGGCTGTCGGTGATCCGGCTGCGCTGGCGGGCGATGCGGCGACGGCCCACGGTGAGGCTGTCGCAACAGGTGTCGATATTCAGCCATGGTCCGCGCAACCGCTGTCTGGTGTGGTGCTGGATGCCTTGCTCGGTACAGGCTTGAGCGGCGAGGTGCGCGAGCCTTATCTTTCAGTGATCAATGCGATCAACGCCAGTGGCTTGCCGGTCGCGGCTGTGGATATCCCGTCAGGCTTGAGTGCCGATACCGGGCGCACCCTGGGTGTTGCCGTACGTGCCGACCTGACCGTGACCTTTATAGGGTTGAAGTTGGGGTTGCTGACGGGCGATGCGGCGGATCTGGTCGGAGAGTTGGTTTTCGACGATTTGCAGGCTGATTCAAGTCTGGTCGTGCAAACGCCAATCAGTGCGAAACGCCTGGATACATTTAACCTGCCGGCGCTGACGCCGCGTCCCCAGACAGCTCACAAAGGCCTGTATGGGCGTGTCCTGGTCATCGGAGGTGATCACGGTTTTGGTGGCGCTGCCTTGCTGAGTGCCGAAAGCGCCTTGCGTAGCGGCGCCGGCATGGTCACCCTTGCGACCCGTAGCGAGCATGTGTCTGCTGCATTGGTGAGAATGCCTGAAGTCATGAGTGCAGCCATTCGATCAGCCAATCAGTTGCTGGCTTTGATCGAGCCAGCCGCTGTGCTGGTGGTCGGTCCCGGATTGGGGCAGGCGAGTTGGGGGCGCAGTCTGTTGTCGGCAGCGGCTGATGCCGGGCGACCGCAGGTCTGGGATGCCGATGCCTTGAATCAATTGGCGGGTGGCTTTGTGAGCCTGCCGGAAAACAGCGTCATTACCCCGCATCCCGGTGAGGCTGCGCGGCTTCTGGGGATCGGCACCCAGGAGGTCCAGGCGGATCGCCCGACGGCGGCTCGTGCCCTGGCCCGTAAATTCAATACCGTTTGTGTGCTCAAGGGCAGCGGCAGCCTGATTGCCGATGTCGATGGACGCCTTGCCTTGTGTGATCGCGGTCATCCCGCTATGGCTACCGCAGGCCTGGGCGATGTGCTGGCCGGCCTGATCGGCGCGCTGATGGCGCAACACATGACGTCATTCGATGCGGCGTGTCTCGGTGTCTGGCTGCATGCCCGCGCCGGAGAACAGGCCGGTGTTTCAGGTCGCGGGCTGGCGGCAAGCGATACAATTCCAGCCATTCGTCAGTTATTGGAGGAGTTACAACCGTGTCTGAGTTAACGCTGCATTTGACTGGCGAAGAGGCCATGATGGGCTTTGGCTCGCGTCTGGGTCAGGTCACCCAGGGTGTGGGCGTCATTTTCCTTGAAGGCGACCTTGGTGCAGGCAAGACCACGCTTTCCCGGGGCCTCATCCGCGGGCTCGGGCATGTCGGCGCAGTCAAAAGCCCTACGTTCACGCTGGTCGAACCCTATGAAATCGGCTCGATACGTGCCTTTCACTTCGACCTGTATCGTCTGGTTGACCCAGAGGAACTTGAGTTCATGGGCGTGCGGGATTACTTCGATGGGGATGTTCTCTGCCTGATCGAATGGCCTCGGCGCGGCACGGGCTTTTTGCCAAAGCCTGACCTGACCATTACCATTAGGCCGCACGAGCAAGGTCGGTCTGTAACATTGAGCCCGCAAGGCTCGCGTGGCGAAACTTGGTGTGCCACTTTGGCGTTGGAATTCAAATAGATATGGGGTTAGGTATGCGCATGCGCGCGCTGGTTACTGTAGTGGGTCTGCTGGTGATGGCCGTGGCCGTCGAAGCGCTGGCTGCTACGCAAGTACGAAGTGTCCGCTTATGGCGTGCACCGGATAACACCCGGCTGGTTTTCGACCTGTCCGGGCCAGTCCAGCACAGTGTCTTTACTCTGACATCGCCTGATCGTCTGGTCATCGATATCAACGGTGCGACGCTCGCCGGGCCGCTGAACGTGGCAACGGCCAATACGCCTATCACCAGCATGCGTTCGGCTCAACGTACCCCGACTGATCTGCGGGTGGTCATCGACCTGAAAAAGGTGGTCACGCCCAAGAGCTTTACCCTGGCTCCCAACCAGCAATACGGCAACCGTCTGGTGGTGGACCTGTTCGACAATCCTGCCGATGCCAATCCGACTCCGACTATCCCGGATAACGTGGCCAATACCGCACCGGCTGTTCCCGTGAGCCCGGCCAAGCCTGAAATCAAGCTGGCACCCGTGCCCAACGGCAAGCGCGACATCGTGGTCGTGATTGATGCCGGCCATGGTGGTGAAGACCCCGGAGCCTCGGGTGGCAGCGGGCAGCAAGAGAAACATGTGGTGCTGTCCATTGCCAAGGAATTGCAGCGCCAGATCAATGGTGAAAAGGGCTATCGCGCTGAACTGACGCGCACCGGCGACTATTTCATTCCATTGCGCAAACGCACTGAAATCGCTCGGGCCAAGGGCGCTGATCTGTTTGTTTCCATTCATGCGGATGCTGCACCCTCCAAGGCGGCGTTCGGTGCCTCGGTGTTTGCCTTGTCCGACAAGGGCGCGACCTCCGAAACGGCGCGCTGGCTGGCGGACAGTGAAAACCGTTCCGACCTGATCGGTGGTGCCGGTGCGGTCAGTCTCGACGACAAGGACCGGATGCTGGCAGGCGTGCTGCTGGACCTTTCCATGACGGCTTCGCTGTCGTCGAGCCTGAACGTCGGGCAGAAGGTGTTGAGCAATATCGGGCGGGTGACTTCGCTGCACAAGTCCCGTGTCGAGCAGGCCGGATTCATGGTGCTCAAGTCCCCGGATATCCCGTCGATTCTGGTTGAGACCGGCTTCATTTCCAACGCCAACGAAGCGAACAAGCTGACCACTGCTTCTCACCAGCAAGCATTGGCACGCTCGATCAACTCGGGCGTCAAACAGTTCTTCCAGCAAAACCCGCCTCAAGGCACTTATATTGCCTGGCTGCGGGACAACGGTAAGCTGGCGCAGGGGCCTCGTACCCATGTCGTGCGTTCCGGTGAAACCCTGGCGATGGTGGCTGCCCGTTATGACATGAGCGTGGCGACCTTGCGCAGTGCCAACAACCTGAAGACCGATGCGCTGCGTATTGGCCAGGATCTGAGCATTCCGAGTGCGGAGGTCGCGGCACAATAATGAGTGACCTCCTTCTCGATGGCGACCAATCCGACGCCTTGAATGCAGCAGTGAATGCTGCCCGAATCGAACTGCTCAGCCCTCGGCTGGCCAACCAGATCGCCGCGGGCGAAGTGGTCGAGCGCCCGGCCTCGGTCATCAAGGAACTGCTGGAAAACAGCCTGGATTCCGGTGCTCGGCGCATTGACGTCGATGTCGAACAGGCCGGTATCAAACTGCTGAAGGTTCGTGATGACGGTAGTGGTATTTCTTCCGATGACTTGCCGCTGGCGCTGGCGCGACATGCAACCAGCAAGATCCGCGAACTGGAAGACCTTGAGCGGGTCATGAGTCTGGGGTTTCGGGGCGAGGCACTGGCGTCGATCAGTTCCGTGGCGCGTCTGACCCTGACTTCCCGTACTCGCGATGCCGACAAGGCCTGGCAGGTCGAAACCGAAGGCCGTGACATGGAGCCGCGGGTGCAGCCCGCCGCACACCCGGTCGGTACTTCGGTGGAAGTGCGTGATCTGTTTTTCAATACCCCCGCCCGCCGCAAGTTCCTCAAGGCCGAGAAAACCGAATTCGACCATTTGCAGGAAGTCATCAAGCGCATGGCGCTGGCGCGTTTCGATGTCGCTTTCCATCTGCGTCATAACGGCAAGACCGTGCTCAGCCTGCATGAAGCCCATGACGAAGCGGCGCGGGCGCGTCGTGTCGGGGCAATCTGCGGGCCGGGCTTTCTGGAGCAGGCGCTGCCGATAGAGATCGAGCGCAACGGCTTGCATCTGTGGGGTTGGGTTGGCTTGCCGACTTTCTCGCGCAGCCAGGCCGACCTCCAGTATTTCTTCGTCAATGGCCGTGCCGTGCGCGACAAGCTGGTGGCTCACGCCGTTAGGCAGGCCTATCGCGACGTGCTGTTCAATGGTCGCCATCCGACGTTCGTGCTGTTTTTCGAGCTTGATCCGGCGGCAGTGGACGTCAATGTCCACCCGACCAAGCATGAGGTGCGTTTCCGCGACGGGCGCATGGTGCATGACTTTCTGTACGGCACCTTGCACCGTGCTCTTGGCGATGTTCGTCCCGACGATCAACTGGCCAGTGCGCCGATCCCTGTGGTCGAGCGTCCCAGCGGACCTCAGGCCGGGGAGTTCGGGCCGCAGGGCGAAATGCGTCTGGCGAACAACGTGCTGGAACAGCCGCAAGGCGAGCCTTATGCGCGACCGGCGTCTGGCGGTTCGGGTGGCGGCTATCAATATCAGTACTCACCGCGTCCGACAGCGGCGTTGCCTACGGCTGAGGCGCAAAGTGCCTATCGCGAGTTTTTCGCACCGCTGCCCGAGGCTGCGCCGGCTTCACTGCCCGAGTCGCAAAGCGATATTCCGCCACTGGGTTACGCGCTGGCGCAGCTCAAGGGTATTTATATCCTGGCCGAAAACGCCCACGGGCTGGTGCTGGTGGACATGCATGCCGCCCACGAGCGCATCATGTATGAACGCCTGAAAGTCGCCATGGCCAGTGAAGGCTTGAGCGGGCAGCCATTGCTGGTGCCCGAGTCGCTGGCGGTCAGTCAGCGCGAAGCCGATTGTGCCGAAGAGCATATTGCGACCTTCCAGCGCCTGGGCTTCGAGTTGCAGCGCCTTGGCCCGGAAACCCTGGCGATCCGGCAGATTCCAGCGTTGCTCAAGCAGGCCGAGGCTAACCGTCTGGTCAGTGATGTGCTGGCCGATCTGATGGAATACGGCACCAGCGACCGGGTTCAGGCGCATATCAACGAACTGCTGGGCACCATGGCGTGTCATGGCGCGGTTCGGGCCAATCGCCGTCTGGCCATTCCCGAAATGAACGCTCTGCTGCGCGACATGGAAAACACCGAGCGCAGTGGCCAATGCAATCATGGTCGACCAACCTGGACTCAGATGGGCCTGGACGATCTGGACAAATTATTCCTGCGCGGTCGTTGAATGAATGCTTTACCTCCGGCCATCTTCCTCATGGGGCCAACCGCTGCCGGCAAGACCGATCTTGCCATCGAGCTGACTAAAGTCCTGCCTTGCGAGCTGATCAGCGTCGATTCGGCGCTGGTCTATCGCGGCATGGATATCGGCACAGCGAAGCCTTCCCGTGAGCAACTGGCTGAATTTCCCCATCGTCTGATCGATATTCTCGACCCGTCGCAAAGCTACAGCGCCTCCGATTTTCGTACCGATGCCCTGGCCGCCATGGCCGAAATTACCGCACGGGGAAATATTCCTTTGCTGGTAGGCGGCACTATGTTGTATTTCAAGGCTCTATTGGACGGGCTGGCGGATATGCCGGCTGCCGATGCAGAGGTCAGAGCCGAGCTTGAAGCCCAGGCCAGGGCTCATGGATGGCAGGCGTTGCACGATCAGTTGGCCGCTGTGGACCCTGTGTCTGCGGCACGAATCCATCCCAACGATCCGCAGCGTCTGATCAGGGCTCTGGAGGTTTATCGAGTCAGCGGGATGAGCATGACTGCGCATCGCGAGCAACAATCTGAGCAAACTGCTCAAGCCGCAGCGTCCGGGCGTCAGCAATTGCCCTATACTGTCGCCAGTCTTGCGATAGCTCCGGCTGATCGCAAGGTGCTACATGACCGTATCGCGCTACGCTTTATGCAAATGCTGGATCAGGGGTTTCTGGACGAAGTACTGGCTTTGCGCTCAAGAGGAGACCTTCATTCGGGGTTGCCATCGATAAGAGCTGTCGGTTATCGCCAGGTCTGGGATCACCTGGATGGAAAGCTGACACGGGATGAAATGCAGGAGCGGGGCATCATTGCAACGCGCCAGCTGGCCAAACGGCAATTCACCTGGCTACGCAGTTGGGAGAATTTGCACTGGTTGGACAGCCTGGCACGCGACAATCTGCCACGCGCCTTGAAATACCTGGGATCGGTCTCCATATTGAGCTGAGTCCTTGCAATAGCCGTCTATCCTTGGGGGGTGGCGGTTCAAGCCAATTGAATTCGTTTTATTATTATTGATCCTTAAAGGAGTGCGGCACATGTCAAAAGGGCATTCGCTACAAGACCCTTACCTGAATACCTTACGTAAAGAAAAGGTAGGGGTTTCGATCTACCTGGTAAACGGCATCAAGCTGCAAGGCACCATCGAGTCTTTTGACCAGTTCGTCATCTTGCTGAAAAACACTGTCAGCCAGATGGTCTACAAGCACGCCATCTCCACCGTTGTTCCTGTCCGTCCGATTCGCCTGCCTAGCGCTACCGATTCCGATTCGGGTGATGCTGAGCCAGGTAACGCCTGATAGGAGTCTGCCTTGTTCTTTGAGCGCCACAGTGGTGGTGAGCGGGCAATTCTCGTTCACTTGGATGGTCAGGACCCTGAGGCGCGCGAAGATCCGCAGGAGTTTCAGGAGCTGGCCATATCGGCTGGTGCCGATACCGTCGCGTTTATCAGCGTGCCGCGTCATCGGCCATCGGCCAAATACCTGATTGGCACTGGCAAGGTCGAAGAGCTTCGCGACCAGGTCAAGGTCGAGCAGGCCGATCTGGTTATTTTCAATCACACACTGACGCCCAGCCAGGAACGTAACCTCGAACGTGTCTTCGAGTGTCGCGTGCTGGATCGCACCGGTCTGATTCTGGATATCTTCGCGCAACGTGCGCGCACTCACGAAGGCAAGCTGCAGGTCGAACTGGCCCAGCTTGAGCACATGAGTACCCGTCTGGTTCGTGGCTGGACCCACCTTGAGCGACAGAAAGGTGGTATCGGTCTGCGTGGTCCGGGTGAAACCCAGCTCGAAACCGACCGCCGCCTGCTTCGGGTTCGCCTGCGGCAGATCAAGGCGCGCCTGGAAAAGGTTCGCAGTCAGCGAGATCAGGCCCGCAGAGGGCGCAAGCGTGCCGATATTCCTTCGGTTTCACTGGTGGGCTATACCAACGCCGGCAAATCGACGCTGTTCAATGCCGTGACCGATTCCGAGGTTTTCGCGGCCGATCAGTTGTTCGCAACACTCGATCCGACCCTGCGCCGCCTGCAACTCGATGACCTGGGGCCGATTGTGCTGGCCGATACCGTGGGTTTCATTCGCCATCTGCCGCACAAGCTGGTCGAGGCTTTCCGGGCGACGCTCGAAGAATCAAGCAACTCGGATCTGCTGCTGCATGTCATCGACTCCCATGAGCCTGAGCGCATGGCGCAGATCGAACAGGTCATGGCGGTGCTGGGCGAGATCGGGGCCGAGGGCTTGCCGATCCTTGAGGTGTATAACAAACTCGATTTGCTGGAAGGGGTCGACCCCCAGATACAACGCGATGCCGATGGCAAGCCGCAGCGTGTCTGGTTGTCTGCCCGTGATGGCCGAGGGCTGGACCTGCTCAAGCAGGCTGTAGCCGAGTTGCTCGGTGACGATTTGTTTGTGGGCACCTTGCGTTTGCCTCAGCGTTTTGCTCGACTGCGCGCACAGTTTTTTGAGCTGGGCGCGGTGCAGAGCGAGACGCATGACGAAGAAGGTGCCAGTCTTCTGGCAGTACGTCTGCCGCGAGTTGAATTGAATCGTCTGGTGAGTCGCGAAGGACAGCAGCCGCTGGAGTTCATTGAGCAACACACTTTGCAATAAAAGCGCGGTAAAGCCATTGTACGGCTTTAACGGGCATTCTGTAGCATTGGTCGGCGCGCCGTGGGCGCGTCTTTGCTTTATCAGATGGAGAGCGCTATGGCTTGGAATGAGCCGGGTGGCAACTCGAATAATCAAGATCCCTGGGGTGGAAAACGCCGTGGCGGCGACCGCAAGGGACCACCTGATCTCGACGAGGCCTTCCGTAAGCTGCAGGAAAGCCTGAATGGGTTGTTCGGCGGCGGTAAGAAACGCAGCAGTGACGGCAATGGCGGTGGTTCGGGTGGCGGCGGTGGCTTCGGCCTGCTGGGCATCGGGCTGGTCGTGCTTTTCGCTTTCTGGCTTTACAACGCTGTCTATGTCGTTGATGAGCAGGAGCAGGCTGTCGTTCTGCGTTTCGGCCAATACTACGAAACCGTCGGTTCGGGTCTGAATATCTATTTCCCGCCGTTCGATCGCAAGTACATGGAAAACGTCACTCGCGAGCGTGCCTACAGCAAGCAGGGGCAGATGCTGACCGAAGACGAGAACATCGTCGAAGTGCCGCTGACCGTGCAATACAAGATCAGCAACCTGCAGGATTTCGTGCTGAACGTCGATCAGCCTGAAATCAGCCTGCAACACGCCACCGAAAGTGCGCTGCGCCATGTCGTGGGTTCCACGGCGATGGACCAGGTGCTGACCGAAGGTCGTGAGCTGATGGCGAGCGAAATCAAGGAGCGTCTGCAACGATTCCTCGATACCTATCGCACCGGTATCACCATTACTCAGGTGAACGTGCAGAGCGCTGCTGCGCCGCGTGAAGTACAGGAAGCCTTCGATGACGTGATCCGTGCCCGTGAAGACGAGCAGCGTGCGCGCAACCAGGCTGAAAGCTATGCCAATGGCGTGATCCCGGAAGCCCGTGGTCAGGCTCAGCGCATCATCGAAGATGCCAATGGCTATCGCGATGAAGTGGTTTCCCGCGCCAAGGGTGAGGCTGACCGCTTTACCAAGCTGGTTGCCGAATACCGCAAGGCACCTGAAGTTACCCGCCAGCGTCTGTATCTGGACACCATGCAGGAAGTCTTCAGCAACACCAGCAAGGTTCTCGTGACCGGCGACAAGGGTCAGAACAACCTGCTTTACCTGCCGCTCGACAAGATGATCGAAAGCAGTCGTGGCGGTAGTGCCGGAAATACTTCGGGTTCCGGTAGTCCATCCGCGACTGGAACGGATGTCGGTACTCGAACCGATACCCCGCAGCGCGATGTACGTACCAGGGAGAGTCGCTGATGAGCAATAAATCGCTGATCACCCTTATTGTTGGCGTGGTGCTGGCAATAGTTGCCTGGAACAGCCTCTATATCGTGTCCCAGACCGAGCGTGCGGTTCTGCTGCAATTCGGTCGTGTGGTCAAGACCGATGTGCCGCCGGGCCTTCATGTGAAGATTCCTTACATGAACCAGGTGCGCAAGTTCGATGGTCGTCTGCTGACGCTCGACGCGCCTACCCAGCGTTTTCTGACGCTGGAAAAGAAAGCGGTCATGGTCGATGCCTACGCCAAGTGGCGCGTGAAGGATGCGGAGCGTTTCTACACCGCGACTTCCGGCCTCAAGCAGATTGCGGATGAGCGTCTGTCGCGTCGTCTGGAATCCGGCCTGCGTGACCAGTTCGGCAAGCGCACCCTGCACGAAGTCGTGTCGGGTGAGCGTGACGCGCTGATGGCTGACATCACCGGTTCCCTGAACAGGATGGCGGAGAAAGAGCTGGGTATCGAAGTGATCGATGTCCGGGTCAAGGCCATTGACCTGCCCAAGGAAGTCAACCGCAGCGTTTTCGAGCGCATGAGCACTGAGCGTGAGCGCGAAGCGCGTGAGCATCGTGCCAAGGGTAACGAGCTGGCTGAAGGTATTCGTGCCGATGCCGATCGTCAGCGTCGCGTGTTGCTGGCTGAAGCCTATCGTGAGTCTGAAGAGACGCGCGGTGATGGTGATGCCCAGGCTGCTGCGATCTACTCCAGGGCTTATGGTCAGGACCAGGAGTTCTATGCGTTCTACCGTAGCCTGCGTGCCTACCGCGAAAGCTTCACGAGCAAGAGTGACGTGATGGTGCTTGATCCGGGCAGCGAGTTTTTCCGCTTCCTGGAAAAAGCCAAACCGTAATTCATCAACCCGCCGGGCGGCAAAACCGCCCGGTGGGGTGATCGTACGGTAAAACGTGTGTATGATGCGGCAGCCGGGAAATTCCCGGCTTTTTTGCGTCTGCACGATTGATTGGCCGCAGCCGACTTGGCGGGCGGCAAGATTTTTCGAGGAGAGTGGTCTGCAAGGCCTGTCTCGGGTGTTTGTCGTGCCCGTAATACGGGGCGACCGCTCTCTGCTTCACTCAAGGCTTGCCTCATGGCTGGCCACCCGGATCATAGGGGAATGGCGTAATGGCAACGGTTGACCGCTGGCTGCTACCAGATGGCATCGAAGAAGTACTGCCACCAGAAGCGGCGCGTATCGAAGTAGCGCGCCGTCAGGTGTTGGATCTGTTCCAGAGCTGGGGCTATGAGTTTGTCGTCACCCCGCATATCGAATATCTGGAGTCCCTGCTCACTGGAGCAGGTTCCGATCTGGATCTGCGCACCTTCAAGGTGATCGATCCGCAGTCGGGGCGGCAAATGGGGTTTCGTGCCGATATCACGCCTCAGGTGGCGCGTATCGATGCGCATACCCTCAAGCGTGAAGGGCCAAGTCGTCTCTGCTATGCAGGCAGTGTCCTGCATGCTCAGCCGCGCGCACTGTCATCCTCGCGCAGCCCGATTCAACTGGGTGCCGAGTTGTATGGCGATGCGAGCCCGAGCAGCGATGTCGAAGTCATCAGCCTGATGCTGGCAATGCTGCAACTGGCGGATGTGCCTGATGTCCACATGGACCTCGGGCATGTCGGCATCTATCGTGGGTTGGCACGTGCTGCCGGTCTGTCGGGCGAGGTCGAGCAACAGCTTTTCGATGCGCTGCAACGCAAGGCCATCGATGAAGTGATCGCCCTGACCGCCGATCTGCCGCAAGAACTGGCCACTATGCTGCGTGCGCTGGTCGATCTGTGTGGCGGTCGTGAGGTTCTGGCTGCTGCGCGTGACCGTCTGGCGAATGCGCCTGCACCTGTGCTGGCTGCGCTGGACGATCTGCTGAGCATCGCCGATCGTCTGTCTGCACGCTTCCCGCAGTTGCCTTTGTATTTCGACCTCGGTGAGCTGCGCGGTTACCACTACCATACCGGTGTGGTGTTCGCGGTGTTTGTACCGGGTGTAGGTCAATCGATTGCCCAGGGCGGTCGTTATGATGATATCGGCGCCGACTTCGGTCGCGCCCGTCCGGCTACCGGTTTCTCCACGGACCTGAAAACCCTGGTGACACTGGGTCGTGCAGAAATCGAACTGCCATCTGGTGGTATCTGGATGCCGGACAGTACGGATGCAGCACTCTGGCAGCAGGTTTGCCAGTTGCGCAGCGAGGGGCAGCGTGTGGTTCAGGCTTTGCCTGGGCAACAGGTGAGTGCAGCGCGTGAAGCCGACTGTGATCGGCAATTGATTCAGCATGGCGAGCGTTGGCAGGTAATGCCGCTGGCTTCTTGAGTATTCCTGCCGGCCGCCGCCGGCACCAAGTTTGCGTGAATGAGGACAAGTGTTATGGGTAAGAATGTCGTAGTCCTGGGCACCCAATGGGGTGATGAGGGCAAAGGCAAGATCGTTGATCTGCTGACCGAACATGCTACCGCCGTGGTTCGCTATCAAGGTGGCCACAACGCAGGTCACACTCTGGTGATCGATGGCGAGAAGACCGTATTGCACCTGATTCCGTCCGGTGTTCTGCGCGAAGGCGTGCAGTGCCTGATCGGTAACGGTGTAGTGGTTGCGCCCGACGCGCTGCTGCGCGAAATCGTCAAGCTTGAAGAGAAAGGCATTCCGGTGCGCGAGCGTCTGCGCATCAGCCCTTCCTGCCCGCTGATCCTGTCGTATCACGTTGCGCTGGATCAGGCGCGTGAAAAGGCTCGTGGCGAACTGAAGATCGGTACTACAGGTCGCGGTATCGGCCCGGCTTACGAAGACAAGGTTGCCCGTCGTGGCCTGCGCATCGGTGACCTGTTCCACCGTGAGCGTTTCGCGGCCAAGCTGGGCGAGCTGCTCGACTACCACAACTTCGTGCTGGTCAATTATTACAAAGAGCCTGCCATCGACTTCCAGAAGACTCTCGACGAGTGCATGGAATACGCTGACCTGCTCAAGCCGATGATGCTCGACGTCACTGCTGCGCTGCATGAAATGCGTCGCGATGGCAAAGACATCATGTTCGAGGGCGCCCAGGGTTCGCTGCTGGACATCGACCACGGTACTTATCCGTACGTCACCAGCTCCAACACCACGGCTGGCGGTATCGCCACCGGTTCGGGTTTCGGTCCGATGTACCTGGATTACATCCTGGGTATCACCAAGGCCTACACCACTCGCGTTGGTTCGGGTCCTTTCCCGACCGAACTGTTCGATGACGTAGGTGCTTTCCTGGCCAAGCGTGGTCACGAGTTCGGTGCTACCACTGGCCGTGCCCGTCGTTGTGGCTGGTTCGACGCTGTCATCCTGCGTCGTGCTATCGAGATCAACAGCATCTCGGGCCTGTGCCTGACCAAGCTGGACGTTCTCGATGGGCTGGAAACCATCAATATCTGTGTTGGTTACGAGAACGAAGATGGTGCTGTAATCGAAGCGCCTACCGATGCCGACAGCTACAACGGCCTGCGTCCGGTCTACGAGCAGATGCCAGGCTGGAGCGAATCCACTCTGGGTGCCAAAACTCTGGCAGAGCTGCCTGAGAATGCTCGTGCCTACATCAAGCGTGTCGAAGAGTTGGTAGGCGCGCCTATCGACATCATCTCCACCGGCCCTGACCGCAACGAAACCATCGTTCTGCGTCATCCGTTTGCTTGATCGAACTGCTTGAGTTGTAAGAAAGGGCCGCATTTTGCGGCCCTTTCTCGTTTCTGGCTGTCTGGTATTCCAGGCACGGGATTGTGCTTGCCGAACGGCACGACGCTTGCTACATAGAAGTGTCAAAAAAGGTGCCATTATTTTAATGGCACCCATGGTGGAGGGATTCTCCTGTGTCAGCTGTGCTCTCTCTTTTACGCAGCCGCTTGCTGCGTCCGGTTTTCATCGCGCTTGGCATTGCTCTTTTGGTGCAGGTGTTGGTTGCAGTTGCTCTTACCCGGAGCACCGTTACGGCTCTTGAGGCGGATCTTGCCAGCAGGTTGGGGGTAGATTCGCAACATTTGTCCTCCGAGCTGGAGCGGGCGAGTAGCGAGGTGACATCGAGCCTCGATGCGCTCTCAGCAAGTACCCGTCAGCGCTTGAGTGCCGGTTTATCCACGCGCCTCAAGGACGAGCAGGGGCAATTGCGCGCCACTCTGGAAAAGAGCCTCAAGGATTCGGCTACCGATATGGCCGAGTTGCTGGCGGCGGTGGCGCCACGGGCCATGTGGGATAACGACACGCCAACATTGTCCGAATTCGCCCGTCGTGCTCAGCGCAATCCCAATGTGCTGTTTGTCGTTTATGACGATGCTGCGGGTGAGCACCTGACTCGCTACCTGAACCGTGACAATGTCTTGATCAAGGCGTTGCTTGCCAAGGGTGAAGGCGAGCGGGCCATGGACAAGGTTCTGAATGCTGCGAAAAACGATCCGTCGGTTTACTACATCGAGGCGCCTATCAGCCCTAATGGTGTGGAGATCGGCAAGGTGCGCATGGGCGTTTCCACGGCGGCGGTCGAGGAAAACCTGGCTGCCCTGGACAAGCGCTTCTCGTCTCTTATCACTAATGGCGAGCAACTGGTTTCCGACAGTCTGGCGAGCGCATCGAAGGACAGCTCTGCTGCATTGCGCACTCGCTTGCAGTCTGCTCAGGCAGCGGCGACGGCGATGACCAGCAATACCAGCCTGGCCGTTCAGGGTGCTGCGCAAGAGTTGCGCTGGAGGATCGGGCTTGGCCTGGCGCTGGTCGGGTTGGGTGTGCTGCTGTTATTGGCCGTTGTGCTTGGGCGTCGAGTGGTCAGCAAGCTGCACCTGCTGATTGCTGCCCTGAATGATCTGGCGGCGGGTGAGGGCGATTTGACCAAGCGCGTCAGGCTCGACAGCAATGACGAGATTGGCGATATGTCGGCGGCGGTCAACCGCTTCATCGACAAGTTGCAGCCCATCGTTCGTGAGGCGGGTGATGTTGCACAGCGTACCGGTGTTGAGATCGGTGTGATGAGCCAGCGTAATGCCGGCGCTGATGCGGCTGCCGAATTGCAGCGCGATGAAGTGGCTGCCAGCTTGAAGGCGCTTGAGCAGATGGCTGATGAGGCGCAGTCGGAAAGTCATGCCATGCAGGCGGCCTTGCGGCAGGTGGTCGACATCAAGCAGGCGACCAACGAAAACACTCGTACCTCGAATCAGGTGGGAGGGTTGATCGAGGCGCTGGCGGGGCAGGTGGAGACAGGTTCTCAAGTGATCGAGCGACTGGCGCAGCAAAGCGAGCAGATCGAAGTCGTGCTTGAAGTCATTCATGGGATTGCCGAGCAGACCAACCTGCTGGCCTTGAACGCGGCCATCGAGGCGGCGCGAGCGGGTGAGACGGGGCGTGGTTTTGCGGTGGTTGCAGATGAGGTGCGCGCGCTGGCCAGCAAGACACAAAGCTCTACCGGAGATATCCAGGAGCATATCGGAGCCTTGCAGCGTGGTGCCAAGGAGGCGGTGGCTGCCATTGGTCTTGCCGGGCGTCAGGCCAAGGAAGGGCTGGCGGTTCTGCGCGACAGTGCGAAGCTGCAGCAGACGGTGCAGGAGTCGGTCGAGCAGGTGCATGCCGCAATCGGTCTGGCTACCAAGGCGGCCGAGCATCAGGCGCAGGGTGCTCAGGCTGTGCGGGGGCGTGTTGAGGTGATTCATGCCCAGGCCGAGCGGGCTGCCAAGGCGGTGGTCGAGACTACGGCCAGCGGCAAGGTGCTCAACGGGCTGGCTGCGCAGTTGAAGGCGAGTCTGGGGCAGTTCAGGGCCTGACCTTTCGCGAATGAATCCGCTCCTGCCGGCCCTGTAGGAGCGAATTCATTCGCGAACCTTCAAAATTCCAAACCCCGGAAAGCACAAAACCGAGCACAAGGCTCGGTTTTGTTTGAATTGGTGCCCAGAAGAAGACTCGAACTTCCACGACCTTGCGGTCACCAGCACCTGAAGCTGGCGTGTCTACCAATTTCACCATCTGGGCAGCATCAGCAGCGTTGCACGCCGTTGATGGGGCGCACTATACGGAGAGCGTTTCGATCTGTAAACCCCTGTTTTGGTTTTAATAATCAAAACCCTGAAATGCAAAAACCCGCTTTCGCGGGTTTTTGTGGGAGTCTGAAGATTGCTGTAATCTGCAGCTCTGAATTGGTGCCCAGAAGAAGACTCGAACTTCCACGACCTTGCGGTCACCAGCACCTGAAGCTGGCGTGTCTACCAATTTCACCATCTGGGCAGCATCTAGAGGCGTTTGCCTGTCGATGGCGCGCACTATACGGAGCGTCTTTTGAGCTGTAAACCCCTGTTGCCAAAAATAATTGGAAAATTTCGCAAGCGGTGTCCAGTACGGTTCTGCGCGCTATCCAGAGGTTTTTTTAGTGGGCAGCGTGAGTCTGAAATTTCCCGTTTCAATAGGTGTATGCCAAACTAACCCACATATAGACAAGGTGAAAACTCTCTAATGGCCGATTGGCAGTCCCTCGATCCCGAGGCCGCTCGTGAAGCGGAAAAATACGAAAACCCTATTCCCAGCCGTGAGCTGATTCTGCAGCACCTTGCCGAGCGCGGTTCGCCGGCCAGTCGCGAGCAACTGGTCGAAGAGTTCGGCCTGTCCACAGAGGATCAATTCGAGGCCTTGCGTCGTCGTCTGCGGGCGATGGAGCGTGACGCTCAATTGATCTACACCCGTCGTGGAACCTACGCACCGGTGGACAAGCTGGACCTGATCCTGGGTCGTATCACCGGGCACCGTGACGGTTTCGGTTTCCTGGTCCCTGACGATGGCTCCGACGATCTGTTCATGAGCCCGGCGCAAATGCGTCTGGTGTTCGACGGTGATCGTGCTCTGGCACGTGTTTCGGGGCTTGACCGCCGCGGTCGCCGTGAAGGCGTCATTGTCGAAGTCATCTCCCGTGCCCATGAAACCATCGTGGGTCGCTACTTCGAAGAAAGTGGCATCGGCTTCGTCATTCCGGACAACCCGAAGATCCAGCAGGAAGTGCTGGTGACGCCTGGGCGCAACAACAACGCGAAGATTGGCCAGTTCGTCGAGGTGAAAATCACCCACTGGCCGACGCCGCGCTTCCAGCCGCAGGGCGATGTGGTTGAAGTGGTGGGCAATTACATGGCGCCCGGCATGGAAATCGATGTCGCGCTGCGCACCTACGACATTCCTCATGTCTGGCCTGAGGCCGTGCTAAAGGAAGCGGCGAAGCTCAAGCCGGAAGTCGAAGAAAAGGACAAGGAAAACCGCGTCGATCTGCGTCACCTGCCATTCGTGACCATCGACGGCGAAGATGCTCGTGACTTCGACGATGCCGTTTACTGTGAAGCCAAGCCTGGCAAGCTGCGCCTGTTCTCGGGTGGCTGGAAGCTATACGTGGCGATTGCCGACGTATCGAGCTACGTGAAGATCGGCTCGGCGCTGGATGCCGAATCCCAGGTGCGCGGCAACTCGGTGTATTTCCCCGAGCGCGTGGTGCCGATGTTGCCTGAGCAGCTTTCCAACGGCTTGTGCTCGCTGAACCCGCTTGTTGATCGTCTGGCCATGGTCTGCGAGATGACCATCTCCAAGACCGGCGAGATGACCGACTACGTGTTCTACGAGGCGGTGATCCACTCCCATGCGCGCCTGACCTACAACAAGGTCAGCACGATACTGGAGCAGCCGAAAACGAGCGATGCCAAGGCCCTGCGTGGCGAATACGCCGACGTGGTTCCGCATCTCAAGCAGCTTTACGCCTTGTACAAGGTGTTGCTGGGCGCGCGTCATGTGCGTGGTGCAATCGATTTCGAGACTCAGGAAACCCGGATCATTTTCGGCTCCGAGCGCAAGATCGCCGAAATTCGTCCGACCACTCGCAACGATGCCCACAAGCTGATCGAAGAGTGCATGCTGGCTGCGAACGTGGCTACGGCCGAGTTCCTGAAAAAACACGAAATACCTGCGCTCTATCGTGTTCATGATGGTCCGCCGCCAGAGCGTCTGGAAAAGCTGCGCGCTTTCCTGGGCGAGCTGGGCTTGTCGCTGCACAAGGGCAAGGAAGGGCCTACGCCGAAGGATTACCAGGCGTTGCTCGAAACCGTGCGTGATCGCCCGGATTACCACCTGATCCAGACCGTGATGCTGCGTTCGTTGAGTCAGGCGGTCTACAGCTCTGACAATAACGGCCACTTCGGTCTGAATTACGAAGCGTATACACACTTCACTTCGCCGATTCGTCGCTATCCCGACCTGCTCACGCACCGCGCTATCCGCAGCGTGATCCGCTCGAAACAGGATACGCCGCACGTCCGTCGTGCAGGTGCTGCCACGATTCCGAAGGCGCGCATCTATCCTTACGACGAAGCCACGCTGGAGCAGTTGGGCGAGCAGTGCTCGATGAGCGAGCGCCGTGCCGACGAGGCCACGCGCGACGTGGTCAACTGGCTCAAGTGCGAGTTCATGAAGGATCGCGTAGGCGAGTCGTTCCCGGGTGTGATTACCGCTGTGACCGGCTTTGGCCTGTTCGTCGAGTTGACCGATATCTACGTCGAAGGTCTGGTACACGTTACGGCCTTGCCGGACGATTACTATCATTTCGATCCTGTGCATCACCGCCTTGCGGGTGAGCGTAGCGGTCGCAGCTTCCGCTTGGGCGATACGGTCGAAGTGCGTGTCATGCGCGTCGATCTGGATGAGCGCAAGATCGACTTCGAGATGTCCGAGAAGACTGCCAGTGCGCCTGTCGGTCGCAAGCGTCGCGGTCAGGAAACGGCACCGGCACCTGCTGCCGAGAAGGACAAGTCCGTTTCGGCCAAGCCGGCCGGGCGTCGTGGTTCTTCGGCCAAGGAAGCGGTATCCGAAGCCTATCGTCCCAGTGATGCCGCAGCGAAAAACGCTGAAGTGCGCAAAAGTCGGGAAATGAAAAAGGCTCTTCTGGAGCAGGCAAAGACCGGTGGCAAGGCCTCGTCGGGTAAATCCGGCAAGCCTGGAACTGCTACGTCGAAACCCAGTAAACATCGTAAGGGCCCGTCCAAGTCGGGTTCTGCTCCAGCCGCGAAAAGTAGCGGGGCGCGTAAACCCAAGGCCAAGTCATGAGTCAGTTGGAAAAAATCTACGGCGTGCATGCCGTAGAAGCGTTGCTGCGTCACCATCCAAAGCGGGTCAAGCATATCTGGCTGGCTGAAGGCCGGAATGATCCGCGTGTGCAGGTTCTTGTCGAGCTGGCTGGTCAGAACCGCGTCACCATCGGGCAGGCCGAGCGTCGCGAAATGGACGCCTGGGTCGAGGGTGTGCATCAGGGTGTGGTTGCCGATGTCAGTCCGAGTCAGGTCTGGGGCGAGGCAATGCTCGATGAGCTTCTGGATCGTACCGAAGGTGCGCCGCTGATTCTGGTACTGGACGGTGTTACCGATCCGCATAACCTCGGCGCGTGCCTGCGCACCGCCGATGCGGCTGGCGCGCTGGCGGTGATTGTGCCCAAGGACAAGTCGGCGACCTTGACGCCTGCGGTGCGTAAAGTGGCGTGCGGCGCGGCGGAAGTCATTCCGCTGGTTGCCGTGACCAACTTGGCCCGCAGCCTGGAAAAACTCCAGCAGCGTGGTCTGTGGGTTGTCGGCACTGCTGGCGAAGCCGAACAGGAACTGTATCAGCAGGATCTCACCGGTCCGACCATCCTGATCATGGGTGCCGAAGGCAAAGGCATGCGCCGCCTGACCCGCGAACACTGCGATTATCTGGTGCGCCTGCCGATGGCTGGTAGCGTCAGCAGCCTGAACGTTTCAGTCGCGACCGGCGTCTGTCTGTTCGAAGCGATGCGTCAACGCAGCGTCAAAGCGGCCGCCACGCGGAAGTAGGCGTTAGCTGCAAGCTGTCGGAGTGCGGCTTGCAGCTTATGGCTTGCCGCTTGAAGCTGCTTCTTTCCCTTGCAGCTTCTTTCCCCCTTCTCTACAATTGCGCCCCTTGCTGTCACGGCAGGCGCTTTCGTGTCTGTCCCTGAGCAAGACTAACAGTGTCATTCACTCCTTGTCTGACCGCTTTGGCGGCAGGCTACAACCCGTAAGGAGCATTCATGCGTCATTACGAAATTATCTTTTTGGTCCACCCGGATCAAAGCGAGCAAGTCGGCGGCATGGTTGAGCGTTACACCAAGCTGATCGAAGAAGACGGCGGCAAAATCCACCGTCTGGAAGATTGGGGTCGTCGTCAACTGGCCTACGCAATCAACAATGTTCACAAGGCTCACTACGTGATGCTGAACGTTGAGTGTACTGGCAAGGCCCTGGCCGAGCTGGAAGACAACTTCCGTTACAACGATGCTGTGATCCGTAACCTGGTCATCCGTCGCGACGAAGCCGTAACTGGCCAGTCCGAGATGCTCAAGGCTGAAGAGAACCGCAGTGAGCGCCGTGAGCGTCGTGACCGTCCTGAGCACTCCGACAGCGCCGATGGCGATGACGGTGACAACAGCGACGTTAGCGATAACGCTGACGAGTAATCCACGGACCTTTTGAGGAGCCTATTACATGGCACGTTTCTTCCGTCGTCGTAAATTCTGCCGCTTCACCGCTGAAGACGTGAAAGAGATCGATTACAAAGATCTCAACACTCTGAAAGCTTACGTATCCGAGACCGGCAAAATCGTTCCAAGCCGTATCACCGGTACCAAAGCACGTTATCAGCGTCAGCTGGCCACCGCTATCAAGCGCGCCCGCTTCCTGGCCCTGCTGGCCTACACCGACAGCCACGGCCGCTGAGACCGGGCAGTCGACAAAGTAGTAAGGGATCGAATGTATGCGTGCCTTAGCTGAATTCATCATGCGGGGACGTGTGCAGGCCACGCTGGTTGTGGCCGGATCTGCGGCATTGCCGCTGTTGTTCTGGTTGAGTGCCGCTGCGGCTAGCCTTGTGCTGCTGCGGCGCGGTTCGGACGCCATTGGTGTCGTCGGTGTGGGAGTGCTGTCAGCATTGGTTTGCTGGTACTTCCAGAAAGATCCCACTGCCCTTCTGGTGCTGCTGGGGTCTTGTGGCCTGTCGCTGGTTTTGCGCGCAGGTCATTCCTGGAATCGCGTGCTGCTGGTCAGCGTGGCAGTCGGAGTGTTGTGTGCAGTGAGTCTCGGGACGTTATTCAGTCCCATGGTCGATAGTCTGGCGCGTGAGTTCGAGAGAGTTCTGCCCCAGGCTTTCGGTGAGGTCTACGAGAAGCTCTCGGCTGACCAGCGAGCGTCCCTCGCTTCACTGACTGCACCCCTCGTTATCGGTTCGATGGCGGTGATGTTTCAGATTTTCAGTGTGTTGTGCCTGATTCTTGGGCGCTATTGGCAAGCGTTGTTGTACAACCCGGGTGGTTTTGGTCGTGAGTTTCGTCAGATCAGAATCCCCAAGGGACTGGCGTTGTCGCTGTTGGTAGTCATGTTTGTAGGGCCGTCCTTCGGCACACAAATGCTGATTCTGTTGCCGTTATGCAGCGTACCGCTGGTCTTCGCCGGGCTGGCCCTGATTCACGGGCTGGTGGCGCAAAAAAGACTGGCCGGTTTCTGGCTGGTGGGGTTGTACGTCACGCTGATGCCATTCATGCAGCTGATAGGTCCGTTGCTCGTGGTTACGGCCATTGTCGACAGCCTGATTGATTTTCGCGGTCGTCTGGGGTCGAAGGACTCTGATAACGCGAACGGTGAAGGTTAAAAGTTAAGAGGATTTTCACATGCAACTGATCCTTCTGGAAAAAGTCGCGAACCTGGGCAACCTGGGCGACAAAGTAAACGTTAAGGCTGGCTACGGTCGTAACTACCTGCTGCCATACGGCAAAGCAACCGCTGCAACCGCTGCCAACCTGGCTGCGTTTGAAGAGCGTCGTGCAGAGCTGGAAAAACTGGCTGCCGAGAAGAAGGCTTCTGCCGAAACTCGCGCTGCCCAACTGGCTGAGCTGGAAGTGACTATCACTGCCACCGCTGGTGACGAAGGCAAGCTGTTCGGTTCGATCGGTACTCACGACATCGCTGATGCACTGACCGCCTCTGGCGTTGAAGTTGCAAAAAGCGAAGTTCGTCTGCCGAACGGCACTATCCGTAACGTCGGTGAATACGATGTTGCCGTGCACCTGCACAGCGACGTTGAAGCAACCGTTCGCGTTGTCGTGGTAGCAGCTTAAGCAGTACGCAATCGTCTGGCGGCTAGTCCGTTAGAGGGTTAACATCGGGCACGATCCTGTTTTACAGGTCGTGCCTTTTGTCTTTCTGCTAGCCCCTATTCTGTAAATCTCGAATTCAAGTGGCCATGAACGATATTTCCGCCCCCGAGCAATACGATCTGCAAACCGCTGCCCTCAAGGTGCCTCCGCATTCCATCGAGGCCGAACAGGCTGTACTCGGTGGCTTGATGCTGGACAACAACGCCTGGGAGCGTGTGCTCGATCAAGTTTCCGATGGCGATTTCTATCGGCATGACCACCGCCTGATCTTTCGCGCCATTGCCCGGCTGGCCGATCAGAACAGCCCGATTGACGTGGTCACCCTGTCTGAGCAACTGGACAAGGAAGGCCAGACATCCCAGGTCGGTGGTCTGGCATATCTCAGTGAGCTGGCGAAAAACACGCCATCGGTCGCCAACATCAAGGCTTATGCCCAGATCGTTCGTCAGCGGGCGACCTTGCGCCAGTTGATCGGCATCAGCAACGAGATTGCCGACAGTGCGTTCAACCCTGAAGGCCGTACCGCCGAGGAGATTCTCGACGAGGCTGAGCGGCAGATCTTCCAGATCGCCGAGGCGCGTCCGAAGACGGGTGGGCCGGTGGGGGTCAATGACCTGCTGACCAAGGCCATCGACCGTATCGACACGCTGTTCAACAGCGATAACGCGATTACCGGCCTGTCTACGGGCTATACCGATCTGGACGACAAGACCAGCGGCCTGCAACCGGCCGACCTGATCATCGTTGCGGGTCGTCCGTCCATGGGTAAGACCACCTTCGCCATGAACCTGGTGGAAAATGCGGTTTTGCGCAGCGACAAGGTTGTGCTGGTCTACTCGCTGGAGATGCCAGGTGAATCGCTGATCATGCGTATGCTTTCCTCGCTGGGCCGCATCGACCAGACCAAGGTGCGGGCCGGTCAGCTGGATGACGACGACTGGCCGCGTCTGACATCGGCCGTGAACCTGCTCAATGACCGCAAGCTGTTCATCGACGATACGGCAGGTATCAGCCCGTCCGAGATGCGTGCCCGTACCCGTCGTGTTGCCCGCGAGCACGGCGACATCGCGATGATCATGATCGATTACCTGCAGCTGATGCAGATTCCGGGCTCGGCCGGTGACAACCGGACCAACGAGATTTCCGAGATTTCCCGCTCGTTGAAAGCCCTGGCCAAGGAATTCAACTGCCCGGTCATCGCGCTCTCGCAGCTCAACCGCTCTCTGGAGCAGCGTCCCAACAAGCGCCCGATCAACTCCGACTTGCGTGAATCCGGAGCGATCGAGCAGGACGCCGACGTCATCATGTTCGTGTACCGTGACGAGGTTTACCACCCGGAAACCGAACACAAGGGTATCGCCGAGATCATTATCGGCAAGCAGCGTAACGGCCCTATCGGTACGTCCCGTCTGGCGTTCATCGGCAAGTACACCCGCTTCGAGAACCTGGCGCCGGGCAGTTACAACTTCGATGACGAGTGATGTGTAGGTGTAATGCCGATCAGTTAAGGTCATAAATCACTTTGTGGGAGGCAGCTTGCTGGCGACTTCAGTGTACAGACGCAGAATATCTGTCGGTTTTGAGGCTTTTTCGCCAGCAAGCTGCCTCCCACAAGTTTTGTTTGTGCCTTAACTAATCCGACCACTATCGTCGGATTTGATCATTTTTTGTGCTATATTCCGCGCCCGCGATTTTTCCAACGTGCAAACGTAGGTCCTGACATGCAAGCAGCCAAGCCGTTATTTGACTATCCCAAGTACTGGGCCGAATGTTTCGGGCCTGCACCTTTCCTGCCGATGAGCCGGGAAGAAATGGATCAGCTTGGCTGGGATTCCTGCGACGTCATCATCGTCACCGGCGATGCGTATGTGGATCACCCGTCTTTTGGCATGGCGATCATTGGCCGCCTGCTCGAATCGCAGGGTTTTCGCGTCGGGATCATCGCGCAGCCTGACTGGCAGTCCAAAGACGACTTCATGAAGCTCGGCGAGCCGAACCTGTTCTTCGGTGTCGCTGCTGGCAACATGGACTCGATGATCAACCGCTACACCGCGGATAAGAAGACCCGCTCCGACGACGCCTATACACCGGGCGGTATGGCCGGCAAGCGTCCTGACCGTGCGAGTCTGGTCTACAGCCAGCGCTGCAAGGAAGCCTACAAGCATGTGCCGATCGTGCTGGGCGGTATCGAAGCCTCGCTGCGCCGTATCGCGCATTACGATTACTGGCAGGACAAGGTTCGCAACTCGATCCTGATCGACGCCTGCGCCGATATCCTGCTCTACGGCAACGCCGAGCGTGCGATTGTCGAGGTCGCTCAGCGTCTGTCCTACGGCCACAAGATCGAAGACATCACCGATGTTCGCGGCACGGCTTTCATTCGCCGTGATACTCCGGCGGGCTGGTACGAAGTCGACTCCACGCGCATCGACCGTCCGGGCAAGATCGACAAGATCATCAACCCGTACGTGAACACTCAAGACACCCAGGCCTGCGCCATCGAACAGGAAAAAGGCCCGGTAGAAGATCCGAACGAAGCCAAGGTCGTGCAGATCCTGGCAAGCCCGCGAATGACCCGTGACAAGACGGTCATTCGCCTGCCTTCGGTCGAAAAAGTACGTAACGACGCCGTGCTGTATGCCCACGCCAACCGTGTGTTGCACTTGGAAACCAACCCGGGCAACGCCCGTGCGCTGGTACAGAAGCATGGCGAGGTCGATGTCTGGTTCAACCCGCCGCCCATTCCGATGACTACCGAAGAAATGGACTACGTGTTCGGCATGCCTTATGCGCGTGTTCCGCACCCGGCGTACGGCAAGGAGAAAATCCCGGCCTACGACATGATCCGTTTTTCGGTCAACATCATGCGCGGCTGCTTCGGTGGCTGTACCTTCTGCTCGATTACCGAGCACGAAGGCCGGATCATCCAGAACCGTTCCGAAGACTCGATCATTCGTGAAATCGAAGAAATTCGCGACAAGGTTCCAGGTTTTACCGGCGTTATTTCCGATATGGGCGGCCCGACCGCGAACATGTATCGCATTGCCTGCAAAAGCCCGGAAATCGAGTCGGCCTGCCGCAAGCCGTCCTGCGTCTTCCCCGGTATCTGCCCGAACCTGAACACCGACCATTCGGCGTTGATCCAGTTGTACCGCAGCGCCCGTGCCTTGCCGGGTGTGAAGAAGATCCTCATCGCTTCCGGCCTGCGCTATGACCTCGCGGTCGAGTCGCCGGAGTACGTCAAGGAACTGGTGACTCACCACGTAGGTGGTTACCTGAAGATCGCCCCGGAACACACCGAGGAAGGTCCGCTCAACCAGATGATGAAACCGGGCATCGGCAGCTATGAAAAATTCAAGCGCATGTTCGAGAAGTACTCAAAGGAAGCAGGCAAGGAGCAGTACCTGATCCCTTACTTCATCGCCGCCCACCCGGGCACCACCGATGAAGACATGATGAACCTGGCGTTGTGGCTCAAGAGCAATGGTTTCCGTGCCGATCAGGTGCAGGCGTTCTATCCGTCGCCAATGGCTTCGGCGACTGCCATGTATCACTCGGGCAAGAACCCGCTGCGCAAGGTCACGTACAAGAGCGACGGCGTCACCATCGTCAAGAGCGAGGCGCAGCGTCGTCTGCACAAGGCGTTCCTGCGCTATCACGACCCCAAGGGCTGGCCAATGCTGCGTGAAGCACTGGAGCGCATGGGGCGTGCCGACCTGATCGGTCCAGGCAAGCATCAGTTGATCCCGCTGCATCAACCGGCGACCGACAGCTACCAGAGCGCCCGTCGCAAGAACTCGACGCCTGCTGGCAGTCACAAGGTCGGCAAGGCTGCCAAGACCAACCTGATCCAGACCCAGCACACTGGCCTGCCGCCACGTGGCAGTGATGGCAGCAAGCCTTGGGACAAGCGTGAGGAAGCCAAGGCTGCCGCGCTGGCCCGCAACAAGCAGGCCGCCAAGGAGCGTATGGAAGCGGCCAAGGGCGGGAAGGGCAAGAAGCCAGCCCGCAAGCCAGTGGTTCCCCGCTAACGGCTCATCCCTCTCCCTTGTAGGAGCGAATTCATTCGCGAAAGGCTTCGCGAATGAATTCGCTCCTACGCAGTTGTACCCCTACTGCCTCATTTCCGTGCGACCCTTGCACCGCTAATCTGAATTGGCGCGATTTTGGTGCTGTGCTTAGCTGATCCAGTCACTTCAATATCGCTGGCGCTGGCTTTGCCCCGCATGGCATAAGTCTTGCGCGGTTCAATTACCGTCCAGGCCGCAGGAGGCACGCCGTGTCGATTCATATTGCCTTGCACCATGTCACGCATTACCGCTACGAACGTGCGGTTGAACTGGGTCCCCAGATTGTTCGCCTGCGTCCGGCCGCTCATAGCCGAACCCGCGTGTTGTCGTACTCCCTGAAAGTATTGCCCGAAAACCATTTCATCAACTGGCAGCAGGACCCGCAGGGCAATTACCTGGCGCGTCTGGTATTCCCCGAGAAAACCAAAGAGCTGCGGGTTGAAGTCGATCTGGTTGCCGAGATGGCCGTGTTCAATCCTTTCGACTTTTTTCTTGAGCCCTACGCGGAAAAGATTCCGTTTTCTTATGCCAGCGAAGAACAGCGCGAACTGGCGCCGTATCTGGAAAAACTGCCGCTCACACCGCGGTTTACGGCCTATCTGGAAAGCATCAGCCGTGAACCTGTGCCGGCCATCGACTTTCTGGTGGGGCTCAACCAGCGTCTGAGCCAGGACATCGATTACCTGATCCGTATGGAGCCTGGGGTTCAGACGCCTGAGTTCACTCTGGAAAACGCTTCCGGTTCCTGCCGCGATTCGGCCTGGTTACTGGTGCAGTTGCTGCGTCATCTGGGCATGGCAGCGCGTTTTGTGTCGGGTTATCTGATCCAGCTCAAGGCTGATGTCGAGGCGCTGGACGGGCCGTCGGGTACGGATGTCGATTTCACCGATCTGCATGCCTGGTGCGAGGTCTATCTGCCGGGCGCCGGTTGGGTCGGGCTGGATGCGACGTCCGGCCTGTTTGCCGGGGAAGGCCATATCCCTCTGGCTTGTAGCCCGGAGCCTTCTTCGGCTGCACCGATCAGTGGTCTGGTCGAGCCTTGCGAAACCGAGTTCAGCCATGAAATGTCGGTGGAGCGGATCTGGGAAGCGCCTCGCGTCACCAAACCTTACACCGAAGAGCAGTGGCAGGAGATTCAGGCCCTCGGGCACCAGATCGACGCTGATCTGGTCCGCGATGACGTGCGCCTGACCATGGGCGGCGAGCCCACGTTCGTTTCTATCGATGATCGTGATGGCAGTGAGTGGAATACCGCCGCCCTCGGGCCGAACAAGCGGGCGCTGTCGGCCGAGCTGTTTCAGCGCATGCGTGGGCATTATTCCCCCAAGGGCATTGTTCATTTCGGGCAGGGCAAGTGGTACCCCGGCGAGCAACTGCCGCGCTGGTCGCTCAACAGTTTCTGGCGCAAGGACGGCAAGCCGGTCTGGAACAACGATGCATTGATTGCCGATGAAGCCCGGGATTACGGCGCGACCGGTGAGCTGGCCGGACGTTTTCTGAGCAGTGTTGCCGAGCGCCTGAAACTGCCGACCCGCTTCGTCTTCCCGGCCTACGAAGACAATCTCTATTACCTGTGGCGCGAAGGCGCTTTGCCTGTGAACGTCACGGCCGAGGATTCCCGGCTGAGCGACGAGCTTGAGCGGGCACGCTTGCGCAAGGTGTTCGAGCAAGGTCTGGATAAAGTCATAGGCCAGGTGCTGCCTCTGGCGCGCACGGCTGCGGGTGATCGCTGGCAGAGCGGGCGCTGGTATCTGCGCGATACCCACTGCCGTCTGGTGCCGGGTGATTCCGCGCTCGGCTATCGATTGCCTCTGGCTTCGCAGCCATGGGTCAAGGCGGCGGAGTATCCGTTCATTCATCCGACCGACCACAACCAGGATTTCCCCGAGCTGCCTGAGCGCGAAGAACTGCATTCCGACGACCCGGTCGACACCGATCGGCCGCAACCGGTCATTGATCAGTCCGCCGACTGGCTGACTCGCACGGCCTTGTGTGCCGAGGCGCGTGGTGGGCGCTTGTATCTGTTCATGCCGCCACTGCAGAAGCTGGAGGAATATCTTGAACTGGTCGCGGTGATCGAGGCCACAGCCGAAGAACTGCAATGCCCGGTCCTGCTGGAGGGCTATGAGCCGCCGAGCGACCCGCGCCTGAGCAACTTCCGGATTACGCCTGATCCGGGCGTGATTGAAGTCAACGTGCAGCCTTCTTCTTCCTGGGATCAACTGGTGGAGCGCACTGAGTTCCTTTACGAGCAGGCGCGCCTGACGCGCCTGACCACCGAGAAGTTCATGATCGATGGTCGCCATACCGGCACGGGCGGTGGTAACCACTTCGTTCTCGGCGGTGCGACACCGGCTGACTCGCCGTTCCTGCGTCGCCCCGATCTGCTGCGCAGCCTGATCAGCTATTGGCACAACCATCCGTCGCTGTCGTATCTGTTTTCCGGCCTGTTCGTCGGCCCGACGTCTCAGGCGCCGCGGATTGACGAGGCGCGCAACGATTCACTCTATGAAATGGAAGTCGCCTTCGCACAAATGCCCAAGCCGGGCGAGGAGGTTGCTCCGTGGTTGATCGATCGCCTGTTGCGCAACCTGCTGATCGATGTGACCGGCAACACCCATCGCGCTGAATTCTGTATCGACAAGCTGTATTCGCCGGATGGTGCGACAGGGCGTCTCGGGTTGCTGGAACTGCGAGCCTTTGAAATGCCACCCCATGCGCGTATGAGCCTTGCCCAGCAATTGCTGTTGCGTGCGCTGGTTGCCCGTTTCTGGCGCGAGCCCTATGCACCCGCGAAGCTGGCGCGTTGGGGGACAGAGCTGCACGACCGTTTCATGCTGCCGTATTTCATCGAGCAGGACTTCGCGGACGTCATTGCCGAGCTCAATGATGCCGGTTATCCAGTGCGGGCCGAATGGTTTGCCGCGCATCTGGAATTCCGTTTCCCGAAAGTGGGCGATTACGCGGTCAACGGCATTGAGCTGGAGCTGCGTCAGGCGCTGGAGCCCTGGCATGTGCTGGGCGAAGAAGGTTCGGGCGGCGGTGCCGTGCGTTATGTGGACTCTTCTCTGGAGCGCCTGCAGGTGCGGATCAATGGTTTGCCGCCTCAGCGCTACATGCTGACCTGCAACGGCATTGCCGTGCCTTTGCAGCCCACCGGTCGTGTGGGGGAGTTCGTCGCAGGCGTGCGTTATCGAGCCTGGCAGCCTGCCAATTGCCTGCAACCGACCATCGGCGTTCATGCGCCTCTGGTCTTCGACCTGGTGGACACCTGGATGCAGCGCTCGCTGGGCGGCTGCGAGTATCATGTCGCCCATCCGGGCGGCCGCAACTATGAAACATTGCCGGTCAACGCCAACGAAGCGGAAAGCCGGCGCCTCTCACGGTTCTTCCGTGTGGGGCATACCGCAGGCAAATTGGAGATTCCATCGCTCAACATTAGCGATGAATTGCCGATGACGCTGGATATGCGCCTGCATTAATAAAAACGGCTCAGTCAGTTGGATGCACACGGACGTGTCCACATCGGTGTGACATCTGACTGCGCTAACCTGAAGCCCTTATGCTGTTTGCCGAGCCTTCCATGCCTGACCTGCTTGACCGTTACCCGCTTTCCGAGGGGACCTATCACGAGATGCTCGATGCCAGTGGGGCCGTTCGGCCGCACTGGCAACGCCTGTACGAATACATGCAGCGCAGCACCTCTGCACAGATGATCCAGCGTCAGGCCTTGTTGACCCGGCAGATCCAGGAAAACGGCGTGACCTATAACGTCTATGCCGACCCCAAAGGAGCTGACCGCCCGTGGGAGCTGGATCTGCTGCCGCACATCATCCCGGCGGACGAATGGCAGCATGTCTCTGCCGGTATCGCCCAGCGCGCTCGCCTGCTCAATGCCGTACTCGCGGATCTGTATGGTCCGCAGACCTTGATTGCCAATGGCTTGCTGCCTGCCGAACTGGTGTTCGGGCATAACAACTTTTTGTGGCCATGCCAGGGCGTCAAACCGCCTGAAGATATTTTCCTGCACATGTACGCCGTCGATCTGGCGCGTACGCCGGACGGGCGCTGGTGGGTAACCGCCGACCGGACCCAGGCGCCTTCGGGGGCCGGTTATGCTCTGGAGAACCGGCAGATCGTCGCTCGGGCGCTGCCGGAGGCTTACCGGGACCTGCAAGTCAGGCATTTGTCGGGGTTCTTTGGTGCCTTGCAACAGACTCTGGCCCGTCAGGCACCCACCAGCAACGAAGCGCCGCTGGTGGTGCTCCTGACGCCAGGTCGCTTCAATGAAAGCTATTTCGAGCATTTGTATCTGGCTCGCCAGCTGGGGTATCCACTGGTCGAGGGCAGTGACCTGACCGTGCGTGATGCCACGGTCTATCTGAAGACCCTCAGCGGCCTGCGCCGGGTTCACGCGATCATGCGTCGCCTGGACGATGACTTCTGCGATCCGCTGGAATTGCGCACAGATTCTGCGCTCGGTGTGCCTGGTCTGCTGGAAGCGGTACGCCAGGGCAATGTGCTGGTGGCCAATGCGTTGGGCAGCGGGGTTCTGGAATCACCGGGGTTGCTGGGCTTCCTGCCTAAAATCAGTCAGTACCTGTTTGGCGAGGACCTGATCCTGCCATCGGTCGCTACATGGTGGTGCGGTGAGCCCCCGGTGTTGGCTCAGGCGCTGGAGAAACTTCCCGAACTGTTGATCAAGCCTGCGTTCCCCTCGCAACGATTCGCTCCGGTCTTCGGTCGCGATCTGAACGAAGAGCAGCGTCAGGCACTGGCTGCACGCATGCAGGCCCGGCCTTACGCCTATGTCGCACAGGAACTGGCGCAACTGTCCCATGCGCCAGTCCTGCAATCCGATGGCCAGGGCCTGCAACCGCGCGCCATTGGCATGCGCGTATATGCGGTGGCGGGGATGGATGGTTATCGCGTGCTGCCGGGTGGTTTGACCCGTGTTGCCGCCGAGGCCGATGCAGATGTGATTGCCATGCAGCGCGGTGGCGCGAGCAAGGACACCTGGGTGTTGGGCGAGCACTATTCTCATCTGGGAGAGCCCTGGAAGGGGCAGCGACCGCTGGGCGTCTATGACCTGATTCGTCGCGACCCGTATCTGCCGTCGCGGGTTGTGGAAAACCTCTACTGGTTCGGACGTTATTGCGAGCGCTGCGATGACAGCGCCCGTTTATTGCGAATCATGCTGACGCGCTATATCGACGGCGATGATCCATTGGCCTTGCAGGCCTCCGTCGAGCTTGCCGAAAGCCTGAACCTGTTGCCTGAGGCCGAGGAGGATGAAGAGTTGCCTGAGCGGCTGCTCACGGCC
Source organism: Pseudomonas serbiensis (assembly GCF_030580745.1). NCBI lineage: Bacteria > Pseudomonadati > Pseudomonadota > Gammaproteobacteria > Pseudomonadales > Pseudomonadaceae > Pseudomonas > Pseudomonas serbiensis. Next base: position 45,514 of record NZ_JAUQOO010000019.1, read on the forward strand.
TTGCTGGGGGATGACTGGGTGTTCAGCCTGCGCTCCAACCTGCAACGCATGCAGTGGGCCGCGTCCCAGGTGCGGGGCAAGCTTTCCCGTGAAAACTGGCAGGCGCTGGTGGAGTTACAGCGCGAAGCTGCGAGCCTGGAAACCAAGGAGCCGGATTTCGGTGAGCTTCTGGATTTCCTCAATCGTCTGGTGATGTCTCTGGCTGCCTTGTCCGGGTTTGCGCTGGATGACATGACCCGTGACGAAGGCTGGAGCTTCCTGATGATCGGGCGACGTATCGAGCGTCTGAAGTTTCTCAGTTCCAGCCTGGCCGCTTTCCTGCGTGCGGCGGCGGTTTCCGATCACTCGGGGCTGGACTGGTTGCTGGAGCTGGGTAACAGCAGCATTACCTACCGTTCACGTTACATGGCCGTGCCGCATCTGATTCCTGTGCTGGACCTGTTGCTGCTCGATGAGCAGAACCCTCATGCCGTGCTGTTCCAGCTGAAACAGGTGGAGCGTTCGTTACGGCGCTTGAATGACGATTTCGGTGCGCCGTGCGACAGAAGCCTCGCAGTCCTGATTCAGCGTCTGTCCAACTTCGATCTTGGCAGCCTGGAAAATCCATTGTTTGGTGAAAGCAGCCTCAAGGCTGTGCTGGAAGGGCTGGCTGATCTGCTGCAAAACATTGGCGATACCAGCGGGCAGGTTTCCGACCGCCTTGCTCTGCGCCACTTCGCCCATGTCGATGATGTCAGCCAACGTACGGTATCCGTTTGATGAGTGCCCATTACCAGATTCTCCACGACACCCATTACAAGTACGACAGTCCGGTTTCCCTGGCGCAGCAGCTGGCGCATCTGTGGCCGCGCAGCAGCCCTTGGCAGCGTTGCACCGAGCAGCATCTGGAGATTCTGCCGACGCCCACGACGCGCCGCGATGAACTGGATGTCTTCGGCAATCCATTGACCCGTCTGGCTTTCGAGCGCCCCCATGACGAATTGCAGGTCAATGCCCGGTTGCGGGTGGAAGTGCTGGAGCGGCCACAACTGGACTTCAATCTTTCGCCTGAATGGGAAGTGACGCGCAGTGCTCTGACCTACAGCGCGCAATCGATGACTGCCGATATTCTTGACGCCTGTCGTTATCGTTTCGAGTCGCCCTATGTGCATCTCAAGCGCTCGTTTGCCGAGTTCTCGCAGGAGTGCTTTGCGCCGGGGCGCCCGTTGCTGTTGTGTGTGCAGGCCTTGATGGAGAAGATCTTCGAGGAGTTCACCTTCGATGGCGAGGCCACGCAAGTCGCGACACCGCTGGTGGAAGTGCTGGAAAGGCGTCGCGGGGTTTGTCAGGACTTTGCCCATCTGATGCTGGCGTGCCTGCGTTCTCGCGGCCTGGCGGCACGTTATGTCAGCGGTTACCTGCTGACCCAGCCGCCGCCCGGCCAGCCACGGCTTATCGGGGCTGACGCTTCCCATGCCTGGGTTTCAGTGTTTTGCCCGGCATCGGGCTGGGTCGATTTCGATCCGACCAACAACATTCAACCGGCGCTGGAGCACATCAGCCTGGCATGGGGGCGTGATTTCTCCGATGTCTCTCCTTTGCGCGGCGTGATTCTGGGCGGCGGCAGTCATGATCCCGAAGTGCGGGTGACGGTGATGCCCCTCGGCGAATAGCTCATTCGAGCGTGATCATTAATTCCTCAAGCCCATGAATCGTTCATTAAGCGGCGCACTCGATTATCGGGCAGTGCGCCGCGCCTGATCGCAGGCATCGTGTGGGCAACTGGCGCTGGCGCCGCAGGCGTAAGCGGCAAGTAAACTGCGAAACAGGCTATTGAGCTGCATGATGGACACTCCATGGGTTGCAATGCGCCGATGGTAGAGTGGCCCGCACTGACTGGCTCTTTGATTGTTTCGATGATGGCGATAGTCGGCATCATCCTGCGCCGCTTATCGATAAGCCTTCCTTGAGAGTCACGTTGACGCAGGTCATTGGAACCTGGCCCTGAATGGGGCAGTCTCTCATCACATTAATGAAGCACCCTGCCTTGGAGATTCATATGATTCGCAAGCTTGTAGCTATTTCTCTGTTGACGTTGGCCAGTGGTCAGTTGTTGGCTGCCGAATGCTCCACCACCGTCGATTCGACCGATCAGATGTCGTTCAGCACCAAAGCCATCGAGATCGACAAGAGCTGCAAGACGTTCACCGTCAACCTCACTCACTCCGGCAGCCTGCCGAAGAACGTGATGGGCCATAACTGGGTATTGAGCAAAACGGCTGATTCGCAGGCTATCGCCACTGATGGTCTGAGCGTTGGTATCGACAAGGGATACCTGAAGGAAGGCGATCCTCGCGTGATCGCTCACACCAAATTGATTGGTGCCGGGGAAACCGATTCTGTGACCTTCGATGTGTCGAAGCTGGATCCGGCTGGCCAGTACCAGTTCTTCTGCACCTTCCCGGGCCACATCAGCATGATGAAAGGCACGGTTACGCTGAAGTAAGTTGATGCTTTCGCGAATGAATTCCCCGTAGGAGCGAATTCATTCGCGAAGTGCAGGTGCCCATATCGTCAGTTCCACCGCCTTCCCGGATAAATCCGGTCCTACTTAAGGCGCGTACGGCAACTCACGCTTGTGCTGGGTCTTGGAGTAGGTGTCGCAAATGATCCTGAATGCCTCTTCACACACAGGTTCGCCGTGCAGGAATGCATCAATCTCGGCGTAAGTCACGCCATGGGACGCCTCGTCCGGTTTGCCGGGTACCAGGTCTTCCAGATCCGCTGTCGGTACTTTCTCGACCAATGATTCCGGCGCGCCGAAATGGCGGGCGATGGCGCGCACCTGGTTTTTCACCAAGCCGCTGAGCGGAGCCAGGTCGCAGGCACCGTCACCGAACTTGGTGAAGAAGCCCATGACGGCTTCTGCCGCATGATCGGTCCCTACTACCAGCCCTTGATAGGCTCCGGCGATGGTGTATTGCGCCACCATGCGGATGCGCGCCTTGGTGTTGCCGAGCACGAAGTCCACAGTGCTGGCCGCCTTGCCGTCGAAGGCTTTCACTTCAGCGGCCAGAGCCTTGACGCTTTCGCCGATATTCACGGTATGACGTTCGTCTGGCTCGATGAAGTCCACCGACGCCTGGGCTTCGTGTTCGTCGTGTTGCACCACATACGGCAGGCGTACGGCGACGAAGCGATAGCCGTCGTCGCCTGTGCTGCTGCGCAGTTCCTTTACAGCGCGCTGACACAGCAGGCCTGCGGTCAGTGAGTCGACGCCGCCGCTGATCCCCAGTACCAGCGTCTTGAGCCGTGCATTGAGCAGGCACTCCTTGATGAAGTCCACGCGACGGGCCACTTCGGCCTGCAGAGCGTTGTGGTCGGCGAAGGGCGGTTGGACATTGAGCTGTTCAGCAATCTGCAGTTGTACGGCGTGCATGAGTCACTCCTTGTAAGTGGGGACAATTCAAACGGGTTTTTCAGGGGCAGTCAAAGCGGGCACCTTGAACACGTGTCGCAGGTACGAGACGAAGTTCGGGTCCTTGCATTGCGCCTTGCCTGGCTCATCGGAAATCTTTGCCACGGGTTGCCCGGCGCATGCGGTCATTTTCAGCACCATGTTCATCGGCGCTATGCCTGGAATATCGGCTGTCAGGTTAGTGCCTATGCCAAAGCTGACATTGATGCGGCCACGCAAGGCCCGAAAGATTTCCAGCGCCTTGGGCAGGCTCAGGCCGTCGGAGAAGACCAGGGTCTTGCTCGTTGGATCAATGCCCAGCCTCTGATAGTGCGTGATGCATTTTTCAGCCCACTTCACCGGATCTCCCGAGTCATGGCGCAAGCCATCGAACAGCTTGGCGAAATACAGATCGAAGTCGCTCAGGAAGGCATCGGTGGTGATGCAGTCGGTCAGGGCGATACCCAGTAGCCCGCGATACTCTCGAACCCAGCAGTCCAGCGCTGCGATCTGGCTGTCGATCAGGCGCGGGCCGAGTTGCTGGTGCGCCATGATCCATTCGTGAGCCATGGTGCCCAGCGGCTTCAGATCAAGCTCGCGGGCCAGATGCACATTACTGGTACCGACAAACTGGCCGGGGAAGTCACGCTTGAGCACTTGCAGGATCGCTTCCTGTACGCCGTAGGAAAAGCGACGGCGGGTGCCGAAGTCGGCGACTTTCAGCTCTGCCAGCTCGTCCGGGCTGGCGTTGCTGGTCAGCCACTCGAACTTGTCGTAGAGACGTTCCCGAGCCTGGCTGAGCATGATGTCCGGGTAACGATGGCGGTTACGAACTTCGCTGACGATGGCCAGCAAGGGGACTTCAAACAGGATTACATGCAGCCACGGACCGTTCAGGCGAATGCACAGCTCATCGTTTTCGATGCTGGTTTTCACATAGCGGGTATTGAAGCGGAACAGCCCCAGGAACCTGAGAAAGTCCGGTTTCAGAAAGGTGATGCGCTCCAGGAATGCCAGGTGCTCGTTGCTCAGCGACAACTCGCAAAGCAACTCGATCTGATGCCTGATCTCGGCCAGATAGGGCCGCAGGTCTTCGCCGTTACGGCAGCGGAACTCCCATTCCACATCGGTGTTGGGATAGTTATGCAGAACCGCCTGCATCATGGTGAGCTTGTAAAAATCGGTATCGAGCAGATTTTGCACGATGCGATTCGAGAAGGCGCTCCCGCTCATTGATTCGGGTCTCCAGAGCAGCCGATAACGTTTGGCTCGCGAACTTCGTGTTCTGAGTGCTCGCGGCCTGCCGGGTTCGCATTGTCACCCTTAACTTGCCGGATGATCCAACGGTTCCCGCATTCAATGCAGAAAATCCTTGGGGCGGCGTGTTTCAGGCATCAGGAATAAATGGAATGACGTTTGGCCGAATGGTCGTTTGATCGCTGGTCCCAAGCCGGTTATTAGTAGATGCCCGTTCATCTGTTACGTCCGTTTGAACCTGCACCAGTAACAGACCCGTGGATGCGCATCGCCAGACCGGCATTGCACAGGCCGGGCCTTGCGGGCTGAGTTTGCTCATCATCGACAGCGTTTTCCTGTGCTTCCACTAACCTCAAATGGTGCGTCTCGTAGCGCATGCGCACCGGGGGTGTGCACTTCGGTGACGTGCCCGGTTACAGCCGGGTTGCACGTTGGGGAGGGTGTCGGTTGCTGTTTCTGATTTTTAAGGTTGCGCCTGTCTTGTGTCTGGTTGCACCTTTCGCGCGGTAGACGGTTGCACGGCCTTTTTGCAAGGGCTGGCGACTGGTGGTGCGCCTCCCTGAGCATCACGTGTTCCCGAATGAAAAGTGATGGCACGCCCCTTGCTCTAAGCAACTCTTGTAGTTGCAGTGCTAATTAAAAAATCTCAGGAGCACCACTCATGTCGCATACGTTTTACAGGAAAGGTTTTCTGGCAATCGCAGTGGCAACTGCATTGGGCGTGTCTTCGTTTGCTCAAGCCGACGTGAAGATTGGCGTCGCAGGCCCCATGACTGGCGCCAACGCATCGTTTGGCGAGCAGTATATGAAGGGCGCTCAGGCGGCAGCGGATGCAATCAACGCGGCAGGTGGGGTCAATGGCGAGAAAATTGTTCTGGTTCGTGGCGATGATGCCTGCGAGCCGAAGCAGGCTGTGGCTGTCGCCAACCGTCTGGTCGATCAGGACAAGGTTGTCGGCGTCGTGGGGCACTTCTGTTCCTCTTCCACCATTCCGGCTTCTGAGGTTTACAGTGAGGCAGGTGTGATTGCCATCACCCCGGGCTCCACCAACCCGACGGTTACCGAGCGCGGTCTGGGAGAAATGTTCCGCATGTGCGGTCGTGACGATCAGCAAGGCGTGGTCGCCGGCGATTACATCGTCGATGTGCTCAAAGGCAAGAAGATCGCGGTTATCCACGACAAGGACACCTACGGTCAGGGGTTGGCCGATGCGACCCGTGCCCAGTTGGCCAAGCGCGGCGTGAAAGAGGTCCTCTACGAAGGCCTGACCCGTGGCGAGAAAGACTTCAGTGCTCTGGTTACCAAGATCCGTTCGGTGGGTGCCGATGTCGTCTACTTCGGTGGTCTGCACCCGGAAGCCGGCCCGCTGGTTCGTCAACTGCGCGAGCAGGGCCTCAAGGACGTCAAGTTCATGTCCGATGATGGCGTCGTGACTGATGAACTGGTGACGACCGCAGGCGGCCCACAGTACGTGGATGGCGTGTACATGACCTTCGGTGCCGACCCGCGCCTGCTGCCAGAAAGCAAGGCGGTGGTCGATGAGTTCCGCAAGTCCGGTTACGAGCCTGAAGGCTACACCCTGTATGCCTACGCTTCCGTACAGGCGCTGGCTGCCGGCTTCAACGGTGCCAAATCCAACAAGGGCGATGCTGCGGCTGTATGGCTGAAAGCCAACCCGGTCAAGACTGTCATGGGCGAGAAAACCTGGGATGCCAAAGGCGACCTGAAAGTCTCCGACTATGTGGTTTATCAGTGGGATGCCACTGGCAAATACAAACAGCTCGAAAAACAGAAGTGAGATAGACGCATCGTCAGGCCTGCCTCTTGAGGCGGCCTGGCATGGTAACGGGCTCACACCTCAGCGGGCCTGGACTCTTCTGTAGCCGTACGGCCTGCTCGTTATGCCTGATGAGGGTATGGCGAGCAGGACCCTGAGCGGCCTTCAAGTTTGTGAGCGTGCGTGATGGACGGTATTTTCCTGCAGCAAATGGTCAACGGACTGACTCTCGGGTCTGTCTACGGCCTCATTGCCATCGGCTACACGATGGTCTACGGCATTATCGGCATGATCAACTTCGCCCATGGCGACGTTTACATGATCTCCGCCTACCTGGCCGCAATCGGCCTGGCGGTTCTGTCTTTCTTCGGTCTGGAGTCGTTTCCATTCCTGATTCTCGGGACGCTGATCTTCACTGTCGTGGTGACAGGTGTCTACGGCTTCGTCATTGAGCGGGTGGCTTACAAGCCGCTGCGCAACTCGACCCGGCTGGCACCGCTGATCAGCGCCATCGGCATTTCCCTGATCCTGCAGAACTACGCGCAGATCAGTCAGGGCGCACGGCAGCAGGGCGTTCCAACGCTTCTTGAAGGTGCCTGGCGCTTTGAAGTCGGTACCGGCTTCGTGCAGATCACCTACACCAAGATCTTCATCCTCATCGCCGCTTTTGCCGGCATGGCGTTGCTGACCTACATCATCAAGTACACCAAGCTGGGTCGCATGTGCCGCGCCACGCAACAGGATCGCAAGATGGCGTCGATTCTGGGGATCAACACTGACCGGGTCATTTCCTACGTGTTCATCATCGGTGCTGCAATGGCTGCGCTGGCGGGTGTGCTGATCACGATGAACTACGGCACATTCGATTTCTATGCAGGCTTTGTCATCGGTATCAAGGCGTTCACTGCTGCGGTACTGGGCGGGATCGGTTCGCTGCCGGGCGCGATGCTGGGTGGTTTGATCCTGGGGGTTGCCGAGTCGCAGTTCTCCGGCTTGATCAATTCCGATTACAAAGACGTGTTCAGTTTCGGCCTGTTGGTACTGATCCTGATTTTCCGTCCCCAAGGCCTGCTGGGTCGCCCACTCGTGGCGAAGGTATAAGTATGTCTGCTCCTATCGCTAAACCTATCGATATCAAGAAAAGCCTGATCGACGCCGTGGTTGCCGGCTTGCTGGCGCTGATCGTCTTTGGCCCGATTGTCGGCATTGTGCTCGACGGCTACAGCTTCAACCTGCAACCGACCCGTGTCGCCCTGCTGGTGGCGGTGGTCATGGCGGGGCGTTTCCTCATGAGCCTGTTCCTGCAAACGCCCAAGGGCATCCGCATTGGCCAGAGTTTCGAGAGTTCCGCTTCGGGTGTGCATGTGCTCAAGCCCGATCACAAATCGAGCCTCTACTGGATCATTCCGCTGTTGATCGTGATTGCCATCGTGTTCCCGATCTTTGCCAACAAGTACCTGCTGACCGTGGTTATCCTCGGGCTGATCTACGTTCTGCTCGGGCTGGGCCTGAATATCGTGGTCGGTCTGGCCGGGTTGCTCGACCTGGGTTATGTGGCGTTCTATGCCATCGGTGCCTACGGTCTGGCGCTGGGTTATCAGTATCTGGGCCTGGGCTTCTGGTCGGCGCTGCCTCTGGCGGCGATTGCTGCCGCGCTGGCCGGGTGCATTCTGGGTTTTCCGGTATTGCGCATGCACGGTGACTATCTGGCCATCGTGACCCTTGGGTTCGGTGAAATCATTCGTCTGGTGCTCAACAACTGGCTGTCCTTCACCGGCGGCCCGAATGGTGTTCCCGTGCCTTCGCCAACTTTCTTTGGCCTGGAGTTCGGGCGTCGCGCCAAAGAGGGCGGCATTCCGATTCACGAATATTTCGGCTTCGATTACAACCCGGATCTGAAATTCCTGTTCATCTACACCGTGCTGTTCATCGTGGTGCTGGCCGTGCTGTTCATCAAGCATCGCCTGACTCGCATGCCCATCGGCCGTGCCTGGGAAGCGCTTCGTGAAGACGAGATCGCCTGTCGTTCGATGGGGCTCAATCATGTGCTCGTCAAGCTGTCGGCGTTCACCATCGGGGCTTCGACGGCCGGTCTGGCCGGTGTGTTTTTCGCCAGCTATCAGGGCTTCGTCAACCCGACTTCCTTTACCTTCTTCGAGTCGGCACTGATCCTGGCTATTGTGGTTCTGGGTGGCATGGGCTCGACGGTGGGCGTAGTGATCGCGGCCTTTGTGCTGACTGTGGCTCCAGAGCTGCTGCGCAGTTTCTCCGAGTACCGGGTACTGCTGTTCGGAATCCTGATGGTATTGATGATGATCTGGCGGCCACGCGGCCTGATTCGTATCAGCCGCACTGGCGTGGTCCCGCGCAAAGGCTCACTGGTTAAAGAAGGAGTGGCGTCATGAGCAATGAAGTCATTCTCTCGGTCGAGCATCTGATGATGCATTTTGGCGGCATCAAGGCGTTGAGCGATGTCAGCCTGCAAGTTCGTCGCAACTCGATCTTTGCTCTGATCGGCCCAAACGGCGCGGGCAAGACCACGGTCTTCAACTGCCTGACCGGTTTCTACAAGGCCACGGGTGGACGTATCGAGCTGCATACCCGTGGCAAGACCACCAATGTGATCAAGCTGCTGGGTGAGTCGTTTGCCGCAACAGACTTCGTATCCCCCAAAAGCTTTTTCAGCCGCGTGTACTACAAGATGTTCGGCGGCACCCACCTGGTCAACCGGGCCGGACTGGCGCGCACCTTCCAGAACATTCGGCTGTTCAAGGAAATGTCGGTGGTGGAAAACCTGCTGGTGGCCCAGCACATGTGGGTCAATCGCAGCCTTATCAGCGGCATCCTCAATACCAGGGGGTATCGCAAGGCTGAGGAGGATGCACTCAATACGGCGTTCTACTGGCTGGAAGTGGTGGACCTGGTGGACTGCGCCAACCGCCTTGCGGGTGAATTGTCCTACGGTCAGCAGCGTCGTCTGGAGATCGCCCGGGCCATGTGTACACGGCCTCAGGTGATCTGCCTCGATGAGCCGGCCGCAGGTCTCAACCCGCAGGAAACCGAAGCCCTGAGCGGCATGATCCGCCTGTTGAGGGACGAACACGACATGACCATCGTGCTGATCGAGCACGACATGGGCATGGTCATGAACATTTCCGACGATATTGTGGTGCTGGACCACGGCAACGTGATTGCCGCAGGCGGGCCGGAGCAGATCCGCAACGATCCGAAAGTGATCGCCGCGTATCTGGGCGCTGATGAAGAGGAGCTGGTATGAGCAAACCGATCCTCGAAATGAAAGAGATCGATGTGTTTTACGGGCCGATCCAGGCCCTCAAGAAGGTCTCGCTGCATATCAATGAAGGTGAAACGGTGAGCCTGATCGGCTCCAACGGCGCGGGCAAATCCACGCTGCTGATGTCGATCTTCGGCCAGCCGCGAGCTGCCAGCGGGCAGATCATCTACCAGGGCATCGACATCACGCAGAAGTCGTCGCACTACATTGCTTCCAACGGCATCGCGCAATCGCCGGAAGGGCGCAGGGTGTTCCCCGACATGTCAGTCGAGGAAAACCTGCTGATGGGCACTATCCCTATCGGTGACAAGCATTCGGCTGAAGACATGCAGCGCATGTTCGATCTGTTTCCCAGGCTCAAGGAGCGCCGTAACCAGCGCGCCATGACCATGTCCGGTGGCGAACAACAGATGCTGGCCATCGCTCGTGCCCTGATGAGTCGTCCGAAACTGCTGCTGCTCGATGAGCCGAGCCTTGGTCTCGCGCCGATCATCGTCAAGCAGATCTTCTCGACCCTGCGCGAGCTGGCGGCCACCGGCATGACGATCTTCCTGGTCGAGCAGAATGCCAACCATGCACTCAAGCTGTCTGACCGGGCGTACGTGATGGTCAACGGTGAGATCCGTCTGTCGGGCTCTGGCCAGGAATTGCTGGTAAATGAAGAGGTCAGGAACGCTTATCTGGGTGGGCACTGATTCAGTCAGAAAAACAGCGTTTATCCACGCGCCCCGGGTGTTTTTCACTCGGGGCGCTGTTTTTTCCCGATTGTGGAAAACAATTTTGACATGCCCTTGAAACGCGACATAAAGCCGCTGCAAACGGTTGTTTTGTCACGGTTTTGACTTGTTCAGGTTTACTGTGGAACTGGCTGTTAATAACTTGGGAGTATTTGGCTGGAGGCCTTTAGATATAAGGGCTATAGCGTGGTGGTTGTTTTTTGATCAGCTGTTTTTGGATGTTCTTTACAGGCTTTTGTCAACGTCCAGATACCTGTTTGTTCATACAGTTGGTTTGTGCGCGCAGCCTGTGGATAAGTCTGTGGGCAAGCGTTGGAAATAGTCGGGTAGGCGGCATCTTCATTGGGCTGGCGGGCAGCACAGGGTTTTACCTGCTATTACAGGGCCTGGGTGTTGGTTACAAAGTCAAGGGGAAAACTTCTCTCGATGGGCTACAGCCCTTTAAATGCAAGCCATGCGGGGTTTTACACTTGCCCCCAGAGATTGTGGGCCTGACTGTGGATAAGGTGGGCAAAACCGCGTGTAGCCCTTGTAGAACGTGGCTTCGCTGGTGTTGTTCGTTTTTTGTACAGTTATGGTTTTCTGTGAGCAGCTTTGTCCACATGCTTGATCCAGATGGCTCCGGGCGGGCATCCTGCCGGTCTTGCTGTGAACTTATTAACAGGCTGCGCTTTTATTGCGCCATGTCAGGAGAACGAAATGACTTCCACCGTATTCATCACGGGCGCTACTTCCGGGTTTGGCGAAGCCTGTGCCCGTCGCTTTGCAGAGGCCGGTTGGTCGCTGGTGCTGACCGGTCGCCGCCAGGAGCGTCTGGACGCCTTGAGCGCCGAACTGTCGAAGAAAACCAGGGTTCACACGCTGACGCTCGATGTGCGTGACCGCGCCGCCATGGAAAGCGCCATCGCCGATCTGCCGGAAGAGTTCTCGACCATTCGTGGACTTATCAACAACGCTGGCCTGGCGCTGGGGATCGACCCGGCACCCAAGTGTGATCTGGATGACTGGGACACCATGATCGACACCAACGTCAAAGGTCTGGTCTACACGACGCGCCTGCTGCTGCCGCGTCTGATCGGCCACGGTCGTGGTGCCAGTATCGTCAACCTGGGCTCTGTGGCGGGCAACTACCCGTATCCGGGCGGTAACGTCTATGGCGGCACCAAGGCATTCGTGGGCCAGTTCTCGCTGAACCTGCGCAACGACCTGATCGGCACTGGCGTGCGTGTAACCAACCTGGAGCCGGGCCTGTGTGAAAGCGAATTCTCGCTGGTGCGTTTCGGTGGTGATCAGGCCAAGTACGACGCGACCTATGCCGGTGCCGAGCCTATCCAGCCGCAGGACATTGCGGAGACGATCTTCTGGATCATGAACACCCCGGCACACGTCAACATCAACAGCCTTGAGCTGATGCCTGTCAGCCAGACCTGGGCCGGCTTTGCGATCGACCGCAATCGCGGCTGAGCGAAACCTCTTCGCGAATGAATTCGCTCCTACCCACGGCTGCGTAGGAGCGGATTTATCCGCGAGACGTCATTGAAGTCGATACATTCTTTTCGGATGTACGAGCCTCTCGCGAATGAATTCGTTCCTACAGTTGTTCAGCCAGGCCTATGTAACAGGTAGCCAGGTGATAGGGCGTTGTTGACGGCATATCGCTGCGGCTGACCTGGCCATCGGTGTCCAGGCATTCATGCCAGCCCTTGGCATGCAGGAATCGCTGCTGCAGCGCTATCAGGTGATCATTCAGGCGGCTCAGACTGTCAGGACGCAACGCCAGCGCCCGAAGGTATTCGGCCTGTGCCCAGATTCTCTGGGTGCCATCACGTACAACACCGTCACATGTCAGCATCGCGGTCACAGCACCGCTTTGTTGATCGACACCCTGAGTCTCTGCAAGAGTGAACGCGCGGTTCAACGAGGCATACAACGGAGTGCTGCGAAGTTCGGCAGAGGTGTGCAGCAAGAAAAACCACTCGAACTGGTGCCCCGGTTCATACCAGTTATCCACAGCCCCCAGCGGTTTCTCCAGCATCACACTTGTCGCCGGGTCGATGAAACGGCGCTGCATGTGAGTGACCAGCCCATTCAAGGCCGATTGGGTCCTGGGATCCGGGCGTACCGACAGCGTTGCCAGAAACGCCTCCGCCAGATGCATCAACGGGTTCTGCAAAGGGCCGCTACCCAGCGTGGACCAGTCTTCGTCCAGGCTCGCTTCGTAAAGACCTGCGCCATCGTCGAAACGCTCGGCGACGACATTGAGCGCGGCATTGAGTGCCGACTCGGCCAGAGGCTCTTTTACCCTGGCCCAGTAATGGGCGAAGGCAAAAATGATAAAGGCGTGGGTGTAGAGATCCTTGCGGCGGTCCAGCGGTTGGCCTTGTGGATCGATGCTGTAAAACCAGCCGCCGTGTTCGGCGTCATGAAAGTGTTGCTGCATTGAGCGAAACAGCGCGCCGGCGCGAGTCGCGGCGTCCGGAAACTCCGGATGACCGATCAGGCTGGAAAACAGGAACAACTGCCGGGCGCAGGCCATGGCTCTGTAGCGCTGTGGCGGCAGAGGATGGTGCTGTGCATCGAGCGCTTCATAAGGCAACGCCAGTTGCGCGTTCCAGCCAGGACCTTGCCAGAGCGGCACGACGACTTTGAAGAAGTGTTCCTGAAGGCGGGTGAGGCTGGAGGTCAACTCAGACCTCGAGGCAGAACTGGAAGCATGGGGCATCGGCTGGCGTCACGGCAGTGTCGAGATGCGCCACATGTTAGCAGGAGGCGCTCGGGATTTTGCGCTCAGGCCGCTACAGGAGCGAATTTATTCGCGAACAACGCCATGAAAACTCAGGTCTTGGTCAGATCTCGGTACAACTCCGGCCGCCGATCCGTGAAATAGGTAGTGATCGCCCGCGAGCCTTCCATCAATGGCCTGTCCAGCTCGACAACCATCAGCGTCTCATTTTGCGCCGCCAAGGCCGGGCGGCTGCCATCCGGTGCGCAAAGGCTGCTTTGCCCGCAGTAGTGAATATCGCCCTCGCTGCCACAGTAATTGGCATACACCACATAACATTGGTTCTCGAACGCTCGCGCACGCACGGTAATGTCACAGACGAAATCGTAAGGAACCATGTTCGCCGTAGGCACCACAATCAGTTCGGCACCGGCCAGTGCCAGACGCCGGGTGTTTTCGGGGAATTCCACGTCGTAGCAGATCAGCAGCCCCAGACGCCAGCCATCGAGCTCTACCACCGGGAAGTCATCACTGCCCGCCGTGAACATCGACTTGTCCAGCTCGCCGTACAGATGGGTCTTGCGGTAGTTGGTCAGGCTTTGTCCGTGGCTGTCGATCAGTTGCGCCGCATTGTAAATGCGCCCGTCACTGCCCAGTTCGGGATAGCCATACACAATCGCGATGCCGTGTTCTTGGGCAATAGCCGCAATCCGAGAGGCTGCAAGGCCATTGACCGGCTGTGCCAGCTTGCGAGCGGCTTCTGCGCCGATGTTGTAGCCGGTCAGAAACATCTCCGGACAGACCAGCAGGTCGGCTTTTTGCTCTGCCGCGGCCTTGGCCTGCTGCTCCAGTCGCAGCAGGTTGGCACCGATATCCAGTGGCAGAGGAGGGCATTGATACTGCGCGATGCGCATGGCTGTTTTCCTTCTCAATCAGTCGGCAAGCGCGATGGGGCCGATCTCGTGGAACACATCGCCGGGGCCTGGGTTTTGCGGGAGCGTCTTGCCGCCAAAGTGAGTCATGATGCCCCATACGGCATTCAATGACGTCTGCACCGCGCCCTCGACCCACGCGGGCGTCCAGGAGATATCATCGCCGGCCAGAAACATGCCGCGATGTTCGGCGGGCATGTCCTGTTGCATGAAGTGCGAGTACATCCGCTGGTTATAGCGGTAATGACCCGGCAGCGCACCTTTGAAAGCACCGAGGAAATGCGGGTCGGCTTCCCATGAAATGGTGATCGGGTCACCGATGATACGCGCTGCGATATCCACTTTCGGATAGATCTTCTTCAGGGCATCCAGAGCCAGTTTTACGCGCTTGTCGATAGGCTGCGGCAGCATCTTCAGGGCATCGCTCATCCACGAGTAGGACAGGCAGATCACGCCCGGCTTGTCGTCGCCGTTATCGAACAGATAGGTGCCTCGGGTCAGCCTGTCGGTGAGGGTCATGCTCATGAGGTCGCGACCGGTTTGCGGGTCTTTGTCTTTCCAGAACGGGCGATCCACCATGACGAAGGTTTTCGAGGATTGCATGTAGCGGGTGCGATCCAGAGCCATCCACATCTTTTGTGAGAACAGCGACTCTTCACACTCGATCTGTGTCGTCAGCAACCAGCTCTGGCATGTGGTCAGCACCGCCGAGTAGTGCCGCGTATCGCCCCAGTTGTCGGTGACGGCCAGGTTTCCGTCCTCGGTCCGCGCAATGCGTTTGACCCCGGTCCGCGGCGCGCCATGATGCAGCGACGACAGGCTGGTGCCTTGCGGCCAGTGGGCGCAACGATCCGGTACGTGACGCCAGATACCCAGCGGGACCTGCTCAACGCCACCGACAATCAGGTGTTGGTGATCGTCGCAGTTGGTCATCACCACGCGAAAGATTTCCAGCATCGAGTTGGGGAAATCCGAGTCCCAGCCGCCCGTGCCGAAACCGACCTGACCGAATACTTCGCGGTGATAGAACGACAGTTTGGCGAAGGCTTTGGAGGTGGCGACGAAATCGTAGAAGGTTCGGTCGTCCCAGAGCGGAACCAGTTTGTTCCACAGCTCCTTGAGGCGCGGCACATCACGGTCGCGAATGGCCTGCTGGATATCGGAGAACTGCGAGCCGCACTCCAGCGCATCGGCCCAGGCGTCGGCCACTTCCTGAAATATCGTCGGTAAATCCGACAGCTTCTGTGCGTAATAGGTTGTGCCTTCCAGATCGATGACGGTGCTGCCTGAAGCCGCCGTCAGCGGGTTGGGAAAGGGTCTGGACTCAAGACCCAGCTTGTCGACGTAGTGATAGAACGCGGTGGATGAGACGGGAAAGCGCATCCCGCCCAGTTCCGCGATGATCCCTTCGGCACCCTCAAAAGCCTGGGAGCGCAAGCGGCCGCCCATTTTCGAGGCTTCGTAAACGACGGGTTTGAGGCCCAGCTTCATCAGCTCATAGGCCGCCACCAGACCCGCGATCCCGGCGCCAATGATCGCGACTTCCTTGCCATGGTTTTCTGCCGGAATGCTGCCCAGGCCTGCCGGATGCTCGATCCAGTCATCAAAGGCAAAAGGAAAGTCAGGGCCAAAAATGGTGATCGGCTTTTTGCCGTCTTGAGGATGACGATTGTTTTTCATGACAGACCTTGATTCGGCTACAGCGAAAACAACAGTCTAGATAAGCGTGAGTACGTTAATAAGACGCAAAGTGTCGTCGTTATGATGTGTTTTTATTCAATGTGACGAATATGTAGGTCATTTTGTAGTGGTGGCTGACCCCGCGAGCGAGTCAGAAGGTCCGGCTCGCGGGTTGGGCTGCGTCAGGCTTCTATGGCAGGGAGTTGTTGCTCGATGACGCCAAGCCATCCCATACCGGGCCAGGTTTCAAAGCCGGGCGTCAGTGCATAGCCTTGAATGGCTTGAGCCTGCTGGGTGCTGTAACCGCTGTTCTGCCCGGCCTTGGTTTGTAACTGGACAGGCTCGCCGAGCAGGCTTTCTGCATCGGAACTGGCGATTATCCGGTGGTTGGCGTCGACCATCATTACACGGCTGCGCGCGCGTTCTTCGTCACTCAGTCGAACGCCATCAATGACCGATCGGGCCTGACTTTGCCAGTCGAAGAGAATACCGATGACACCGATCACTGGGCTTTGCGAACCAGCATTGCTGCGCACCGCGGCACTGAACGCGCATGTCTGCGAGTTGTTCAGTAAAGGTTCTACAGCCACTTGCCCTGCGTAGTACTGATCGCTTGAGGTGTGACGCAAGGCGTTCTTGAACCACGGCTCTTCGGCGACATTGGCTCCCATGACTTTTTCGTACGTGCCAGAGCGGCCAGAGGCAACCACTCGACCGTTTTTATCAGCCACCCATATGTCCAGATAGACGGTGTAACTGTCCAGAATGATTCCCAGGCGTTTGCTGGCATGCGCGCAGGTTTGCGGTGTCTGGGTGGTAAGCATATCGACCAGCGAGGCATCCGTTGCCCACCAGCGAACGTCACAGGTCCGTTCGTACAAGTTACGGTCGATGATTTCGATCATGTTCAGTGACAGGTCGGCCAGGCGCTGGCCGCGCATATCGAAACACATGCCTTGGCCCAGTTCGATCAATTGATTGACCGAGGCTTGCAAATCATGAGTCAGGGCTGCAGCGATCTTTGAAACACGCTCGGAGATGTTCTTGACCTCTTCGGCCACTACTGAAAAACCTTTGCCTGCGCTACCGGCATGGGCGGCTTCGATCAGTGCATTGATTGCCAGCAAGCGTGTCTGTCGGGTGATGACTTGAATATCACTGACGCCCCGATTGGCTAACGCTTCTACTTCTTTGGACAGGATGACAATCCGCTCTGGCTCAATCATTTTCGTTCTACTTGAAAAAATGTGGAGTGGCGGCAGAGTTCTCGAACGTCGAGAAAGTAAAACGGAAAAAAGGGCTTTTTAGCCCTGAATTTATTGTCCCTGAATTTTTATGTGCTCATCGGAATGGATGGCGTCCCTGATTTTCGCAACTTAGCTGAAAAGTTCAGTGATGTCATCCTGCCTGCGTGTTGTTTTGATTATTATTTAACCATGTCGTAAATAGATAAATGCAGGTCGTTAGTGGATGCCTGAACTCAATAAAAACGGGTTTTTAAATTACGTGTAAGCGCCATTATTCCGCTCGCAAAAACATGATCAAACAGCGTGTCCGCGATCAATCTTGCTGCTGAGAATAATTGAGGTCGTGGTCTTTTCCACGCCATCGATGCTGCCGATCAGGTCCAGCAACTGGTCCAGTTGCTCCGGTGAGTCGGTGCGCAGCCAGGCGACGTAATCGAACTCGCCACTGACGGCGCATAACTGTTGAACCTGTGCCAGTGTGCTGAGCCGGCGCAGCACCTCTTTGCCCGAACGTGGCTGGACGGTAATGCCGACATACGCCTGCAAGCCGCCATCCACGACACGCTGACTCAGGCGCACGCCATAACCTGTGATCACCTTGGTGCTTTCCAGGCGGGCAAGCCGTGAAGTGACGGTGGTACGGGCAATCCCCAGTTGCCGCGCCAGCATGGCCACGCTTTCCCGTGCATTGAGTTGCAGGGCCGCAATCAACTGGCGGTCGATATCGTCGAGGGTGAGAGGGCGGCTATCGGACAAAATGCTCTCCTTCAAAATTTCCAGCGCTTGGCGGTCTTGGACAGGCGCTCCTGCAGGCGATCCAGATTGTGCGCCAACTGTTGAGTCATCAAGTGGTAGCCGGTCAGTTCGGCAGGTATTGCCGATTCGGTGGCCGCCGTTTCGGATTGCCGTGCCAGACGCTCGGTAGCACCGGTTTGCAGGGCTCGGGCCATGCCGATCAGTTGCCTGCGAATCTGGCGGTAGTCGGCGTCCATGGACGTTTTCAACGCAGCACCTGCGGCTTGGTCTAGATTGGCAGGACGAATGTTGGAAAGGATCTCCAGCGTGCTCAGGCACATCCGGAAATGACCCTGTATGGCATCCAGTTCGACCATGGAAATCTTCACTTCCTTGGACACCGATGGCAGCAGTGAGCGCAGTTGCAGCATCGTGGCGTTGAGCCTTGCAGTCAGTTTCAAGTGCTCGTCGGCGCTGATCGGCTCGCCTTGATGGATGCGCCCGTAAACCTTCGCGCAATCGCGCAGGCCGCTGGCCAGGTTGTACCGCCAGGAAAAGACCGCATACAGCGGCAAGGCAAAGGAGAAGGCCAGCGCCAGTGCGATACCGATCATGATATCCAGCGTCCGCCACAGACCATCACTGATCGGGTTGACCCCGTGGCCCGCCACGATAAACAGGGTAATCGCCGACAGCAGCGCGGTATAACCGCCCTTGCCGATCGCGTGATAAGCGAAGAAACCACACATCACGGACATCATGACGTAGGTCAGCAACGGAATTTCCAGATACCCCTGCTGCACCACCACAAACAGCCCAAGGCCCGCGCCAATCAGCGTCCCGTATGCGCGCTCGACGGACTTCTTGCCGATGTTGCCATGGTGCTGCAAACCGCCGATCACGATCAGCATCGTTACCGACGCCCATTCACCATGGGGCATGTTCAAGCCGGAAGTCAGCAGGATCGATACCAGCAGCCCGACCACGATACGTGCGGCATGAATCAGCCGCGCATGCCGATAGCGGCGATACGGGTCAAGCACAGGACGCAGAACAGGGCGAAGCCAGGAAGGGATAAAAACAGAGCGCGAATTCGTCATGCGTTAAATGGCCGCGAGGGTGGGGAAAGTGTCCATGCTTTGATGATGGCGATGCCCAGTAAGCCACAAGTGGAGGGGGAATTGTTTATTGCTTTCCTGCTTTGAGTCATTGTCATTGGCGCGACAGACTCATGAGAAAAACGAATGCCAACCCCGCTTGATGCACTGACACGCTGCGGCGGTTGGCCCAGCTGGTCAAGCAGGCACGTCTGCACAGGATATCCGCCTCTCGGCGCCATGAGTCACAAGCGTGTGCGTCTGGCCCAGAGCAAGCCGGAGAATCTCTGATGCGGAATGTGTATATCTACATGGAATGCCCGGTACGCGAAGACGTTTACGCCGGGCAAGCTGGCTGTCGAGAAGGGGGGAAGTGGTGGTCTGGATTTCAGCAAGGGCAGTCCTTACAGGCTGAGATACCTACGAAAACATGGGTGATTCAAGTAATATTGCGCAAAATTTATTCGCCGGGGCCTACGAGCCTTGAGCCCGGCATTCACAGTTTTCAGCTGAAAATACTGAATGCCGTACAGATTCGATCCAGGGGATTTTTATGTGCGCTCAACGTCACGATGTCACCGATACACCATTGGTGACAGTGATCATCGCTTCCTACAATCACGCACGCTACATCGAAGACAGTATCAATAGTGTCATCAATCAAACCTACCCGAATATCGAGCTTCTGGTCGTCGACGATGGCTCTAAAGACGAAAGCCCGGAAGTCCTGAAGCGGCTTCAGGAGGCGCATGGCTTTGATCTGCGCTTTCAGGCCAACCAGGGCCTGGCCCGCACCCTCAATGAAGCGATCGAGCGTGCGCGAGGCGAGTTGGTCGTTCCCTTCGGCTCCGATGACATCATGTTTCCCCACCGTATCGCCACGCAAGTGGAGTACATGAAAGACAAGCCTGAAGTGGGCATCTGCGCGGCCAACATAGAAACTATCGACCAGAATGGCCAGGTGATGGGTGAGCGTGAGCAGCGCAACAGAAACCTTCCATTCCGCCGTCTGGATTTCGACGATCTATTTCTCAATCGCAAGCCAGGGCCTGCCTCAGCCACATTGATGTTTCGACGAGAAGCTCTGGATAAGGTCGGCGGCTTTAACGCCAATATTCGGCTTGAGGATATTTATATCGAGCTGGCGATTGCCCGCGCCGGTTACTTCATCGACATTCTCGGTGAAGTGCTGGCGCAATACCGTGACCACCCTAGCAACACCTTCAAGAACGGTCGGTTCATGGTGGACAACGTGCTCAAAACGTACGAGGTGTTTCGTGATCATCCTCAGTACGAGAAGGTGTGCATGAACTTCCGCAACTCCATGGTGCTCAAGTACGCCAACCGCGACAAGGCGCTGACTCGGGAAATCCTGGCAGATATCCCGGTCAGGTTCTGGAACAGGAAAACCCTGCGCGGCATGTGGCGGCTGGTTATTTCTTGATCGTTTGGCTGCGCGCCCGGTAAATCAATGACTGGGCGTAGACCAGGGCCAGGGGCATCCAGATCAGGAACCAGTGTTCCTTGGGACGTGACATGAAGGCATTGCCTTCAGTCAGCCCTGAAGCAAAGCCGAATACAAGCCAGGTCGCCGCGATGGTGACGGCTGGATACTGGCGGTGGGTCCAGCAGAAATGGATCGCCAGGCCATACATCGTCATCCACAGTACCAGCCCTATGATGCCGCCCGAATAGAGCACGCCCAGCTCTATATTGTGTGGATCGGCAAGATTGAAGGGCAGGCCTGGAATCACTACTGTCATCGTTGTACCGAAACCATAGCCCAGCCACGGGTGTTCGCTGATCTGGCGCAGTGATTCCATCCATATCGCGGGCCGGTAGGACAAACCGCGCTGCGTGATTGCGTCGGGATGAATCAGCAGAACAGCAATCAGGGCAATAACGGCTATCCCGATGGCAAACAAGCTGCGTCGCCGGTCACCAACGAGTAACAGCCACCCAAGGGCAGCCGCCAACCCAATCAATGGCGTCCGTGACCCGGTTGCCATGATTGCTGCTCCCAGAAATGCCAGACAGATAATCGGCACCGGGTTCCATGCCTTGCGTGCCTGGAACCATGAGGCTAGCCAGAACGCAGCGAATGCGCCCAAGACATGAGAGGTAAGCAACGGATTTTCGAGCACGCCGTAACCATTCAGGCGGCTTTCACCGGCAGGTATATCGAAAAGTACGAAATAGGCCAGTGACAGGCAAGCCACCACTGCGGCAATGATGGCTGACAGGCGTGTGGACTGCTCCAGCCGTGCGGGGTAATTCAAGGCAATGATGCCTGTAGAAAACAACAACAACGCGATGTAGAGAGGGCGTTTGAGCAGGCCTGGCAGATCATCCTCCGTCACGGCCCAGGCAATGCTGATCAGGATGTATGCACTGAAGACACCGAATGCAATGAATAATGGATTGCAGGTCAGGGGCTTCAGCAAGCGAGGCCGCATGACCAATACGAGAAAGGTAGGGAAGGCCAGAAATATATAAAAAAGCTTGTGGTAGAGCGCTCTATCCCAGATCCAGAATATCCCTGTCAGGGTAACGAGCCAGCCTAGCGGTAACAGGTACTTGTTGATCAGATTACCCAAGCGTTGATTTGTGCTCTCTGCTGATACATCAGCTGACATTTTTCGTGCCCATCTAAATAAACCCTGTAATTGTACGGGATGCGCCTGTGATTTATCAGAGGCATCTTGCGGGCTGTTTTTGTTTGGTATTCCTGAAAACGGAGGGCCGTAGTCTTGCTTCAAAAAAATCAGGCATCTACCCGATGTGTCCGGCCAATCTCGGTATGAGCCCCTCAGCGGCATATTCCCCGCTTCGAGCGCTACCGTCTGTATAGCAGCAATTCCTGTACGAGCCAGCCATCCTCAACGTGACCGGCGCCGGTAGCTTACACGTCAGTGGGAAAAAAGGGCGTGTAGCTTTTATTCGGGAGCGTTGCAAAACTCATCATCAGCACGGAAAACCCACCATTCAGGGCGGCTGCTTCCATGAGGTGATTCGAGCGTCTGCGGGCGCTGGAGGTTCCCGGAGGGCTCGGTGAAATCCTCTTACGGTGATTGTGCTGACGTGAGCCTCTCTTGTTTTGATTTCTCCCAAAAGTCAGGCATACGTTACATTCAAGGTCACTTGTCACGTAAACCGAGCATGGATTACGCCTGAACGGCTTGAGGTAGTCGATTTGAACTCTTTGGCAAAGTGTGGTGGACACTTTGTGGACTCAGCCAGCATCGAGCAAGGCGAATCAGCCTGAAATTCCTGGGATTTAAAACGACAAAAGCCGCGCAATGCGCGGCTTTTGAAAAATGGTGGGCCCACACGGACTCGAACCGTGGACCAAAGGATTATGAGTCCTCTGCTCTAACCAACTGAGCTATGGGCCCTCAGTAGGCCGCGGATTATAACGGCGGTTTCGCGGCTGTGCTATCCGAAAAATCCGAAAGATTCATAAGAAGAAATCTGGAGCAGAATTCCTCGGGAGGTAAGGGGAGGCTGACGATGTAGCCCTGAATCTGTTCGCAGCCGTGTTCGGTGAGGAATTTCTGTTGTTCGGGGTTCTCGACGCCCTCGGCGATGATGGTCAGTTGCATGCTGCGGCCCAGGGCGATGATGGCGCGAACGATGGCTGCGTCGTGGGTGTCTTCGGGGAGGCCGCGGACGAAGGACTGATCGATTTTCAGGATGTCCAGTGGCAGTCGTTTGAGATAACTCAAGGACGAGTAGCCGGTGCCGAAGTCGTCTATGGCCAGTTGAACGCCAAGCTTTTTCAGTTTGTGCAGCACCGAGAGGGCTTCTTCTGTCTGGCTCATGATGAAGTTTTCAGTGATTTCCAGTTGCAGGCAGCCGGGCTCCAGGTCGTTGTCCAGAAGCAGTTGCTCGATGCGTTTGAGCAGGTTGGGCTGGCGCAGTTGAGCGCCGGCCAGGTTTACCGAGAGTGGTCCGAAGGGTTCGTAGGTCTTGCGCCATTTGCGCATCTGGATGCAGGCATGTTCCAGGACCCAGTCGCCTATCTGGAGGATCATGCCGTTTTCTTCCGCCAGCGGGATGAAGTGTTCAGGCGGTACTTCACCGAAGGTTGGGTGACTCCAGCGAATCAGGGCTTCGGCGCCCACCAGTTTGTTGGTCAGCAGGCTGGTTTTTGGCTGATAGGACAGGCTCAGTTCGTTGCGTTCAATGGCTCTGCGCAGTTCCTGTTCCAGGGCGATCCGTTCGCTGGCCTGAGAGGTCAGGTCGCGGGTGTAGCTTTCGATCCGGTTGCGCCCCTTGGCCTTGGAGCGGTACATCGCTGCATCAGCGTTCTTGACCAGTGTGGCGACGTCGGTGCCATCAGTCGGGAAGAGGCTGCTGCCGATGCTCGCACTCATGAAAAACTCATGTTCGCCTGCCTGGAACGGTGCGGTAAAGCAGGCCAGGAGCTTGTTGCCGATGGTTTGCGCATCGCCAGGTTGCAGCAGGCCGGGTAGCAGGACGATGAATTCATCGCCGCCGAGGCGTGCCACGGTGTCTATGTCGCGCAGCGTCTCCTTGAGGCGCTGTGCGATGCCTTTGAGAAGCAGGTCGCCCACGGGATGCCCGAGGCTGTCGTTGATGTGCTTGAAGCGATCCAGATCGAGAAACAGCACGGCGCCAAGGCTGCCCGACTCTTCGCTGTGTAGCAGGGCGGATTGCAGGCGGCTTTCAAACAGGGTGCGGTTGGGCAGGCCGGTCAATGGATCGTGATGGGCCTGATAGTCCAGACGGGCCTGGGCGTGTTTGAGGCTGGAGATGTCGGCAAACACGGCGACGAAGTGGGTTATGAAGCGATCCTTGTTGCGCACGGCACTGATCGTCAGCCAACTGGGGTAAAGCTCGCCATTCTTGCGACGGTTGCAGATTTCGCCTTGCCAGTGCCCTTCGGCGCCCAGTTGGTGCCACATGGAGGCGTAGAACGCGCTGTCATGCTGCCCGGAGGCGAGCAGGCGTGGTGTCTGGCCCAAGGCTTCCTGTTCGCCGTATCCTGTTATTTCGCTGAATGCACGGTTGACGGCGTTGATGCGCTGGCGGGTATCGGTGATCAGCACGCCTTCGGCGGTGCTCTCGAAGACGGTCGCGGCCAGGTGCAGTTTTTCCTGCATCTGTTGGCGTTCGGTAATATCACGGGCCAGGGTCATGATGCATTCTTCCCCGGCGATGAGCAGCGGATGCGAGGACATTTCGCAAAGCCGGACCTGGCCATCCAGGCGACGGATCTGGCCACGGAAATCCCGTACGACGCCATGCTGCTGTAGCTGCTTGACCAATTGCTGGCGCTCGCTCGGATCGACCCAGATCTGTAGATCAAGGCCTGAGCGTTCCAGGCACTGGTCTTCGCTGTAGCCGGTCAAGCGGCAGAAGCCCTCATTGACTTCCATCAGCATGCCGTCGCTGGTCCGGGCGATAACCAGGCCGTCTGGCGATGAGTGGAAGGCTTTGGCGAATTTCTCTTCGGACAGTTGCAGTTGCTGCTGGGCCTGCTTGAGAGGCGTGATATCGCTCACGGTGAGCAAGACGGCTGGTGTAGCGCTCATCTCGAAAGGGTCGGCTGACATGAGGCAGGAAAATGTACGGCCATCCTTGCGGCGCAGGGGCATTTCCAGATTGCGGATACGGCCTTGTTGCAGGCGCTCCAGCAGGCCCGGCCCAACGCCGGGAATGGCCCACAGGTTGATTTGTGTGGCGGTTTTGCCGATGGTTTCTTCGCTGGTCATGCCGGTCTGGGCCACGAAGGCTTTGTTGACCTCAAGAATGATGCCGTCGCAAAGGCGGGCGATGATCAGAATGTCCGGGCATTGGGCAAAGACCGAGGAGAACTTTCCTTCTGACAGGCGCAGGGCTTCTTCGGTTTGTTTGCTGGCGCTGATGTCGATCATCAGGCCGCGGATGATGGGTTCTGGGCCGCACTTGATCAGGCTGACGATGTCGCGGATCCAGAGTATCCGGCCTTCGGCGTTACGGACCCTGTAGTCGAGGCTGTGGTCGTTGCCGCTCAGTGCCTGTTGCTTGCAGAAGGTCTCGGCTGCGTCGATGTCTTCCGGATGCACAATGCTGCGCCAGAAGCCGGGTTGCAGCCATTTTGCCAGCGGGTAGCCCAACAGGCTTTCGGCCTGCGGCGAGACATAGTTGTAGGTCATTTTTTCCGGGTTGGCTTCCCAGGCAACCGCTGAGAGGCTTTCAACCAGCCCGCGATAATGGTACTCGCTGCCTCTGAGTTTCTGTTCCAGTTCGACTCCGCGAGAAATCTCCAGGTTGAGTTTCCGGTTATTGCGGATAACGACTGCCAGAACCGCCGAAAGAAGTAATAGGCCCGGAAGGCCATAAAGCAGAAAGTTTTCCCAATGCACCGGCTCGCTGTTTTCCCATCTATCGATGTCGGGCTGTTGCAGGCTCGTCAGCGTGCTGTCCGAGACGAGCAGCAAGGCTTTTGAATCTTGCTGGGCGAGCCAGAGTCTTGGGCTTTCGGTGTCCTGAAACGGGTAGGCATGAGTGCCGTTACGAAGTTCTTCGCTGGCGGTCAGAGCGTCTTGTCTAGTGTCCGGCAAGCCCGGAGTGTTGGCATGTGCTATGGAGCCGATCAGACAAAAGAGTGTGATGGCCGACAGTCGTAACATGGCAGCCTCATAGCGGCGGATAGTAATGAGACGAGTGTAGACGGCGTTGGGAAAGGGGTGAAAAAACTACTAATCGGAAAGTGTTATTCCAGAAAAGCAAAACCCCCGGCGGGCCGGGGGTTTTTGACTTGTTTGTGCTATTACTCGTCAAGGAACGAGCGCAGGTGCTCGCTTCTTGTCGGGTGACGCAGCTTGCGCAGTGCCTTGGCTTCGATCTGACGAATCCGCTCGCGGGTTACGTCAAACTGCTTACCAACCTCTTCCAGCGTGTGGTCGGTATTCATGTCGATGCCGAAGCGCATGCGCAGAACCTTGGCTTCGCGAGCGGTAAGGCCCGACAGCACTTCGCGTGTCGCTTCTTTCAAGCTTTCTACCGTGGCGACATCGATTGGCGACTGCATGGTCGAGTCTTCGATGAAGTCACCCAGATGCGAGTCTTCGTCGTCGCCGATCGGGGTTTCCATGGAGATCGGCTCTTTGGCGATCTTCAGTACCTTGCGGATCTTGTCCTCAGGCATTTCCATGCGTTCGCCCAGCTCTTCCGGAGTCGGTTCGCGACCCATTTCCTGCAGCATCTGGCGGGAAATACGGTTGAGCTTGTTGATCGTCTCGATCATGTGTACCGGAATACGGATGGTGCGTGCCTGGTCGGCAATCGAGCGAGTGATCGCCTGACGGATCCACCAGGTTGCATAGGTCGAGAACTTGTAGCCGCGACGGTATTCGAACTTGTCCACCGCTTTCATCAGGCCGATGTTGCCTTCCTGGATCAGATCGAGGAATTGCAGGCCGCGGTTGGTGTACTTCTTGGCAATGGAGATCACCAGACGCAAGTTCGCTTCGACCATCTCTTTCTTCGCGCGGCGGGCCTTGGCCTCACCGATCGACATGCGACGGTTGATGTCCTTGATCTCGGCAATCTTCAGGCCGGTTTCTTCTTCAAGCGCGGTCAGCTTCTGCTGGCAACGCTGGATGTCCGGCTGCAGACGAGCAATGGCTTCGGCATATTTGCTTTTGCCTTTGGCCAGTGCGTCGGTCCAGCTTTCGTCAACTTCGTTGCCTGGGAACTGGCGAAGGAAGTCTGCACGTGGCATGCGGGCATCACGAACACACAGCTGCATGATCGCGCGCTCTTGGGCGCGGAGGCGATCAAGGGCGCTGCGAACGCGCTCTACCAGGCCTTCAAACTGTTTTGGAACCAGTTTGATTGGCATGAACAGTTCGGCCAGGGCAACCAGCTCGGCGATGGCATTCTTGTCTTCACGACCGAATTTCTTCAACGCCTTGCGGGTGATTTCCATCTGCTCGGAAACTGCACCGAAGCGCTGTTGAGCCACGACGGGGTCTGGACCGCTTTCGGCTTCTTCTTCGTCGTCCGAAGATTCGCCCGATTCTTCTTCGTCATCGTCGCTGTCGTCAGCCTTGGCTGCTTTCGCGTCGAGTGGCGGAGGTACTTCGGCAGGCGGCGCAATGCCGTCGTCCGGGTCGATATAACCGCTCAGAACGTCAGACAGGCGGCCGCCTTCGCTCGTGACACGTTCGTATTCGGAGAGAATATGGTCAACCGTGCCAGGGAAGTGCGCGATTGCGCTCATCACTTCACGGATGCCTTCTTCAATACGCTTGGCGATTTCGATCTCGCCTTCACGGGTCAGAAGTTCAACGGTACCCATTTCGCGCATGTACATACGCACGGGATCGGTAGTACGACCGATGTCGGTTTCAACCGCTGCCAATGCTGCGGCCGCTTCTTCTGCGGCTGCTTCATCGGTATCGGCATCGGCCAGCATCAAGGCGTCTGCGTCCGGAGCACTCTCGTGTACCGGGATCCCCATGTCGTTGATCATGCGGATGATGTCTTCCACCTGCTCAGGATCTGAAATATCCTCAGGCAAATGGTCGTTGACCTCTGCGTAAGTCAGATACTTCTGCTCACGACCCAGGGTGATCAACTCTTTGATACGAGATTGCTGTTGCGCTTTTCCGGACATAACACCCTATCCACTGAAGGTCTTGGCGGGCAAAAAACAAGCCGAGGATTATACCCGAGCTATGACCTCACGCGCCAGTTGAGGTCGGGTTTTGTGCAGAAACATTGCGACTAAGCAGCTGGAGCAGTAGAGTTTTCTCTTCTGCCGTCAGGCCGACTTGGCGATCCTTGATGATCAATTGATCAATGTTCCGCTCACGTTGGTTTGCCGATAGCCTAGTTATAGTGTCGAAAAACTGTTGTTCAAGGTTGTCGGCCTCGATCAGCCATTCCTTTTCTGCCAGTGCGCGCAGCAATCGGCCTTGTTCCGTGCCGTGCCAACGCGCTATCAACTGTAACGACCGAAGATTCGGATTCTTTTGTCGGGCCTCGATCAGGGCGACCAGTAACTGTGCCTGTGCGTGGTCTTCTGCGGCGAAGTGGCTCGCATTTTCGACCTTTTCGGCCAGTTCCGGGTGGTGCAGCAGGGTTCTCAGTGCTGCCTGCAACGGCGGTTCGACTGCCGTTGGTACGCGCGGGGCGCGAGGCTCGAACTCCTGACGCTTGCCTTTTTTGTCCCAGGGCTTCTTGTCCCATTTTTTCTGATTCTGACCGCCGGTTTTCTTGGGCGTCCATTGCGGCTGCTCTTCGTAGCCGCCGTGCTGCTGGTAATCCGCGAAATCCGGCATTGCGTCGTAATCGACGTACGGATCGTAGCTGGGAGGCACATCTGCGGGCGCACTTTGTACCAACTGACTGACGGCTTCGTTATTGAGGCCGGTGATTTCGCTCAGGCGCTGGCGCATGAGCGTGCGCAGATTCGCGCCGGGAACCTTGTCGATCAGCGGTGCCGCAAGGGTGGCCATGTGGGCCTTGCCTTCGAGCGAGCGCGGGTCGGATTCCTTGGTCAGTTGCTCGAAGAAGTAGTCGGCCAGCGGTTGAGCATGCTGATTGATGCGCGCCTTGAAGGCGTCAGTACCTTCGGAGCGCACCAGGGTGTCCGGGTCTTCGCCTTCGGGCAGAAACAGGAAGCGTGCGCGCCGTCCGTCCTGAAGGCTCGACAGGGTGGCCTCCAGTGCGCGCCATGCGGCATTTCGGCCGGCCTGGTCGCCGTCAAAACAGAACAGCACGTTGGGCACGACCCTGAACAGTCGCTTCAGGTGCTCTTCGCTGGTCGCGGTGCCCAGGGTGGCGACGGCATTGCGCAGGCCTTGCTGGGCCAGGGCAATGACATCCATGTAGCCTTCGACAACGATGATTTCGTCGAGATTGCGGTTGTACTTGCGCGCTTCGAACAGGCCGTACAGTTCCTGTCCCTTGTGAAACACCGGGGTTTCAGGGGAGTTCAGGTATTTGGGCTTGTCGTCGCCCAGTACCCGGCCACCAAAGGCGATGACGCGGCCTCGTGAGTCGCGGATCGGGAACATGACCCGGTCACGAAAGCGGTCGTAGCGTTTGCCGGTTTCCGCGTTCTCGATCAGCAGGCCGGCATCGATCATGACCTTTTGCTGAAGTGTGTCGCTGCTCAGGTGCTTGTAGAGATTGTCCCAGCCCGGCGGGGCGAACCCCATGCCAAAGTCTCGTGCGATCTCGCCCGACAGGCCGCGGCCCTTGAGGTAGTCCACGGCGGCCTTGCGCATCGGGTGGCTTTTCAGGGCCTGGCGATAAAACTCGGCGGCGGCTGTCAGCAGCGGATACAGCGGTGAGTCGGTCGGCTGGCGTGGTTTCTGGCCTTTGACGCTCTGTTCGCGTGGCACTTCCATGCCTGCCGCTTTGGCTAGTTCCTCGACAGCCTGGGGAAAGTCCAGGTTGTCGTGGTCCATGATGAAGCCCAGTGCGTTGCCGCCGGCACCGCAACCGAAGCAGTAATAGAACTGTTTGTCAGGGCTGACACTGAAAGAGGGGGTTTTCTCTTTGTGGAACGGGCAGCAGGCGCTGAAGTTTTTCCCGGTTTTCTTCAATTGCACGCGCGAGCTGACAACATCGACGATGTCGGTGCGGTTCAGAAGGTCGTCAATGAAGCTTTGGGGGATTAGCCCTGCCATGGCGTTCTCGTCATCAGGCTTGTTACGAAAGTATCGTGGCGAATCTGTAAGCGTGCGCCAACCTGTCGGCCGCCTTTGTCAGCAATGGTAGCGACATACGGATGGGTATCGGCATCCGATAATCGGGCCTGCAGCTTTGAAAGGAAATAAGTGCGCAGCGATTTCATGTGAATTCGACTTCAGCCTGTAGCTTTGGTGTTCACTGAGTGATCGCAAGAGACGCTGCCTTGGCTGAGCTTCTTGCGAAGTCATCAAGGCATGCTCGTCATGCTCATTGATCAAGCCTGTCCGAAGGGCAGATCAATCAATGTTGCCTGAAGCAGGCTGGACGTGCTTTGACGGATTTGTCTGGGTCGCATGTGCGGCTTCGACGGCCTCTGTCAATGAAGCGTGAGGCTAGTGCTCCAACTGCCGACAGCCCGGCGTTGATGGCCGGGCAAGGCAGAAGCTTGCGACGTACGGCTGTAAATTAATACAGACGAACGGCGCGGCGCTGTTCGCGCTGGACTTTCTTGGCGTGACGCTTGACAGCAGCAGCTGCCTTACGCTTACGCTCGGAAGTCGGCTTCTCGTAAAATTCGCGGCTACGAACTTCAGCCAGAACACCGGCTTTTTCGCAGGAGCGCTTGAAACGACGCAGAGCTACGTCGAAGGGTTCGTTCTCTTTAACTTTGACGGCTGGCATCCAGAGCTACCTTCATTCATTACCGGGGTCAACGCCTCGTGCAAACACTGCACAAAAGTACGTCGGTTTTTAAGGGTTGCGGATGTTAACCCCTCATTGAGAGGAATGCAAAGCCTCTGATCGAAAACCGCTGGTCGGAGCCTTGAGCGACGACTATCATGCGCGCCTTCAAATCTGCCCCCTACAAGGCGCAAACCCATGTTAGTACTGGGATTAGAAACTTCTTGTGATGAAACCGGCGTCGCACTTTACGACAGCGAGCGCGGTTTACTGGCTGACGCATTGTTCAGTCAGATCGACCTGCATCGCGCCTATGGTGGCGTGGTGCCGGAGCTGGCGTCACGCGATCATGTAAAGCGCATGTTGCCGCTGATTCGCCAGACTCTGGCCGAAGCGGACTGTGTCGCGACCGATATCGATGCCATTGCCTACACGGCCGGGCCGGGTCTGGTCGGTGCCTTGCTGGTGGGCGCTTCCTGTGCCCAGGCTCTGGCATTTGCCTGGGATATTCCGGCTCTTGGCGTCCATCACATGGAAGGCCATCTGCTGGCCCCGATGCTTGAAGAGCAACCGCCACAGTTTCCGTTCGTCGCCTTGCTGGTGTCCGGTGGGCATACGCAACTGGTTCGGGTCGACGGCATTGGTCGTTACGAGCTGCTGGGCGAAACCCTGGATGACGCCGCAGGCGAAGCTTTCGACAAGACGGCCAAGATGATGGGCCTGCAATATCCCGGTGGTCCTGAAATCTCGCGGCTGGCGACTCGCGGTGTCGCGGGGCGCTTTGTATTCCCGCGCCCGATGACCGACCGCCCGGGCCTGGTATTCAGCTTCAGCGGCCTGAAAACCTCTGCGCTCAATACCTGGCAGCAGTGCCAGAGCGCTGGAGACGACAGCGAGCAAACCCGTTGCGACATCTCTCTGGCCTTCCAGCAGGCGGTAGTGGAGACTTTGACCATCAAATGCAAGCGTGCGCTCAAGCAGACCGGCCTCAAGAGCCTGGTCATTGCGGGTGGCGTCAGTGCCAACAAGGCGTTGCGACTGTCGCTTGAGAGCATGCTGGGTGATCTGCGCGGTAATGTTTACTACGCTCGTCCCGAGTTCTGCACCGATAATGGTGCGATGATCGCGTTCGCGGGCTGTCAGCGTCTGCTGGCGGGTCAGAAGGAAGACTTGAGTATCACCGTGCAGGCGCGTTGGCCGATGGAGCAGTTGCCGGGTATCTGACTGTTTTTCGGGGGTGTGGCGTGAAGTTGAGCCGTTTTCATGCCACCCCTCAGAAATGCCGTTCGCGCCCGGCGAGCAGGTCGCGTAGATTGCCTCGGTGACGCCAGACGATCAGCAAGGTCAGGACACTCATGGGCAGCAGTGCCCGAGGTTCCTGCCAGGCCAGCAGTGGCAGGGTCAATGGCGTGGCGATCAGCGCAGCAAGCGAGCTGGTACGGGTCAGGTAGAACGTCAGCAGCCAGGTCGTAATGGCCAGGGCGGCGGCAGGAGGGTAGAGCCCCAGCAGCATTCCGGCTGCGGTTGCAACGCCTTTGCCGCCCTTGAAGCGGAAGTACAACGGAAACAAATGGCCCAATACGGCGCAAACGCCGATCCAGGCCTGTTCTCCGGGGTCAAGGCCGCCAAGGCTGGCGAGGAGTACCGGTATCAGACCTTTGCAGAGGTCACCGATCAAGGTCAGGACGGCCAGCTTTTTGCCGGCCAGACGCAGCATGTTGGTTGCGCCTGCATTGCCTGAGCCGCTGGCGCGCGGGTCCGGGCTGCCATTGAGGCGGCTGAGCAGGATGGCGAAGGACAGTGAGCCGAGCAGGTAGGCGAAAATAGCCAGTAACCAAAACATGCTAACCATTCCGGGCGAGGATGCCCTGATTCTAACGGCGCATCGCGCCCTTGTCGTGCAGTGGAGAGTAGTGCTTGGACAGAGTTTTCATCGACGGTCTTGAGGTCGATACGGTGATCGGCGCTTATGACTGGGAGCGTGGCATTCGCCAGTGCTTGCGGCTGGACCTGAGTTTTGCCTGGGATAACCGGCCTGCCGCCGCGGGTGACGACCTGAGCAAGGCGCTGGACTATGCGAGTGTTTCAACCCGTATTCAGGCCTTTGCCGAGCAGGCGCAGTTCCAGTTGGTGGAGACTTTTGCCGAGCGTCTGGCCGAAGTGTTGATGAGCGAGTTTCATATTCCCTGGCTGCGTCTGAGGCTGACCAAGCCGGGCGCTGTCGCTGCTGCTGCGGGTGTGGGCGTGGAGATTGAGCGCGGATGTCCCTGACTCGGGTTTTTCTGGGGCTCGGCAGTAATATCGAGCGCGAAAGGCACCTGCATGCCGGGCTGGATGCACTGGATTCATTCCTGAGCGAGCTGACCTGCTCGCCGGTATTCGAGAGCCAGCCGGTGGGGATCAAGAGCGGTCCGTTCTTCAATCTGGTGGTTTCGGCGCTGACTGATCTGCCATTGCTGGAGCTGGACCGCCGTTTGAAGATGATCGAAGCCGATAACGGCCGTTACGCGCCTGATCGCAAGGGTCTGCCGCTGGATATCGACGTGCTCCTGTATGGCGAGCAGGTCGGTAATTTCGACGGATTGATCCTGCCGCGTGCAGAAATTCTCAAGAATGCCTTTGTGCTGTGGCCCTTGTCGCTGATCGCGGCGGATCGCCTGCATCCAGGTGTTGGCGTGCCTTTCGGCACGCTCTGGGCTGATGCGCAGATCGATCAACAGCTCTGGCCTGTAGCGTTCGAGTGGCGCGGCAAGCAATTAACGCCGGATGCCGTGTAGGCGCGAATTCATTCGCGAAGCGCAGCGCACTCAGCCTTGTACACCTTGAGCGCATCCAGCCGTTCGCTTTTCAGCGCATTTCCCAAATCCTGCCCTTTCAAGCCCTTTTCAACCAGGGGCTGGACCGCAACGGTCCGGGCTGCATGGGCCGCGCCGCGCAGATAGTCAGCCTGTGGATAACTGCGCTCCTCGAAACCGTCGCGCCCACGGGCGTCCATCTCGCAGGCGGCGATGAACTCTTCGAATCGCTGCGGGCGGCGATAGACGTCGAAGCTTTGCAGCAGCTCCAGCAACGTCGAAGGCTTGAGTTCCAGCGCACGATGTCCATGGGTGTGATATTGGCCTGTCAGCAGCGCCAGTTCCTGACATTCCTTCGGTACCCGGAAGCGCTCGTTGACGGCTTTTATCAGGCGCAGGCCCGTATGCTCGTGTGCGATGTGCCGTGGCCATTCGGATTCGGGCGTCAGTCCTTTGCCCAGGTCATGCAGCAGGCAGGCCCAGCGCACGCTCAGCGGATGTTTATGGATGGCGGATTGCTCTAGTACGCTGAGTACATGCTTGCCCGTGTCGATTTCCGGGTGATGGGCGGCAGGCTGCGGCACGCCGAACAATGCCTCGACTTCAGGAAGCAACTCCTTGAGGGCGTCGCAATCATGTAGCACCTGAATGAAAACCTGAGGCTGATCTTCCATCAGTGCCCTGGAGATCTCCTTCCAGCTGCGCTCGGGTGTCAGGGCCTTGAGTTCGCCGGATTCGCTGAGCTGACGCATCAGTTCCAGCGTCTCTGGCGCGATGCTGAAGCCCAGTGAGGCATAACGTGCGGCAAAGCGGGCTACCCGCAATACCCTGAGGGGATCTTCGGCGAAAGCAGGGGAAACATGACGCAATACCCGTGCTTCAAGATCGCGCTGACCACCATAGGGGTCGGTCAGATTACCGTCCTTGTCTTCGGCAATGGCGTTGATGGTCAGGTCGCGGCGGATCAGGTCTTGTTCAAGGGTAACTTCGGGGCTGGCATGAAAGACAAAGCCGCCGTAGCCGACGCCGCTTTTGCGCTCGGTACGGGCCAGAGCGTATTCCTCACCCGTGAGCGGGTGAAGAAAGACCGGAAAGTCAGTGCCAACCGGGCGATAGCCTTTGATCAGCATTTCTTCGGCGCTGGCGCCTACGACTACCCAGTCACTGTCGGTAACAGGTTGACCCAGAAGGCGGTCGCGTACAGCGCCACCCACTTTATAAATCTGCATAAAAAACCTCCGTAAGCGCGACAGGATAAACCTGAGTCGCCCTCGCGGAGGTTAAAACTTAAAAACATTCTTCCAGGCTCTGCTCCTCAGAGATGAACAACTGCCAGGTCGAGCCTCGGATAGTCGCCCTCGGCATGTTCGCCGCGTGGCGGGACATGGTGAGTTTTCATCACCTGATCGCCTTGTAGGGTTTCCAGGTGGATATCGAAGCCCCACAGACGGTGCAGGTGTTTGAGCACTTCGTCCGTGGAGTCGCCCAGTGGTTTGCGGTTGTGTTGTTGATGGCGCAGCGTCAGCGAACGGTCGCCACGGCGGTCGATGCTGTAGATCTGCACGTTGGGTTCGCGATTGCCCAGGTTGTATTGGGCTGCCAGGGTTTCCCGAATGGTCCGATAGCCGGCTTCATCGTGAATCGCGGGCACCAGCAGGTCATCTTTCTGATCGTCATCCATGATGCTGAACAGTTTGAGGTCACGAATGACCTTGGGTGACAGGTACTGGAGAATGAAGCTCTCGTCCTTGAAGCTGGACATGGCGAACTTGATTGCCGTCAGCCAGTCTGTGCCTGCAATCTCCGGGAACCAGTGGCGATCCTCATCGGTCGGGTGTTCGCACATGCGCCGAATGTCCTGATACATGGCAAAGCCCAGGGTGTACGGGTTGATGCCGCTGTAATAGGGGCTGTCGAAGCCAGGCTGGTAGACCACGCTGGTGTGCGACTGCAGGAACTCCAGCATGAAACCGTCGGTGACCAGGCCTTCGTCGTACAGATCGTTCATCAGCGTGTAGTGCCAGAACGTCGCCCAGCCTTCGTTCATCACTTGGGTCTGGCGCTGCGGATAGAAGTACTGGGCAATCTTGCGCACGATGCGCACCACTTCGCGCTGCCATGGCTCCAGCAGCGGTGCATGTTTTTCGATGAAGTACAGGATGTTTTCCTGGGGTTCGGCAGGGAAGCGGGCATTGTCTTCCTTGTTGCCCTTGTCGGCGCTTTTCGGAATGGTGCGCCACAGGTCGTTGATCTGCCGTTGCAGGTGTTCTTCACGATCCTTTTGTCGGCGTCGTTCTTCCTCTGCTGAAATCGGATAGGGCCGCTTGTAGCGGTCCACACCGTAGTTCATCAGGGCATGGCAGGAGTCGAGCAGGTCTTCCACTGCATCGATGCCATGGCGCTCTTCGCATTGCATGATGTACTGCTTGGCGAAGACCAGATAATCGATGATCGAACTGGCATCGGTCCAGGTCCGGAACAGGTAATTGCCCTTGAAGAAGCTGTTATGCCCGTAGCAGGCGTGGGCGACGACCAGAGCCTGCATGCAGATGGTGTTTTCTTCCATCAGATAGGCAATGCACGGATCCGAGTTGATCACGATCTCGTAGGCCAGCCCCATCTGCCCGCGAGTGTAGGATTTCTCGGTACTCAGGAAGTGTTTGCCGTATGACCAGTGATGATAGCCCAGCGGCATGCCCACCGAGGCATAGGCATCCATCATCTGCTCGGCCGTGATGACCTCGATCTGGTTCGGATAGGTATCCAGAGCGTAGCGATCAGCGATACGGCTGATTTCGCGGTCGTAGGCCTGGATCAGTTCAAATGTCCACTCGGACCCTGTGGAGAGGGGTTGGCGCTTCTGCTCTCTAGCGGTCATGTCACTAACCTGCGCTGGAAGAGTTCACGGAATACCGGATAGATATCACCGGCAGAGACCAGCTGCTGCTGGGCAAACGTATCGGCAAACTCTTCACCGATGCGTTCGTATTCAAACCATAAGGCCTGATGCTCGCGTGGGGTGATCTCCACGTAGGTGTAGTACTGCACGAAAGGCATGATCTGCTTGGTCAGGATTTCGCGGCAGATCGGTGAGTCATCGTTCCAGTTATCGCCGTCGGAAGCCTGGGCGGCATAGATGTTCCATTCGTTGCTCGGGTAGCGTTCGGCCATGATTTCCTGCATCAGCTTCAGAGCGCTGGAAACGATGGTGCCGCCGGTTTCCCGTGAATAGAAGAACTCTTCTTCATCAACTTCGCGGGCGCTGGTGTGGTGGCGGATGAACACGACTTCGATCTTGTCGTAGTTACGCTTGAGAAACAGGTACAGCAGGATGAAAAAGCGCTTGGCAACATCCTTGGTCGCCTGGGTCATGGAGCCAGAAACGTCCATCAGGCAGAACATCACCGCTTTCGAGCTTGGGTTGGGTTGCTTGACCAGCAGGTTGTACTTGAGGTCGAAGGTGTCCAGGTAGGGCACGCGACGAATCCGCGCTTTCAAACGGTCTATTTCTACTTCCAGTTCCTGGATATCGCCGAAGTTGTCTGGTTCTTCGCGCTTGAGGCGCTCCAGTTCGTTCACTGTTTCCTTGAGCTTGGCGCGGCTGCTGCCGGACAGCGCGATGCGGCGTGCATGGGCCGAGCGCAGGGTACGAATGATATTGATGCGCGAGGGGTTGCCCTCGTTACTGATCCCGGCGCGTACAGTCTTGAACGTGTCGGTGCCGGTCAGGTTGCGTTTGACCAGGTTGGGCAGCTCGAGGTCCTCGAACATGAATTCGAGAAACTCTTCCTGGGTGATCTGGAAGACGAACTCGTCCATGCCTTCGCCGGAGTTGCTTGCCTTGCCAGGCCCCTTGCCACCGCCACCACCTTGCGGGCGGGCGATATGCTCGCCGCTGGAGAATTCCTTGTTGCCGGGATGGACAACCGTCTGTTTGCCACCGCGACCATGATGAAGCACCGGCTCGTCGATATCGCGACCGGGAATGCTTATTTGCTCGCCATGCTCCATATCGGTAATGGAGCGACGACTGACCGCTTCTTCCACTGCTTTTTTGATGTGGTCACGATAACGCCGCAGAAACCGCTGGCGATTTACCGTGCTCTTGTTCTTGCCATTGAGGCGTCGGTCGATCACATAGCTCATAGGCCCTCCGGGCAGCCGCAAGTAGAAAGCAGCTTCAAGCTACAAGCTGGTTGCGGTCGTATCTGTGAACCCGACCGTCCCAGCTTGTTGCCTGAGGCTTGTAGCTTACCGCTGCATCACTGTGACTTGCGCACGCGCAGATACCACTCGGAGAGTAGACGCACCTGTTTGTCGGTATAGCCCCGCTCGACCATTCGGGTGACGAAGTCGTTGTGTTTTTGTTGATCCTCTTTGCTGGCCTTGGCGTTGAAACTGATGACTGGCAGCAGGTCCTCGGTGTTGGAGAACATTTTCTTCTCGATCACCACACGCAGTTTTTCGTAACTGAGCCAGGTTGGATTCTTGCCGTTGTTGTTGGCGCGGGCACGCAGCACGAAGTTGACGATCTCGTTGCGGAAATCTTTCGGGTTGCTGATGCCGGCAGGTTTTTCGATCTTTTCCAGCTCTTCGTTCAGGGCGACACGGTTGAGAATTTCACCGGTTTCCGGATCACGATATTCCTGGTCCTGAATCCAGAAGTCTGCATACAGCACGTAGCGGTCGAAGATGTTCTGACCGTATTCGCTGTAGGACTCAAGGTACGCGGTCTGGATTTCCTTGCCGATGAACTCGATGTAGCGCGGTGCCAGATACTCCTTGATGAAACGCAGATAGCGCTCACGGGTTTCAGCCGGGAATTGCTCCTGTTCGATCTGCTGCTCCAGCACGTACAACAGGTGTACCGGGTTGGCGGCGATTTCGTGCGGATCGAAGTTGAAGACCTTGGACAGGATCTTGAATGCGAAGCGGGTTGAAAGGCCGTTCATGCCTTCGTCGACGCCCGCACTGTCGCGGTACTCCTGGATCGACTTGGCCTTGGGGTCTGTATCCTTGAGATTCTCGCCGTCATACACACGCATCTTGGAGTAGATGTTGGAGTTTTCCGGCTCTTTGAGGCGCGACAGAGTCGTGAACTGCGCCAGCATTTTCAGTGTGTCGGGCGCGCAATGCGCCTTGGCCAGCGAGCTGTTGAACAGCAGCTTGTCGTAGATCTTGATCTCGTCGCTGACACGCAGGCAGTACGGCACTTTCACGATGTAGATACGGTCGATGAAGGCTTCGTTGTTCTTGTTGTTACGGAAGCTGTGCCATTCCGATTCGTTGGAGTGAGCCAGCAGGATGCCCGTAAACGGAATCGCCCCCAGGCCTTCGGTACTGTTGTAGTTGCCTTCCTGAGTCGCAGTCAGCAACGGGTGCAGGACCTTGATAGGTGCCTTGAACATCTCGACGAATTCCATCAGGCCCTGGTTGGCCCGGCACAGAGCGCCTGAATAGCTGTAGGCGTCTGCGTCGTTTTGCGGGAATTCCTCAAGCTTGCGGATATCGACCTTACCCACCAGAGCGGAAATGTCCTGGTTGTTCTCGTCACCCGGCTCGGTTTTCGCCACGCCGATCTGGTTGAGAACCGATGGATAAAGTTTCACCACCTTGAACTGGCTGATGTCGCCCCCGAACTCAGCCAGACGTTTGGTCGCCCATGGCGACATGATGGTGTTGAGGTAGCGCCGAGGGATGCCGAAGTCCTCTTCGAGAATGGCACCGTCTTCGGTTGCATTGAACAACCCCAGTGGCGACTCGAAGACCGGCGAACCCTTGATTGCGTAGAAGGGGACTTTTTCGATCAGTTGTTTGAGCTTTTCAGCCAGAGACGACTTGCCGCCACCCACCGGACCCAGCAGATAGAGGATTTGTTTCTTTTCCTCAAGGCCTTGGGCTGCGTGGCGGAAATACGACACGATCTGGTCGATGCATTCTTCCATTCCATGGAAGTCCGCAAAGGCCGGATAACGCCGGATCACCTTGTTGGAAAAGATCCGCGACAACCGTGAGTTGGTGGAGGTATCCACCAGTTCGGGCTCGCCAATGGCCAGCAGAAGACGTTCTGCGGCAGAGGCGTAGGCGCTGCGATCCTGTTTGCAGAGCTCCAGATACTCCTGTAACGAGAGCTCTTCCTGACGTGTGGTTTCAAAGCGTTGTTGGAAGTGGCTAAAAATACTCATGACGTCACCTCGCTCGATACGTTGAGCCGG
This sequence comes from Pseudomonas serbiensis, assembly GCF_030580745.1. Taxonomy (NCBI): domain Bacteria; kingdom Pseudomonadati; phylum Pseudomonadota; class Gammaproteobacteria; order Pseudomonadales; family Pseudomonadaceae; genus Pseudomonas; species Pseudomonas serbiensis. The sequence goes on from NZ_JAUQOO010000019.1 coordinate 84,776, forward strand.
CGGCGGATCGTCAGTCGATGCTGGCAGCAGCTGAGTATCCAGATGCCGTTTACCCCCCAGAACACCATAAAAGTAACTACCGATGACCCACGCGCCGGTGTACCGGCTCTCCCCTGATTACGGATGGCCTGAGGCTAAGGATAGTTCGGATTCAGAAAGATAAAGAAGGGATGAACAAGAAGTCGGGCTGACCGTTCGTCAGTTTGGGCGCGAACCCGCGCAGGACGCGGGATCAGCCGGATAAAAATATTTTTTCAGAGTCGTGCTGGCCGTTTATACATATCTGCACCAGCATCCGTTCTGTCGTTAACCTTGCGCTGTTTCGCCCGGGAACGTGGTGCGCCACAACTCGAAACCACCGTCCAGGCTGTACACGTCGGAGAAGCCCTGGCCTACGAGATAGGCTGCAGCACTCTGGCTGGAGTTTCCGTGGTAACAGACCACCACCAGCGGCTTGTCCAGATCGGCCTTGGCGATGAAGTCAGCGATCGAGTGATTGTCCAGATGCTGCGAATCGGGAATGTGGTTGCTGGCGAAAGCCTGAGGGTCGCGAACGTCCACCAGTACGGCGCCCTGTTCGCGCAGGGCGTGGGCCTGTTCAGGGGGAATGCGTTTGAATTCGGTCATGATTGGGCTCCTGAGCTGATCTTTTAACGCCGGGCCTCGCTGGCCTCTGGCTGGGAAATGAGGGATGTTGCCGGGCGTGGGGCGGCATTGCCGACAGCATCGCAATCGCAGCGATGACGTTCAAGGGTGTCGACGTTCATAAGGGTCATGGCGCCGCCCCACACGCACCCGCTGTCCAGCGCATAAATGCCGGGCTCGTCGCACTTGCCTTCAAGGGCTGCCCAGTGGCCGAAGATGATCTTCAGGTCCCGGGTCTTGCGATTCTCGTGCTGGAACCATGGTTTGTAGCCTGGCAGGGCGGTCTCGATGCCTTCCTTGCTCTTGAGGTCGAGCTTGCCTTCGCGGGTACAGAAGCGCATGCGGGTGAAATAGTTGGTGATGACGCGCAGCCTTGTCACGCCTTGCAGGTCATTGTCCCACTTGACGGGTTCATTGCCGTACATGCCATCCAGAAAGGGCTCGTACAGATTGTCGTCCTGTAAGGCCTGTTCGACTTCGCTGGCGCACTTGAGGGCTTTTTTCAGCGACCACTGCGGGGCTATGCCTGCGTGGGCCATGGCGATATTGCGCTGGGCGTCGTAGTGCATCAGTTTTTGCCGACGCACCCAATCCAGTAGTTCATTGCTGTCCGGCGCTTCAAGAATCTCGCGCAGGGTGTCGGATTTCTTGAGGCGTTCTATCTTGCGTGAGGCGGCCAGCAGGTGCAGGTCATGATTGCCCAGTACACAGACGATGGACTCGCGGATGCTGTAGAGAAAACGCAGCGTTTCCAGCGATTGCGGGCCACGGTTGACCAGGTCGCCCACTAGCCATAGCTGATCCCTGGCCGGATCGAACCGGACATCGTCGAGCAGGCATTTCAACGGTTCAAGGCAACCTTGCAGGTCGCCAACGGCATATACCGCCATCAGTGAAGGGCACCTGGTACGGCAAGGCGGAAGGGCGCAATCACTGCATCGAAGCGTTTGCCGTCTTCGGCGAGCATCTGATACGAGCCTTGCATGTTGCCGACTTTCGTCGTCATCACTGTGCCGCTGCTGTAAGTGTGGCTCTGGCCAGCCTGGATCAATGGCTGTTGGCCTACGACGCCTTCACCACGCACTTCTTCGACATGGCCGTCACCGTCAGTGATGACCCAGTGCCGTGAAAGCAGCCTGGCAGGCAGTTCGCCGTTATTGTGGACGGTGATGGTGTAAGCGAAGGCGAAGCGATTCTGCTCGGGTTGCGATTGTTCTGCGAGGAAGCGCGTGACGACGCTGACGTCGACCTGATAACGGGAATCGGGCATGCGGTAGACCTTGAAAGCTATAGCAGCGGAAAAAACTGGAGCATTCGATAGATAGGTCAGTCTAGGACAAGTAAACGGAAAATGACTAACGGCACATAGCCATTTACTTGCCCCTTCAGATTATTCCACCCCTGCCTTTTCACTGAGTTTGTCCGCCAGACGGACAAATGCAGCAAGATCCAGTTGCTCGGGACGCAGGCTGCCATCGACACCGGCAGCCGCAATGTCATCTGCGCTCAGCAGTAGTTTGAGTGTGTTGCGCAGGGTCTTGCGGCGCTGGTTGAAGGCTTCGCGCACAAGGCGCTCCAGCAGGCGGTGATCCTTGGCCGGGTGTGGCAGTGTTTCATGGGGCACAAGGCGGACAATGGCAGAGTCCACTTTCGGTGGCGGGTTGAATGCTCCCGGCCCGACGTTGAACAGGTGTTCCACACGGCAGTGGTACTGAACCATGATCGACAGGCGGCCCCAGTCTCCGCCGCCCGGTCCGGCGGCGAGCCGCTCGACCACTTCCTTTTGCAGCATGAAGTGCATGTCGCGAATCAGGCCGGCGTTTTGCAGCAGATGAAAAATCAGCGGCGTGGAAATGTTGTAGGGCAGGTTGCCCACGACACGCAGGCTGTTGGGCGCAGCGCCCAGGCTGTTGAAGTCGAACTTCAGGGCATCGCCTTGATGCAGGTTGAAGTTCGGCTTGCCTGCGAACTGGCTGTTGAGGATCGGGATCAGGTCCTTGTCCAGTTCAACCACATCGAGGTGCGCGCCGCTGTTGAGCAGCCCTTCTGTCAGGGCACCCTGGCCCGGGCCGATTTCCAGCAGGCGGTCTTCAGGCTTGGCCCGGATGGCGCGCAGGATCTTGTCGATAACGCCCGCGTCATGCAGGAAGTTCTGCCCGAAGCGCTTGCGCGCCCGGTGTTGGTATTGCTCGGTCATGAATGAGTCTCGGCCATCTGGTAGGCGGTTTGCAGGGCTACTTTCAGGCTGCCGGTGTCGATGTTTCCGCTGCCAGCCAGATCCAGCGCAGTGCCATGATCGACGGAAGTGCGGATGATCGGCAGGCCGAGCGTGATATTGACTGCCGCGCCGAAACCTTTGTATTTCAGCACGGGCAGGCCCTGGTCGTGATACATCGCCAGCACTGCATCGCAGTGCTCCAGATATTTGGGGGTAAACAGAGTGTCGGCAGGCAGCGGGCCTCGCAAGTCGATGCCTTCGCTGCGCAGACGCTCCAGGGTTGGTTCGATGATGTCTATTTCTTCGCGGCCCAGATGACCGCTTTCGCCGGCATGCGGATTGAGGCCGCAGACCAGAATGCGTGGCCGGGCTATGCCGAACTTGTTGACCAGATCGGCATGCAGGATGCGTGTGACGCGCTCCAGGCGTTCCGGTGTAATGGCATCGGCAATGTCGCGCAGCGGAAGATGGGTGGTGACCAGCGCCACGCGCAGATCGCCCGTAGCCAGCATCATCACTACTTGCTCGGTGTGAGTCAGTTCTGCAAGAAATTCCGTATGGCCGGAGAAGGCGATGCCGCCCTCGTTGATCACGCCCTTGTGGACAGGAGCGGTAATCATCCCGGCGAACAGCCCGTCGACACAGCCTTGAGCGGCGCGAGTCAGGGTCTGCAGTACGAAAGCGGCATTGGCCTTGTCCAGCGCGCCAGTAACCACCTTGGCCTGCAAGGGCGTATCCCAGACATACAGGCTGCCGGCAGGCGCCGGTACGTCCGGAAAGACGTCAGGGGTGACGGCAAGCAGATTGACAGCCACCCCCAACTGCGTGGCCCGCTCCAGGAGCAGGTCACGGTTGGTAATGGCTATCAGGGGGTGTGGCTGAGGCTGCGTGGCGAGTAGCAGGCAAAGGTCAGGACCAATGCCGGCCGGCTCGCCGGGTGTCAGTGCGAAACGCTTTGGCTTCACTGTGCAGCCTGGGCTGCGCCAGGGAGTTTGATTTCAACGTAGGCTTCGTCACGGATCTGACGCAGCCAGGTTTGCAGCTCTTCGTCGTATTTGCGGTTACGCAGTACGCCCAGGGCTTGCTGGTCACGGGCCTGGCTGGTGGCGTCGGTGGCGCGGCGGCCAAGAACTTCCAGAATGTGCCAGCCGTAAGCTGTCTTGAAGGGTTTGGACAGCACGCCTTGTGGTGTGTCGTTCATCGCTGCGCGGAACTCTGGAACCAGAGAGTTCGGGTCCACCCAGTTCAGGTCGCCACCATTGAGCGCCGAACCCGGGTCTTCCGAGAAGCTCTTCGCCAGTTCGCCGAAGTTCTCGCCAGACTCGATGCGATCATAAAGCTTGGTCGCCAGACGGCGTGTCTCTTCTTCGCTGCGGATTTCGCTTGGCTTGATGAGGATGTGACGCACATGCACTTCGTCGCGTATCTGGGTCTGGCCTTCGCCGCCGCGTTTTTCCAGCAGCTTGAGGATGATGAAACCGCCCGGTGTACGTGCCGGTGGAGTCACCTCGCCTGGACGCATCGAACTGAGCATGTCACCGAAAGGTGGTGGGAGTTGAGCTGCCTTGCGCCAGCCCATGTCGCCGCCTTCCAGTGCGCTTTCGCTTGCCGATCGTGCAACGGCCAGTTGAGCGAAGTCGGCACCTTTCTGCAATTGACCGTAGATGTCCTGAGCCTGACGGGCCGCCGCCTGAATCGCATCGGACGAAGCGCTGTCCGGTGTCGCGATCAGGATGTTGGCCAGATGGAACTCTTCGGACAACTGAGCCTTGCCCAGGTCCGAGGCCAGGAAGTTCTTCACTTCCTGTTCGGACACCTGGATACGCTCGGCCACACGACGCTGGCGCACGCGGCTGATGATCATCTCGCGACGGACCTGCTCGCGGGCATCGTTGTAGGACAGGCCGTCATGAGCCAGGGCTGCACGGAATTGCTCAACGCTCATGTTGTTACGCTGGGCAATGGTGTCGATAGCCTGGTTCAGCTCTTCATCGGTGATGCGAATGCCGGAGCGTTCGCCAATCTGCAGTTGAAGGTTTTCCAGGATCAGGCGATCGAGTACCTGCGGCTGAAGCGCTTCGGCCGGTGGTGTGCCGGCCCCGCGCTTGGCAATGGTCTGCTGGACTTCGCGAACACGCTGGTCCATCTGGCTTTTCATGATCACGTCGTTATCGACGATGGCCACTACGCTGTCCAGAGGTTGGACCGCTGCATGAACAGCGCCGCTCAGGAGTAACGCGCCCAGCATCAGCGGGCGCAAACAATCAGAAAGCTTGGTCTTCACGTTCACGATAACCTTGAATGCCTTTGTCCAGGAAGGTCTCTACTTTGGCGCCGGTAACGCCACCGAGTCCCTTCAGCACAATTTGTAGGAATATGCCGCGGTCGCCTTTTTCGTTCTGAGGGGCTTCCTGGCTGTATTCGTCGTAGTCGACCCAGTAACGGTTGATCAGACGCAGTTTCCAGCAGCAGTTGTCGTACTCGAAACCACCAAAGGCTTCAAGGGTACGGTCGCGGTTGTAGTCATACTGCCAGCGGCTGATCAGGCTCCATTGCGGCACGATTGGCCAGATGACCGAGAAATCGTGCTGCTGGATCTTGTAGTAGTCCTTCACGTAGCCCGGCTGGCCAGGCGTGCCATAGTCGCCACCGCCCACTGTCCAGCGGCCAGTGTTCTCGTCGTAGCGGACCTGGTCGTTGCGATAGCGGTAGCCGGCGTTGATGATCTTGCCCGGGTTATCTTCAGGCTGGTAATGCAGCATCGTGCTGCCCGAACGGGTGCTGCGGCTGTCCGGATCCCAGTTGAAGTCGGAGTTGATACGGAAATCGCGGTTGAAGCGATATTCGTGTTCCAGTGCATAAGGCGAAACATTGGCCTTGGCATCGTCGCGGTCGGCGAAGGTGATGCCCGGCAGTTGAACCTTGCGATCACTGAAGTACACCGCCTGACCAATGCTGAAGCGCTGACGTTCAAAGCCGTTTTCTTCGATCCAGCGGTTGGTGACACCGAAGGAAAGCTTGTTCTCGTCACCGATACGGTCGTAACCGGTAAAGCGGTTGTCGCGGAACAGGGACGAGTAGTTGAACGTGCTTTCACTCGTGTCGAAAACCGGAATGTCTTCCTGATCTCTCTCGGGTGAGTAGAGATAGAACATGCGCGGTTCCAGAGTCTGGCGATAATCCTTGCCGAACCACTGGGTATTGCGGTCGAAGTACAGGCCGCTGTCCACGCTCACGATTGGCACGCTGCGGGTCTGCTTGCTTTCGAAGTCAGGCACGGCGGCTCGGCCGCGGCTGTCCAGATCCAGGTCGTACTGGGTGTAGACATACTTCAGCTTGGGCGTCAGGAAACCATAGGTCCAGTTCATCGGCAGGCTGACCGACGGAGCCAGGTTCAGACGATCACCGTTGGCGCGTGCAAGGCCGCCTACGTTGGTGTCCAGACGGGCTTCCGGGTTGCCATCCCTGTCGAAGTAGGTGCCGGTTTGCAGGTCACGCTCGAAACGCACGGCTTCGGTTTCATAATCGAAACGAAGGCCCGCCGGCCTGAAGGGCAGTGTGCCGTTGAGGGTCAGCTGTGGCAGACGGTCGTATGGCGTGATGTTGGCGATCGATGCCATCTTGTAGGCATGGACGTTGAACATTGCCCTGTAGCTGTCACCGCGATAGGTCAGGGACCCTTGCTGGTTGAGGAACTCAGGTGTGTTCACGCCGATCTGATCGGTTTCCAGATCCTGGAAGTAGTACGGGTCGCTGATGTCGGTGTAGTCGACCTTGGTCATCCAGCGGGAGTCCAGGCCACCCACGTGCTGCCAGTTCATCATCCAGCGGGTTTTTTCGTACTCGGACTGCAGCCTGCGCTCGTCATTCTCGTCATTGAGGTAAGCGCCGCCGAACTGGCCTTCGCTGCTCTTGGTGAGGTAACGGAATTCGCCTTCCATCAACAGGCCGCGGTCGGCCATGTAGCGTGGATACAACGTGGCGTCGTAGTTGGGCGCCAGGTTGAAGTAGTAAGGCGTGACCAGCGTGAAGCCGTTGTCGCCACCTGCAGCAATGGTCGGTGGCAGGAAGCCTGACTGGCGACGATCGTCGATCGGGAAGTAGATATACGGCGTGTAGAGTACCGGTATGTCCTTGACCCGCAGCGTAACGTTGGTCGCGGTGCCGAAACCGGTAGCCGGGTTCAGCGTGATGTTGTTGCCCTTGAGCGTCCAGGCATTGCTGCCGGGTTCGCATGAGGTGTATGTACCATCCTTGAGGCGGATGATCGCGTTCTCTGCACGTTTTGCGTAACGGGCGTTACCGCGGATGTTCGACTTGTGCAGGACATACTCGGCGTTGTCGACCTGGGCTTCGCCGGTGTCGAGTTGCAGCTCTGCCCTGTCGCCAACGATCAAGGCGCCGTTGTCGCGCAAACGGACATCACCGTTGAGTTCGCCACGGTTCTCGGCCTGATACAGGGCCGCTTCCTGAGCCTGGACCTGCATGCTGCCCTGACGCAATACGACATCGCCTGCCAGGGTCGCGATCTGCTCTTCCTGCTGGTAACGCGAGACCTTGGCTCCGATGAATGTCGGGGCGTCGCTCTTGGGCGTCTTGTCATCCATGCCCGGACGGATCGGCTCTACATAAGCACCGGAGCAATAAGGACCGGTTTCGGCCAGTTGCGCAGGCGTGAGCTTTTCACGGGGAACCCAGTCAAGGTGGCTGTAGTCAGCACTACGCGATGCCAGGCCTTTGCCTTTGGCTTCGGTGACCAGCAGCGCTGTATTGGCAGGTTTGCCAGCCGTGGTGCCTTGCGAAATCACTGTGCCGTTGGAACTGACCTCGGTCGCGTTATGCACGGGACGTGGAGGCAGCTCTACAGCAGCTGTATTTGATTTCGGCGCACAGTTCCAGGCACCCGAAGCAGAGACTGAGCAGTCATACTGTTCCGCGGCAACCACGAACTGAGTGGCCAGAGGTTGCATCGCCAGCAGACTGCCGGTTACGAGCAACGGAAATTTTTTACGAAACGCGGGGGATTTCAATGCCATCTTATTAGTCCGGGCTTCCTGCGCGCCATCTGCCCGCGGGGGGGCCGCACGCCTCTCGATGGGCTGAAAAAGATCCCGGATAATAAAGCATGACCCGCTTGACGGCTAGCGCCGTCGGAGACCCTTGTAATGTCAGACCAAGATATACGCCTTCAATCCCTGAAAGTTTGGCTCGATGAGCAGTTGCCAGCGCTCTTTGCCAGGCAACAATGGGGCGCCGTACCCCCGGCCACGTTGACTGCGGCCAGTAGCGACGCAAGTTTCCGTCGCTATTTCCGCTGGGAAGGCGGCGATAAAACTTTTATTGTCATGGATGCGCCACCACCGCAGGAAAACTGCAAACCCTTCGTGGATATTGCTCATTTATTGGCCAGATCCGGCATTAATGTTCCGAAAATTTATGCCGAAGACCTGACGCAGGGCTTTTTGCTGCTCAATGATCTGGGGCGTCAGACCTATCTGGACGTGATCGATGCGGACAACGCCGATGCGTTGTTTGGCGATGCCATCGAAGCGTTGCTGGCCTATCAGCAACTGCCGATGGATGCGCCATTGCCCAGCTATGACGTAGCCTTGCTGCGCCGTGAGCTGGAGCTTTTTCCAGAGTGGTATGTGAAGCGGCATCTGGGTATCGAAATGGACCCGGCGCAACAGACCAAGTGGCAACATGTCAGCGACCTGTTGATCGAAAGTGCTCTGGCACAGCCCAAAGTGCTGGTTCATCGCGACTATATGCCGCGCAACCTGATGATCAGTGAACCGAATCCGGGCGTGCTGGATTTCCAGGATGCGGTATACGGGCCGGTTACTTATGACATCACCTGCCTGTTCAAGGATGCTTTCCTGAGCTGGCCTCAGGAGCGTGTGAACGGCTGGTTGCAGACCTACTGGGACAAGGCGCGTGCGGTGGGCATTCCGGTTCATGAGGATTTCGCCAGTTTTTCGCGAGCCAGTGATCTGATGGGCGTGCAGCGGCATTTGAAGGTCATCGGGATTTTTGCCCGTATCTGCCATCGTGATGGCAAGCCGCGCTATCTGGGTGATGTTCCGCGCTTCTTCTCCTATATAGAGGCCGTTGTGTCGCGACGCCCGGAACTGGCGGAGCTGGGACAATTGCTGAACAGTTTGCAGCACCGCGTCGATGCGTCGGCGTGACGTGTGATTTTTAAAAGGGATCGATTGTGTTGAAGAGGATTGAATGAAAGCGATGATTCTCGCCGCCGGCAAAGGCGAGCGGATGCGCCCCTTGACCCTGCACACACCAAAGCCTTTGGTGCGTGCCGGTGGTGTTCCCCTGATCGAATACCATCTCAAGGCATTGCATCAGGCCGGGTTTCACGATCTGGTCATCAATCACGCCTGGTTGGGGCAACAGATCGAAGACTATCTTGAGGATGGTCAACGTTGGGGGCTGAATATCCGTTACTCCCCGGAAGGCGAACCACTGGAAACAGGTGGCGGCATTCTCCGGGCTTTGCCACTGCTGGGCGATGAGCCTTTTGTGGTGGTAAACGGCGATATCTGGACCGACTACAACTTTGCCGAACTGCGCAGGCCCATAGCCGGGCTTGCCCATCTGGTGATGATCGATAATCCCGCGCACCACCCGACTGGCGACTTTTCCCTGATCGACGGCCAGTTGCAGGATGGCGTTCCAGATGCGCAGCGCCTGACCTACAGCGGCATTGCCATCTTGCATCCACGCTTGTTTGCAGGCTGCGAAGCCGGTGCGTTCGCACTGGCTCCGTTGCTGCGTCAGGCGATGGCGCAAGGGCAAGTGACGGGCGAGCATTTTCGCGGCACCTGGATCGACGTCGGCACTCATGAGCGTCTTGGCGAAGTCGAGCGATTACTGTCGGGGACCCGCTAGATGCTGTGGCCAGGCACACTGTTCGGCGCTGGTGCTGGATATGCCATTGCCGACATTCCGGGTGCGATGCTCGGTTCCCTGTTGGGGCAGGCTCTGGATCGTCGCCTGCAACTGCACACCTGGGCTCATGTACGTGAGCGCCTGGGCGGGCGCTCTGCCGTGCGCGACGAGGATCTGCTGTTCGTGCTGCTGGGGCGTCTGGCCAAGAGCGGTGGTCGGGTCGTTGCCAGCCATATTCATCAGGCGCAGGCGGAAATGCGGCGCTTGAATATGGATGAGGCGGCACAGCGTCTTGCGATTGCGGCTTTCAATCGTGGCAAGGACGGTGCTGACGGGCTGCGCAGTTATCTGCGTCGTCTGCGTGGCCAGCCGGGTATGGCTGAGGGCTTGCTGCGAGCTTGTTGGCGCATGGCCTGGGCTGACGGAAAGGTCACTCGCATCGAGCGTGAACTGATCGGCGCGTGGGGGATGTGGCTGGGCTGGTCGGAGCTGAAAATCGAGGCGCTGGCTGCCGAGCATGATCCGATGAAAAGACGGCCTGTCAGCAGCTCGGATGAATACAGCGGAGCGTTGTCACTCCTGGGCGTGGAGGCCGATACGGATCCTGCGAGCATCAAGCGCGCCTATCGTCGTCTGCTCAGTCGTCACCACCCCGACAAGATTGCCGGGGGCGGTGCCAGTGCATTGCAAGTGCGTGTTGCCACTGAAAAGACCAGCGAACTGCATAGCGCTTACAGAGTGATCAAGGCGCGTCGCGGGTTTCGTTGATTGCGTTTGTTCGCGAATGAATCCGCTCCTGCGTGATCGACGCAGGAGCGGATTCATTCGCGAAAAGGACTGTCATTCCGCCTCTACCCAACCCCGAATACGGCGAAATATCTGCTCCTGCTCGGCGTCTTCATTACCCACAATGTTGATCAGCGCAACCTGGGTAAAGCCTGCACCCTTGGCGCGCTTGCTGACTTGCAAGCGAGCACTGGCTGCCTGAGGTGCCTGATTCTTGTAGATGAAGTCCGCTGTTTTCATTTTCAGTGTCGGTACCAGATCCAGCAGCAAAGGCTTGGTATTGACCGGCTCGCGGGCGGCAACCATCGCGAACTTCTGGACCAGCGGAGATTGCCGCTCACTCAGAAAGCGCGCAGCCCAATAGGCACCACTGCTGTGGCCGATCAGTACGATGCTGCGCGCCTTGTTCTGCTGTGCGAAGCTGATTGCGCTTTCGATGCGGGCAAAGATGTGCTCGGCTTCGGCCTTGGCGCGTTCCTCGGCAGCGGCAGCTCTGGCGACCTCGTCACCAGCCTGCGCCTGAGTGTCGGCTGCTTTTGCCGCGTCATCCTTCGGCGCATCCTTGGGTTTTTCCTCGGCGGCAGGTGCGTCCGGCTCGCGAGGCATCAGGGCTTCGTCCTGTACATCCGGCAGGGTGATACTCAGCGTGGCCCAGCCGGTATCGGGGAACTTGCGACGTAGCGGGCCGACCACATCCGGCCAGTCGGCCGATTCGCCAGCACCCGGCAGGAAAATGATCGCGCCTTTCGGGTCGGCGCTGTTGGCGGGCTTCCAGAGCGCCAGGAAACTTTCGTCACCCGCCTGCAATTGCTGCAGATCCTGCGGTGGCAACTGACGCTCAAGGGCAATGGCGTCTTCCTGCGCACGGGTCAGCAGTGGCGCACGCTCCACGGGAGCATCGGCGGACGCTGCATCCTTGGCGGGTGGATCGGCAGCCACCACTGGCAGCGCGCAAGGTACTATCAGCGACAGGAGCAACGCAGGAAGCGTTGCACGAAAGGTATGGGACATCGAATATTCCAGGCCAGAAACTATCCCGGCAGCCTAATGCGTTGATCGGTATTTGTCAGGTCCCGGGGGCGATCCATGGTCGCCAAACGAAAACAGACGAGAACGACACGTTGATGATTGGTCTTCTGCGCACCGGTTTTATCGGCTGCCTGGCTTTGCTCTTGATGCTTCAGGTGGCGAATGCACAGGCTGATGAGTCGCAACCTTCTGTGCAGGTGCCGCTGAGCCAGGAGCTGCGTACCTGGCTGGACCAGCATGGCCCGCTGCGGGTCGGTCTGGTGATGCACGCTCCCTATGCCCAGTTCGATCAGCGTTTACAGCAATTGTCCGGTGCCAACGTCGACTTGATGAATGCACTGGCGGCGGCCTTGCGGGTCGAGTTGCTCTGGCGCAATTTTCCCGATCAGGCGGCCCTGGAAAAGGCGGTGGCTGCGGGGCAGATAGATCTGGCGCCAGGCTTGATGCAAACCCCCGCCGGGCTGCGAACATGGCAGTTTTCCGATCCTTATCTGCGGGTTTCGCAATTGGTGATCGGAGAGCGTGATGGCAGCTCGGTGGTGGATCTGGAAAAAGTCGATGAGCGTTCGCGGGTGGCCGTGCGCATGCCGAGTTCGACGGCAGATTACCTGCGCAGCAATTACCCTCACCTGAACCTGCAAGGCGTGCCACTTGAACGCCAGGCCCTGCAATTGTTGTTGAGCCAGCAGGCGCGCTATGCCGTGGTGGATGAAGCGCAACTCAGCCGTCTGTTCCGGGAGCCGGAGTTTGCCGGGCTGGCCGTGGTGGGCGATATCGGTTTGCCGCAATTGCTGCGCGTGGCGACACGCCGGGATGCTCCGCAACTTGCCACCATCGTCAGCGAGGCCTTGCATGTGATTCCGGCGAAAGAACTGGACCAGTTGCACTCGCGCTGGATGCCGCTCAAGTCTTCGCGTTTCAGTGAGTCCCCCGGCCTGTGGCAGAACCTCTGCCTGCTGCTGTTGGTGATGTTGCTGGCCTGTTTTGCGATTGTGGTCTGGCAGCGCCGTCAGCAGCAGGCCCTGGAACAAGAGCTAGTCGGCGCACGCGAAGACATTGCCCGGCGTGTGGAAGGCGAGGAGGCGCTGCGTCTGGCGCAGTTCTCCATCGATCAGAGCACGGTCGGCATTCTCTGGGTCAACTGGGACAGTCGGGTGCGTTATGCCAACCATGCGGCCGAGACCATGCTCGGGTATGCGCGCGGCGGTGTGGTGGATCGGCCGCTGATCGATTTCGAGCCCGGTCTGCATATGGATCGCTGGCTGAACCTGTGGAAGAACGCCCGCTCGAGCGAAGACAGCCCGCAAGTGTTCGAGACCAATTGCATCCGCGCCGATGGCAGCGTGCTGCCCACTGATGTGTCTTTGAGTTTTCTGCGCTTTCGCGAGGCGGAGTATCTGGTGGTGTTCCTCAGTGACGTCAGCGAACGGCGTCGCGCCCATGACCAGTTACGCGAGCTGTCGGCGCATCTGGAGAGTGTGCGCGAAGAGGAAAAAGCCCGTATCGCTCGTGAGGTCCATGACGAGTTGGGCCAGATGCTGACAGTGCTGAAGCTGGAAACCTCCATGTGTGAGCTGGCTTATGCCGACCTCGATCCCGGGTTGAGTGAGCGCCTGAACAGCATGAAGCGTCTGATCGCTCAACTCTTCCAGTTGGTACGCGACGTTGCCACAGCGTTGCGTCCGCCGATTCTCGATGCGGGTATCGCATCGGCCATCGAGTGGCAGGCCCGGCGCTTCGAGGCCCGCACGCAGATTCCGTGTCTGGTTCAGGTGCCGGACAACCTGCCGCCACTCAGCGACGCCAGGGCCACTGGCATGTTTCGTATCCTTCAGGAAGCGCTGACCAACGTTATCCGCCACGCCCTGGCGGATACGGTAGAAGTCAGCCTGACGCTGGACGACGGTGTGATGTGCATGACCATCGCCGACGACGGTCAGGGCTTTGTGATGCAGTCTGGCCGGCCTGTCTCCTTCGGTCTGGTGGGAATGCGCGAGCGTGTCCTGATGCTGGGTGGCAGATTGGAACTGGACAGCGAGGTCGGTGAGGGCACAACCTTGCGCGCATATATCCCGTTGGACCCCGTTGGGCAGGAGCGAGAAAAGTGATTCGTGTACTGGTAGCTGAAGACCACACCATTGTGCGTGAGGGCATCAAGCAGCTTATCGGCCTGGCGAAGGATCTGCTTGTGGTGGGCGAGGCCAGTAATGGCGAGCAGTTGCTTGAAACCCTGCGGCATGTGCCCTGCGAAGTGGTGCTGCTGGATATCTCCATGCCGGGCGTCAACGGCCTGGAGGCGATTCCCCGGATTCGGGCGTTGAATAATCCGCCGGTGATTCTGGTGTTGTCGATGCATGACGAAGCGCAGATGGCTGCCCGTGCATTGAAAGTCGGCGCGGCGGGATATGCGACCAAGGACAGCGATCCGGCCCTGTTGCTGACAGCCATTCGTCGGGTGGCGGCCGGAGGGCGTTATATCGACCCAGATCTGGCGGACCGCATGGTATTCGAGGTCGGTCTGACCGACAGTCGCCCGTTGCACTCGTTACTGTCGGAGCGCGAGTTTTCGGTGTTCGAGCGTCTGGCTCAGGGCGCCAACGTCAATGACATCGCTCAGCAACTGGCCCTGAGCAGCAAGACGATCAGTACCCATAAAGCGCGTCTGATGCAGAAGATGAACCTCCACTCGCTGGCGGACCTGGTGAAATATGCTATGGAGCACAAGCTGCTCTGATCCTGAAAACGACACCGTAGGAGCGAATTCATTCGCGACAAACTATGTACCTGTGGTGTCAGGTAGGGCGCTTTCCCGAATGAATTCGGTCCTACGGGGTTTTCTGCGTACAAAAGTGCTTGATTGCCACTTATCCAATCCCGCCATCCGTGTAGGGCAATCCCTACACCGGGGCTTCCAGCCTGCTTAGGCAAATCTCTCCTGGCCCCCGATTTGCGCGGTATGTGCGCTGTTCTAGTCTTGATCCCACGCAGACAAAACAAAGGTGTGGGTAATGAGCGACGTCGATTCAAGCGCTGGGGCAAATGATGTTCTGGTCAGCTTTCGTGGTGTGCAGAAGAGCTACGACGGCGAAGCACTGATCGTCAAAGACCTTAACCTGGACATTCGCAAAGGCGAATTCCTCACCTTGCTCGGGCCGTCGGGTTCCGGCAAGACCACCAGTCTGATGATGCTGGCCGGTTTCGAGACGCCGACCTCGGGTGAAATCCTGCTGGGCGGCCGGGCCATCAACAACGTGCCGCCGCACAAGCGCGACATCGGCATGGTGTTCCAGAACTACGCTCTGTTCCCGCACATGACCGTCGCCGAGAACCTGGCGTTCCCGCTGTCGGTGCGTGGCATGAGCAAGACCGATATCGGCGAGAAGGTCAAACGCGCACTGGGCATGGTCCAGCTTGACGCTTTTGCGCATCGCTATCCGGCGCAATTGTCCGGTGGTCAGCAGCAGCGCGTGGCCCTGGCCCGCGCACTGGTTTTCGAGCCACAACTGGTGCTGATGGACGAGCCGCTCGGCGCGCTCGACAAGCAACTGCGCGAACACATGCAGATGGAGATCAAGCATCTTCACCAGCGTCTGGGTGTGACCGTGGTCTACGTGACCCACGACCAGGGCGAAGCGCTGACCATGTCCGACCGTGTTGCGGTGTTCCATCAGGGCGAAATCCAGCAGATCGCTCCACCGCGCACCCTTTACGAAGAACCCAAAAACACCTTCGTCGCCAACTTCATTGGCGAGAACAACCGTCTCAACGGGCGCTTGGTCAGCCAGAACGGCGACCGCTGCGTCGTCGAGCTGGGGCGTGGTGAAAAAGTTGAGGCATTGGCGATCAATGTCGGCCAGGCCGGTGATCCGGTCACCCTGTCGATCCGCCCTGAACGCATCAGCCTCAATGGCCGTAGCGAAAGTTGTGTAAACCGTTTCTCGGGCCGTGTTGCCGAGTTCATTTATCTGGGCGACCACGTTCGAGTGCGTCTGGAAGTGGCAGACAAGACCGACTTTTTCGTCAAGCAGCCTATCGCCGAGCTGGATGCGGCGTTGAGCGTTGGCGACGTCGTGCCCCTTGGATGGCAAGTCGAGCACGCTCGCGCGCTCGATCCCTTGCAGCAAGTGCATTGATCTATCGATAAAAGCAACAACAGAGGCGAACGATCGCCCATCCCAATCGCTTACCAACACTGCTCGTGGAGAAAAGAATAAATGCTGAAATCATTGAAGTTCACCGCTATCACGTTGGGCATGATGTGCGCGGCGCAAGCCATGGCCGCTGATCTGACCGTTATCTCCTTCGGCGGCGCCAACAAGGCGGCCCAGGAAAAGGCTTTCTATGCCCCTTGGGAGAAAGCAGGTAATGGCAAGATCATCGCTGGCGAGTACAACGGTGAAATGGCCAAGATCAAGACCATGGTCGACACCAAGAGCGTTTCCTGGGATCTGGTAGAAGTCGAATCGCCCGAGCTATCCCGTGGTTGCGACGAAGACATGTTCGAAGAACTGGACCCTGCGTTGTTCGGCAAGGCCGAAAACTTCGTACCGGGCGCGCTGACCACCTGCGGCGCAGGCTTCTTCGTATGGTCCACCGTGTTGGCTTACAACGCCGACAAGGTCAGCACTGCTCCGACCAGTTGGGTCGACTTCTGGGACACCAAGAAATTCCCGGGCAAGCGCGGCCTGCGCAAAGGCGCCAAGTACACCCTGGAATTCGCTCTGATGGCTGATGGCGTTGCGCCGAAAGACGTCTACAAGGTACTGGCCAGCAAGGACGGTCAGGACCGCGCCTTCAAGAAGCTCGATGAGCTCAAGCCAAACATTCAATGGTGGGAAGCAGGCGCTCAGCCTCCTCAGTACCTTGCCTCCGGCGACGTGGTCATGAGTTCGGCCTACAACGGTCGTATCGCTGCCGTGCAGAAGGAAAGCAACCTGAAAGTGGTCTGGACCGGCGGCGTTTATGACTTCGACGCATGGGCCATTCCAAAGGGCTCGAAAAACGTTGAAGCGGCGAAGAAGTTCATCGCTTACATCCTGAGCCCGGAGCAGCAGAAGACCTATTCGCAGAACATTGCCTACGGCCCGGCCAACACCCAGGCGGTTGCTTTGCTGGACAAGGAAACCCTGCAGAACATGCCGACCACTCCTGAAAACATCAAGGATCAGGTGCAGATGGACGTGACGTTCTGGACTGACAACGGCGAGTCGCTGGAACAGCGCTTCACCGCTTGGGCAGCCAAGTAATCGCGTCAACCTGAGTTAGATCCAGGAGCGTTTCCGGTTCAGGAAACGCTCCCCTCGTTCAAAGATTTCGGAGTTCGCTATGGCCACCGCCGTGCCCCTGACTGAAGGCGCCAGCCCCAACTTGAAGCAACGCCTGGCTCGTGCCGAGCGGGTCAACCGCTGGAAAGCCCAGGCGCTGATTGCTCCGTTGGTCATCTTTCTGCTGCTGGTCTTTCTGGTGCCCATTGCTGCGTTGCTTTACAAGAGCGTCAGCAACCCGGAAGTCGTTGCCGCACTGCCGAGCACCGTGATTGAAGTCGAGAAGTGGGACGGTAAAGGGCTTCCGCCCGAGTCGACCTACAAGGCATTGAGCCTGGATCTGGCTGAAACCCGCAAGAATTCGACCCTGGGCGAGTTGTCCAAGCGCCTGAACATGGAACTGGCCGGTTATCGCAGCCTGCTGAGCAAGACCGCTCGCGCGCTGCCCTTCAAGACCGAGCCTGCCTCTTATAAAGATGCACTGGAAGCGCTGGACGAACGTTGGGGCGACCCTGCCTATTGGCAGGCCATTCGTCGCAACACCAGCAGCCTTACCCCCTATTACCTGCTGGCCGCTGTCGACCACCGCATCGACGATGTCGGTGAAGTGGCCGCTGCAACTCCGGACCAGGCCATTTACCTGGATATCTTCACCCGCACATTCTGGATGGGCCTGGTAATCACCACCATCTGTCTGGTGCTGGCGTATCCACTTGCCTATCTGTTGGCCAGCCTGCCTGCACGGCAGAGCAACCTCTTGATGATTCTGGTCCTGCTACCGTTCTGGACCTCGATTCTGGTCCGGGTAGCAGCCTGGATCGTGTTGCTGCAATCGAGTGGTCTGATCAATGGTGCGCTGATCGCCATGGGCATCATCGACAAGCCGATCGAACTGGTTTTCAACCGGGTCGGCGTCTACATCTCGATGGTGCATATCATGCTGCCGTTCATGATCCTGCCGATCTACAGCGTGATGAAAAACATCTCGCCAACTTACATGCGTGCTGCCATTTCCCTGGGCTGCCATCCGTTCACCAGCTTCTGGCGCGTGTACTTCCCGCAGACCTATGCCGGGATCGGGGCTGGCTGCCTGTTGGTCTTCATCCTGTCGATCGGCTACTACATCACCCCGGCATTGCTGGGTAGCCCGAACGACCAGATGGTCAGCTATTTCGTGGCCTTCTACACCAACACCAGCATCAACTGGGGCATGGCGACGGCACTGGGCGGCCTGCTGCTGTTGGCAACCGTCGTGCTGTATCTGATCTATAGCTGGCTGGTCGGCGCGAGCCGCCTGCGTTTGAGCTGAGGGGAATCATCATGCTGAATTCGTATTCGTCGCCCATCGAGCGCATCTGGTATTACGCACTGCGCATCATCTGCGCACTGGTGCTGCTGTTTCTGGTGTTGCCGGTGCTGGTCATCGTCCCGTTGTCGTTCAACTCGGGCAGTTTTCTGGTTTACCCGCTGCAAGGCTTTTCATTGCAGTGGTATCAGGACTTCTTCGGTTCCGCCGAGTGGATGCGCTCGCTGAAGAACAGCATGATCGTCGCGCCGGCCTCCACGCTGCTGGCGATGATCTTCGGGACATTGGCCGCCATCGGTCTGACCCGTGGTGATTTCCCCGGCAAGCCGCTGGTCATGGCGCTGGTGATCTCGCCGATGGTGGTGCCGATGGTGATCGTGGGCGTTGCCAGCTACCTGTTCTTCGCGCCGCTGGGGCTGGGCAACAGCTACACCTCGCTGATTCTGGTGCATGCGGTGCTGGGCGTACCGTTCGTGATCATCACCGTGTCGGCCACCTTGCAGGGCTTCAACTACAACCTGGTGCGCGCTGCTGCCAACTTGGGCGCTTCGCCACTGACGGCGTTTCGTCGAGTGACCCTGCCGCTGATCGCTCCGGGCGTGATTTCCGGTGCGCTGTTCGCCTTCGCGACCTCCTTCGACGAAGTCGTGGTCACCCTGTTCCTTGCCGGTCCAGAACAAGCGACCCTGCCACGCCAGATGTTCAGCGGCATCCGCGAAAACCTCAGCCCGACCATCGCCGCCGCCGCGACCTTGCTGATCGCTTTCTCGGTGGTGTTGTTGCTGGTGCTGGAGTGGCTGCGCGGACGCAGCGAGAAGCTGAGGACGCAGGTAGAGTAGCCTCTTCGCGAATGAATTCGCTCCTACAGTAGGAGCGAATTCATTCGCGAAAAACCAGAAACTCCATCCCCCCAAGGCATATCCCGATCTCTTGGAGTACAATGCGCGCCACCGTGATTCAGCTCAAACAGGTGCGCCATGCAGCCCTTCGTTATTGCCCCATCGATCCTTTCCGCTGACTTCGCCCGTCTGGGCGAGGAAGTCGACAATGTACTTGCCGCTGGCGCGGACTTCGTCCACTTCGATGTCATGGACAATCACTATGTCCCGAACCTGACCATCGGTCCGATGGTGTGCAGCGCGTTGCGCAAGTATGGCGTCACTGCACCCATCGACGTGCATCTGATGGTCAGCCCGGTGGATCGCATCATCGGTGATTTCATCGAAGCGGGTGCCACGTACATTACCTTTCACCCTGAGGCGACCCAGCATATCGATCGCTCGCTGCAACTGATCCGCGAGGGCGGTTGCAAGGCTGGTCTGGTGTTCAACCCGGCGACGCCCCTGAACCTGCTGGAATATGTCATGGACAAGGTCGACATGATCCTGCTCATGAGCGTCAACCCGGGCTTCGGCGGTCAGAAGTTCATTCCCGGTACGCTGAACAAGCTGCGCGAAGCGCGTGCCTTGATCGATGCGTCGGGACGTGACATCCGTCTGGAAATCGACGGTGGCGTCAACGTCGGAAACATCCGTGAAATCGCTGCTGCGGGCGCCGATACTTTTGTCGCCGGCTCGGCTATCTTCAATGCTCCCGACTACAAAGAAGTGATCGAGAAAATGCGCAACGAACTGGCGTCAGCCCGCGCATGAGCGGCTTCGAGCATTTGTTTGCGGGCAAGTTGCCCAGGCTGATCATGTTCGATCTGGACGGGACCCTTGTGGATTCAGGGCCTGATCTGGCCGTGGCCGTTGACAAGATGCTGCTCGAACTCGGTCGCCCTCCGGCCGGTCTTGAGTCGGTTCGGCAATGGATTGGCAACGGCGCGCTGGTACTGGTGCGTCGGGCGCTGGCCAATGACATTGATCACAGCGGTGTCGATGACGCCCTGGCCGAGCAGGCGCTGGAAATCTTCATGCAGGCTTATGCCGAAAAGCACGAATTCACCGTGGTCTACCCCGGCGTTCGTGAAACCCTGAAGTGGCTACAGAAAATGGGGGTCGAGATGGCCCTCATCACCAACAAGCCGGAACGCTTCGTCGCGCCGCTGCTGGATGAAATGAAGCTGGGGCGTTTCTTTCGCTGGATCATCGGCGGCGACACCATGCCGCAGAAAAAACCGGACCCGGCAGCCCTGTTCTTTGTCATGAAAATGACCGGTATTCCTGCCTCCCAGTCACTGTTCGTCGGCGACTCTCGCTCCGATGTGCTGGCGGCGAAGGCGGCTGGTGTAGCCTGTGTCGGGCTGACCTATGGCTACAACCATGGCCGGCCCATCGCTGAAGAATCCCCGTCGCTGGTGATCGATGATCTGCGCAAGCTGATTCCCGGTTGCCTGGATCAAGACGCTGAGATACTGTTGCCCGACATTCAACGTCCCTCCCTTAGAGATTCCATCGTGGTGGTCACTCGCAAACTCTGGATGAAAGTCATCAAGGCCCTGGCCCGTTGGCGTTGGCGCGCCTGATTTGATTCCGGCCGCTTGTGCGGCATGTTTGCCTACCTGACCGTTTTACCCTCAAACCACGAGGCTGTTCATGAACCGTGAAGAATTCCTGCGTTTGGCTGCTGCTGGCTATAACCGCATTCCGCTTGCCCACGAAACCCTGGCCGACTTCGATACACCGCTGTCGATCTACCTGAAACTTGCCGATCAGCCGAACTCCTACCTGCTGGAGTCGGTACAAGGCGGCGAGAAGTGGGGGCGCTACTCCATCATTGGACTGCCTTGCAGCACCGTGATGCGCGTTCATGGTCACCATGTCAGCGTGACCCACGAGGGTGTAGAGGTCGAAAGCCACGACGTCGAAGACCCGCTGGCCTTCGTCGAAGAGTTCAAGGCACGCTACAACGTTCCGACCATTGCCGGCCTGCCGCGTTTCAACGGTGGTCTGGTGGGCTATTTTGGCTACGACTGTGTGCGCTATGTCGAAAAGCGTCTGGCCAACTGCCCGAATCCGGACCCGCTGGGTGTGCCGGATATCCTGCTGATGGTTTCCGATGCTGTCGTTGTTTTCGATAACCTGGCTGGCAAGATGCACGCCATCGTACTGGTCGATCCGGCCCTGCAGGACGCTTATGAAAGCGGCCGTGCGCGCCTCGATGAGCTGATGGAAAAACTGCGTCAGCCGATCACGCCGCGTCGTGGTCTGGCGCTGGACAGGCCGCCAGCCGCCGAGCCGGTGTTCCGTTCCAGCTTCACCCAGAACGATTACGAAAAGGCGGTCGACACCATCAAGCAATACATCCTGGCCGGGGATGTGATGCAGGTCGTACCGTCGCAACGCATGTCCATCGACTTCAAGGCTGCGCCTATCGATCTGTATCGGGCGCTGCGCTGCTTCAACCCTACGCCTTACATGTACTTCTTCAACTTCGGCGACTTCCATGTGGTCGGCAGCTCGCCGGAAGTACTGGTGCGGGTCGAGGACAATCTGGTCACTGTTCGCCCGATTGCCGGTACACGCCCGCGTGGCGCCACCGAAGAGGCCGACCGCGCGCTGGAAGAAGACCTGCTGTCCGACGACAAGGAAATCGCCGAGCACCTGATGCTCATCGATCTGGGACGTAACGACACGGGGCGCGTCTCGGAAATCGGTTCGGTCAAGCTGACCGAGAAGATGGTCATCGAGCGTTATTCCAACGTGATGCACATCGTTTCCAACGTCACTGGCCAGTTGAAAAGCGGGCTGACGGCCATGGACGCGCTGCGTGCCATCCTGCCTGCGGGCACCCTGTCCGGCGCGCCGAAAATCCGTGCCATGGAAATCATCGACGAGCTGGAGCCCGTCAAGCGCGGTGTCTACGGCGGGGCAGTGGGGTACATGGCCTGGAACGGCAACATGGACACCGCGATTGCCATTCGTACTGCCGTCATCAAGGATGGCGAACTGCATGTGCAGGCGGGCGGCGGTATCGTTGCCGACTCGGTGCCGGCTCTTGAGTGGGAAGAAACCATCAACAAGCGCCGTGCGATGTTTCGGGCGGTGGCGTTGGCGGAGCAGACGAGCAGCGAGAAGGAATAAGCTTCAAGCTTCAAGTGAAACGCGGTGTCGGCTTTGGGCTGGCACCGCGTTTTTGTTTGGGGGTCAGGCTGCCCGTGCCTCTTCCAGGGCTTCGGCGGACAGTTGCTGGTTGTGGCGGTTGGCGTAGTTCTCGGCCATGACCGAGCAGACGATCAACTGCATGGGGTGGTAGATCATGATCGGTAGCAGGATCAGACCCAGCCCCGGATTGGCGCCGAAGATCAGGGCTGCCATCGGCGCACCGGCGGCCAGGGATTTTTTGGTGGCGCAGAACACCGCCGCCACCCTGTCAGCATGATCGAACTTCAAGGCACGGGCGGTGCGGGTGGTCATGAACAGGATCACTGCCAGCAGGATGGCGGTGCCGATGAAGGCCGTCAGAATCACGCTGCTGCCCTGGGATTGCCACATGCCTGAAATCATCGAGTTGCAGAACGCGGCATAGACCAGCAACAGGATCACGATCTTGTCGATCAGGTTGGTGTACTTCTTGTGACGCGCAAAGAACTTGCCTGCCAGCGGGCGAATCAACTGGCCGAGAATCAGCGGCAACAGCAACATGCCGCACAGATCCAGCAGGGTCGAACCCAGGTCGATCCCGCCAGAACCGGTGCCCACCACCAGGCTGACCAGCCATGGCGTGATGAAAATACCCAGCACGCTGGAAAGGCTTGCATTGAGAATCGCTGCCGGTACGTTGCCTTTTGCGCTGCCGGTCAGGGCCACCGAAGAGGAAATGGTGGACGGCAGGGCGCACAGGTAGAGGAAGCCGAGCATCAGCAGTGCAGGAATGTAGGCGCTCAGCAGCTTGTTGCCGATCAGCCAGAGCACCGGGAACACCACAAAGGTGAATGCCTGAATCATGACGTGCAGGCGCCAGTTCTTCAGCCCCTTTTTGATCTGCTCGCTGGACAGATTGACGCCATGCAGGAAGAACACCACGAACACGCCGATATTGATGACGTACTCGGCATGCATGCTGCCGCCCGTGGCGCCGAAGTGTGGGAAGAAGTAGGCCAGAACCGTCGCCAGGACCATTCCGCAGAGGAACCAGTCGGTCACGACGCGCTTGAGGTGTTTGAGTGCTTGCATAGGAGGCTCGTGCATTCTTTGTAAAAGTGAATCTCCGCAGGCTACTCTGTTGCTTTTTAGCCGTCTTGCGACATAAGGCCATTAGATGCCGAGTAACGGACAAAACAGTGCTCATCCTCCTACTGGCGAGCGGCAGATACCTGTCTTGCAGGATTTGCCGCGCCCGCTTTATGCCCGTGCCGAAAGCTTGAGCGCCGGATCGTGGACGCCGCCCCATCGTCATGACTGGGTGCAGTTTTCCTACGCCATCAGCGGCGTATTGGGCGTGCATACCGCAGAAGGCAGCTTCTTCGCGCCCCCGCAGTGGGGCGTCTGGATACCCGCCGGGCTTGAGCATCAAGTGGTGACGTCCATGCGCGCCGAGATGCGCAGCCTGTATGTGCGAACCGAGGATTGCGGCTGGGCGCCGGAGCGTTGTCGGGTGCTGGAAGTCACGCCGCTGGCTCGCGAATTGATCAAGAGTTTCTGCCTGCTGCCCGTGGCCTATCCGCAAGGCGATAGCCATGAAGCACGTCTGGTGCAGGTATTGCTGGATCAGTTGGCCCGGTTGCCTGAGGTGGGTTTTTCCCTGCCGTTGCCTCGGCACCCTCGGTTACTGGGGCTATGCAATGAGCTGATCGAAAACCCCGCTCAACTGATTACGCTGCATGACTGGGCCGAACGGCTCGGTACTTCCGAGAAAACCCTGATGCGCCTGTTTCAGCGGGAAACCGGCCTGAGTTTTCGGGGCTGGCGCCAACGGGCGAGGCTGTTGTCATCGCTCAGCGCACTGGAGGAGGGCGACAGCGTGACCAACACTGCGCTGGCGTGCGGTTACGATTCGACTTCGGCCTTTATTGCGGCTTTCAAGGGGCTGTTCGGCTACACGCCTGGGGAACTGTTCAAATAGATTTCGGCACAAAAGAACGGCTGATTGATGCTTTTTCCTACAGCAAAAATTTTTGAATTCGTAATATCTTTCACGGCTCATGCGGCATGAAAGGTGCTTGAATCCGGGAGTTATAGCTGTTTTCCACGAAAACTATTCAATCCCGACTGCCATTACCCCTACTCGCTGGCGGAGGATTGCCGTATAACGGCAACAATCGCGTATCTGGCAACAAAGGACCCACAATAAAAGCTGATGAAAACTCCTAAACGCATTGAACCCCTGATCGAAGACGGTCTGGTCGACGAGGTGCTGCGCCCTCTCATGAGTGGGAAAGAGGCAGCTGTTTATGTGGTGCGCTGTGGCAAGGAGCTGCGGTGTGCCAAGGTTTACAAGGAGGCGAACAAACGCAGTTTCCGTCAGGCGGCCGAGTATCAGGAAGGTCGCAAGGTACGCAACAGCCGACAGGCCCGGGCCATGGCCAAGGGTTCCAAGTTCGGTCGCAAAGAAACCGAAGACGCATGGCAGAACGCCGAGGTTGCTGCCTTGTTCCGTCTGGCCAACGCCGGTGTCAGGGTCCCCAAGCCTTTTGATTTTCTGGAAGGCGTGTTGCTCATGGAGCTGGTTGCCGACGAGTACGGCGATGCGGCACCACGTTTGAACGATGTGGTGCTGGAGCCGGATCAGGCGCGTGAATACCACGCTTTCCTCATCGAGCAGATCGTGCTGATGCTGTGTGCCGGTCTGGTACACGGTGACCTGTCCGAGTTCAACGTACTGCTGGGGCCGAGCGGGCCTGTGATCATCGATTTGCCTCAGGCGGTGGATGCAGCAGGTAACAACCATGCATTCAGCATGCTGGAGCGGGATGTCGGCAACATGGCCTCCTACTTCGGGCGCTTCGCACCTGAACTCAAGGCCACCCGATACGCCAAGGAAATGTGGTCGTATTACGAAGCCGGTACGTTGTCGCCGTCCACGGTGCTGACAGGCCAGTTCGAGGATACGGAAGAGGCCGCTGACGTCAGAGGCGTGCTGCGCGAGATCGAAGCGGCGCGTCTGGATGAAGCACGTCGTCAGGCTGCCCGTGCCGCCGACGATGCGCCACCGGGCAAGCCCAACGAAGAACCGCCGCCGCCCTGGATGCAGTAGTTTGATTTCGCGAATGAATTCGCTCCTACGGCCGCCGTAGGAGCGAATTCATTCGCGAAGGGTTACATCGTTCAGGTGCAGCAGCCGCCCGAAGCCAGGTCCTTGAGGATCGGGCAATCGGGTCGGTCGTCGCCGTGGCAATGTTCCACCAGCTCCTGCAGGGTATCGCGCAGGCTCGCCAGCTCTTCGATCTTCTGGTTCAGATCGGCGATATGTTTATGAGCCAGCGCCTTCACATCGGCACTGGCACGCTGACGATCCTGCCAGAGGGTCAGCAGCTTGCCGACCTCCTCCAGTGAAAAGCCCAGATCCCGCGAGCGCTTGATGAACGCCAGTGTGTGCAAGTCTTCGGAGCGGTACAGGCGGTAACCGCTGTCGCTGCGACTGGCAGCCTGCAGCAGCCCGATGGACTCGTAGTAGCGAATCATCTTTGCACTCAAGCCGCTTTTGCTGGCCGCCTGACCGATGTTCATTGGGCGTCTCCCAGATCATTGGGCTTCCAGGTTTTCAACAGCAATGCGTTGCTCACCACACTGACACTGGACAAGGCCATGGCGGCTCCGGCCAGCACCGGGTTGAGATAACCCAGGGCCGCCAACGGAATGCCGATCAGGTTATAGACGAAGGCCCAGAACAGGTTCTGGCGGATCTTGGCGTAGGTCTTGCGGCTGATCTCCAGCGCGGCAGGCACCATTCGCGGATCGCCGCGCATCAGGGTGATTCCGGCGGCGTGCATCGCCACATCGGTGCCGCCGCCCATGGCGATGCCGATATCGGCCGCAGCCAGTGCCGGCGCATCGTTGATGCCGTCACCGACCATCGCCACGACATGATCCTTTTTCAGTAACTCCACGATCGAAGCTTTTTCGTCGGGCAGCACTTCGGCGTGCACATTCCTGATGCCTAGCGCCTGGGCGACTGCCCTGGCGCTGCCGGGATTGTCGCCGGTCAGCAAGTGGCAACTGATTCCCCGTGCGCTCAGTTGCTCCATGGCCTGCTCTGCGCCGGGCTTGAGGGTGTCGCCAAAGGCGAACATGCCCAGCACGACCGGCTGAGGGCCTTGCTCGATCAGCCAGGACAGGGTTCTGCCTTCGGCCTCCCAGGTTTTGGCTGACTCGGCCAGTTCGCCCATCTGCAAATCGTTTTCTTCCAGCAGGCGCCTGTTGCCCAGCGCCAGTTGATGCCCTTCGACGTCACCGGCGATGCCGCGCCCGGTGAGTGCCTGGCTGTGCTCGGTGCTATCGAGTTTCAATTGCCACTCGCGACAGACTTCCAGCACCGCCTTGGCCAGCGGATGTTCGCTGCCGCGCTGCAAGGCTCCGGCCCGCTCCAGTAACTGCTCTTCGTTGCCCTTCACCGCAATCATGTTGGTGATACGGGGTGTGCCGCAGGTCAGTGTCCCGGTCTTGTCGAACACCACCGCGTCCACCTCATGGGCGCGCTCCAGCGCTTCGGCGTCCTTGATCAGGATGCCGTAGCGCGCAGCAATGCCTGTTCCGGCCATGATCGCAGTCGGCGTCGCAAGGCCCAGAGCGCACGGGCAGGCAATCACCAGCACGGCGACCGCATTGATCAAGGCGACTTCCAGCGATGCCCCGGCCAGCATCCAGCCCGTCAAGGTGAACAAGGCGATGACCAGCACGGTCGGGACGAATACCTGGCTGACCTTGTCCACCAGCTTCTGTATCGGCGCCTTGCCCGCCTGAGCGTCCTCGACCAGCTTGATGATGCGCGCCAGTACCGTTTGAGTGCCCAGGGCCGTGATCTTGATCAGCAACCGGCCTTCGCCGTTGATGGCGCCGCCGGTGACACTGTCGCCGGGTTGTTTGGGGACTGGCAGGCTTTCGCCGCTGATCAGGGCTTCATCGGCATGGCTCCGGCCTTCCATGACCTGGCCGTCCACCGGAAAGCGCTCACCGGGTTTGACCAGCACCAGATCATCGAGGCGCAAGGCACTGATCGCGACATCGTGTTCCTGGCCATCGATCACTTGCAGAGCGCGCTCCGGGCGCAGGGCTTCCAGGGCCCGGATAGCGCTGGCGGTCTGGCGCTTGGCGCGACTTTCCAGGTATTTGCCCAGCAGCACCAGCGCAATGACCACTGCCGAAGCCTCGAAATAAAGATGCGGCATGTTGCCTGGCGTGGCAGTGATCCATTGGTAGAGGCTCAGGCCGTATCCGGCGCTGGTTCCGATGGCAACCAGCAGGTCCATGTTTCCGGCGCCTGCCCGCACGGCTTTCCATGCGGCGACGTAAAAGCGTGCGCCGAGTATGAATTGCACCGGCGTGGCCAGCGCGACTTGCACCCAGGCGGGTAACATCCAATGCACGCCCAGCGGGCTCAGCAACATGGGCAAGACCAGCGGCAAGGCGAGGATCAGGGCTGCTATCAAGGCCCAGCGTTCGTGGTTCAGGTGCCGGATTTTTCTTGCGGCATCGGCCTGTTCGCTCTGAAACAGGGTCGCGCCATAGCCTGCATGGCTGACGGCGGCGATCAAGGTCTGCGGGTCGGTTCCGTTCTGTGTCTGTACATGGGCGCGTTCACTGGCCAGGTTGACCGTGACGTTGGTGACCCCGGGCACTTTGGCCAGGGCACGCTCGACCCGACCTGCGCAGCTTGCGCAGGTCATGCCAGTGATCGGCAGGTCGAAGGTGGTGTGTTCGTGCATCTTTTCACTCCCTGAAGGCTTGATACCTGCAAGGGTCAACCTTGCCACATGGACAAGGTCAAGTGCGAATCAATAGTTCAAGTCAGCTTTCTTCAGGTACATGCCGTTAAGGTCGGTCGCGATGCGGTACTTGAGAATGTCCCCGGCGCGCAGTTTGATCTTGGTACTGCTTTGCGCTTCCATCCCCGATGCGCAACCGACCACTGTCCCTGGCAACCTGCGCAGGCGTACCGAGACGTCGCCCGGCGGCAGATTGAAAGACACCGAGTCTTCCTGAAACAGGCGTCCGGCCAGCTGGTCTTGAATGTAAATGCCGATTTCGCAGGAGGTCGCGACTTCCAGACGCTCTCGGGAAATGATCAGGATGCCGTAATCCTGAGCGGCCTGAACGCTTGGGGAAGTAGCCAAAAGACCGAGAATGCCGAAGAGGCTCAATACTGACCAGCGCATTGCTGATACTCCTGCTGTAGACGTCGATGACGAAGCTTGGCTCAGGGCTGCGACTAATACCAGCCCGGCAGGAAAAACAGAAACTTGACCTTGCCACGATGACAAGGTTGAAGATGCCCGGCATCCATCACTCAAGGAGCATCACCATGCAGTTATTCACAGTACAAGGCATGACTTGCGGGCATTGTGTCCGCGCGGTGACTCAGGTTATCAAGAACGATGATCCGACTGCTGAAGTGCAGATCGATCTGGCCAGCTCGCAAGTGCGTGTGCAGAGTTCCTTGACCACGGAGCGGGTTATCGAATTGATTGGCGAAGAGGGCTATCAGGCACAACTGGCTGGATAGGCTAAAGCCTGAAAAGCCTTGAATTAAATTTCTTTGTCCGGCGTTATCGGCAAGGCAAGCCGGTTAGACTAGCCAGCTGCCTTGCATACGTTTATGGACACCCGATGAATTATAAAACCATCCTCATTCTTGGTGCCCTGAGCGCCTTTGGCCCCTTGGCCATCGACTTCTATCTTCCCGGTTTCCCCGCCATGGCCGCGTATTTCGGGACCGATGAAAAACATGTGCAACTGACGCTGGCGGCCTATTTCCTGGGCTTGTCCATTGGGCAACTGGCCTATGGACCTGTGGCAGACCGCTTTGGTCGGCGTATCCCCTTGCTGGTTGGCGTGACCCTGTTCACCCTGGCTTCGCTGGCCTGTACCTTCGCGCCGAATCTGGACTGGCTGATCGGTGCACGTTTCGTTCAGGCACTGGGCGGCTGTGCCGGGATGGTGCTGGCGCGGGCCATCGTCAGTGATAAATGCGATGCGGTGGAGTCGGCCAAGGTCTTTTCGCAACTGATGCTGGTCATGGGGCTTGCGCCTATCCTGGCGCCGATGCTCGGTGGTGTGTTGGTCAATGTCTCTGGCTGGCAATCGATCTTTGTCTGCCTGACGATTTTCAGTGCGCTGTGCCTGACGGCTGTCGCCATTGGCTTGCCGGAAAGCATGCCGGCTGGCGTTCCGCGTCAGCCGCTGCGCGGTGCGCTGAAGCAGTACGGCAATCTGCTCAAGGATCATGTCTTCATCGGCCATGCCTTGACCGGTGGCATTGTCATGGCCGGGATGTTCTCCTACATCGCCGGTTCGCCTTTCGTGTTCATCAAGTTGTATGGCGTCCCCGCCGAGCATTACGGCTGGCTGTTCGGTATGAATGCGGCGGCGTTCATTCTGGTGGCGCAGGTCAATGCACGCCTGTTGCGCAAGAGCAGCCCGGCTTCTCTGTTGCTGCGTACCATCTGGATCTATCTGGCTGCGGCCCTGACTCTGCTGGGCATTGCCAGCCTGCGTACCGAACAGCTCTGGCCGTTGCTGATTCCGCTGTTCATCTGTATTGCCAGCCTGGGCTGCATCATCCCCAACGCCTCGGCCTGCGCCATGAATGGCCAGTGGGCACGGGCCGGCAGTGCTTCGGCGTTGCTGGGCTGTTTGCAGTTCAGTGTCGCGGCGGGCGCGGCGAGTCTGGTGGGTGTGCTGCATGACGGCACGGCAACGCCGATGGCGGCCGTGATCAGCTTGTGCGGCGTGCTTGCCACGCTTGTCGCGCTGTATACCCGCCGCTTGCAGGCGCGCCGTGATGCATCCAGGCAGGAACCGATCAGTTAAGGCCTGAACAAAACTTGTTGGAGGCAGCTTGCTGGCGAAAAGGCCTGAAAACCGGCAGATATTTTGCGTCTGAAGTCGCCAGCAAGCTGCCTCCCACAAATGAACGGCATTACTCCTGCCTCTTGCTTATCAGAACCCCTCAAGCACGATCTTGCCCTTGGCCTTGCCGCTTTCCAGCAACTCATGGGCGCGGCGCAGGTTTTCGGCATTGATCGTGCCGAAGTGCTCCCCGAAGGTTGTTTTCAGGGTTCCGGCATCGATCAGTTCGGCGACGCGGTTGAGCAGGTTGTGCTGTTCGATCATGTCTGGCGTCTCGAACATCGAGCGGGTGTACATGAACTCCCAGTGCAGTGACAGGCTCTTGCGCTTGAGTTTGGAGACATCCAGCGCCTTGGGGTCATCGATCAGTGCCAGCTTGCCTTGAGGCTGGAGCGATTCCACCAGTTGGTCCAGATGCACATCGGTCTGGGTCAGGCTGGCGACGTGAGTGACCTGATTCTGGCCGATGCGCTTGAGTTCGTCGCTGAGCGGCTTGCTGTGATCTATGACGTCATGAGCGCCCAGGTCGCGTACCCAGGCCTTGGTTTCCGGGCGCGAAGCGGTGCCGATGACTTTCAGTGAAGTCAGTTGGCGAGCCAGTTGAGTCAGGATAGAACCGACACCGCCCGCGGCTCCGACGATCAGCAGGCTCTGCTCTTTTTCAGCCTGACCCTCTGCAATCTGCAAGCGCTCGAACAACAGCTCCCAGGCGGTAATCGCTGTCAGTGGCAACGCCGCTGCGTGCGCAAAACTCAGCGTTTTCGGCATGTGCCCGACGATTCGCTCATCCACTACATGCAACTCGCTGTTGGCGCCCGGACGAGTCAGCGAGCCTGCGTAGAACACCTTGTCGCCCGGCTGGAACAGCGTCACCTCGCTGCCGACCGCTTTCACCACGCCTGCCACATCCCAACCCAGAACCTTGGCGGCTCCGGCTTCGGGCTGGACGTTTTGCCGGACCTTGGTATCCACGGGGTTTACGGAAATCGCTTTGACCTCTACCAGCAAATCACGGGCACCCGCGACCGGCTCTGGCAGTTCGATATCTTGTAGCGAATGGAGGTCGCTGATGGGCAGGGACTGGTAATAGGCAATGGCTTTCATGCTGGGCTCCGTAGCGTGGGAAAGTTGATGAACAGATGATTCGCCATTTCCATTAAAGATAAAACCCGCTAAAACGGCAGTCTCTTTCAATATTATTTTGATAATCAGAGGCTGAGATGCTGCGTTTCGATGATTTGCAGTTGTTTGTGCGGGCGGCTGATCTGGGCAGCCTGTCTGCTGCAGCGCGGGGTATGGATATGTCGGCGGCGGTTGCCAGCGCAGCACTCAAGCGTATCGAGCAGCAGCTTGGCGTGCGTCTGCTGGCGCGCTCTACGCGCAGCTTGCGCCTGACGGCCGATGGTGAAGGTTTTCTGGAATACGCCCGTGCGGCCCTTGGCAGCCTGGAAGATGGCCGACGCTTGCTGGCCAGCAATCAGGAAAGCTGCAATGGCATCCTGCAACTCTCGGCTCCTTCGGATTTCGGGCGCAACGTGCTGCTGCCCTGGCTCGATGAGTTTCAGCAGCAACATCCGCAATTGTCCGTACGCCTGCTGGTGGGCGACCGTGTCGACGATCTGTTTCGTCAGCCTGTGGATGTTGCCTTGCGTTATGGCGAGCCAGGGGATTCAAGCCTGGTGGCTCGATCTGTGGCTCCCGACAATCGGCGAGTGCTGTGCGCGGCCCCTGATTATCTGGCCCGTCACGGGGAGCCGCAGCAGGTCGGGGAACTGGCGCAGCATAATTGCCTGCTGCTGATGCTTGGTGACCGGGTACACGATCACTGGACCTTTCACGACGGCAAGCGGGAAGTGAGCCTGACCGTGGGCGGCAATCGCTTCAGTCCTGATGGTGACGTGGTGCGCCGCTGGGCATTGGCTGGGGCTGGCATCGCGTACCGTTCATGGCTGGATATCGCCGCCGATGTTCATGCGGGACGCTTGAAAGTCGTGATGCCGCATGTGCGCGGTGAGTCGGTGCCGCTGAATCTTTTGTGTGCTCATCGAGTGCAATTGAACAAGTCCGTCAATCTCTTGCTTGAAATGCTTCGTACCCGATGCGCCCAACAGTCAGCGCTCATAAGTCGTTAGTTGTTTGTATGACTAAAAGTTTTTGGGAAAAGGCTGACGGATACTTCGGAAAATATAAAAGGTAAATACAGTTTTCAATTTCAAAGTGCCAACATAAGGAAGAGGTTGCGCACGATGATGATCGAGAGCTTCTGGTTCGTCAGTCGCAGGCTTTGCCTGTCTTGCACTGTGGGGGTTGCAGGTCATGGAGTTGAAGGCTTCGAGTGGCGCTGCCGGTACGGAAATATTAGGGTTTCCATATTTAAGAAGGTCCTGCAAACTTTGGGTATTGCTTTGAAAGTATGTCGGGTCATGAGCCGGAGAAGGTAACTTTTACCTGCTCGGGTTATAGAGCGTAGAGTTTATACTTTCCATTTCAGGTTGGGTCCACGTTCAACTTTACGGGAGCGGGATTGTTATCAATATGCCATCGCTATAGACGAATGTTTCAACAGGGAGTGAACACATGGAATATGCACCTTGCATCAGTCAGATTGCGACACTGCTGGCCGACCCCAAGCGTAGCGCAATGATTTGGGCATTGATGGATGGTACCGCTCGTCCTGCCAATGAGTTGGCATTACTGGCTGGGCTCTCGACGTCTTCTGCAGGTGCGCATTTGGCGCGATTGGCCAGTGGCGGGTTGTTGAAGCAGGAGGCGCGCGGGCGCACCCGGTTCTTCCGGTTGGCAGCGCCTGAAATCGGGGCTGCCGTGGAGGCGCTGGCCAATGCGTCGATGGTAAGTGCCGACCAGATCAGCCGCAATATGGCGCAACCCATGCCGCCTTTGCCCATACGTCGCGCACGCATCTGCTCCGATCACCTGGGGGGTGAAATGGCGGCCGAGCTTTACCAGCGCTTGCTGGGGGCGGGCTGGATAGAGCAGATGGAGCAGCGGGTCGAGGTTACCAGCAAGGGGATGGCCAAATTTGCCGAGCGAGGAATCTACGTTCCCGCGCTGGCGCAGCGACAGCGTGAGACTGTCTGTGTCTGCCCGGACTGGAGCGAGCGCAGCCCGCATCTGGGGGGCGCGCTGGGTGCAGGGCTTTTGCAGTTGTTCATTCAGATGGGATGGTTGCGCACAACCGAGGAGTCCAGCACCTTGCAGGTTTCGTCCAACGGGCAGCGTGAAATCGGCAAGATAGCCTCTGCGGCCTGACAGGTCGCAATCGCGGGCGGGCGGTTTCGCGCCAGCCCGCGATGCTGTGGATTACGGCTTGACCAGACGTGCATCCAGACTGTTCTGCGCCAGGCGTCTTGCCTGGTCCTGGGTCATGCCAAGATGGGTATGCAGCGCCTGGAAGTTCTCGGTGACATAACCACCGAAGTAGGCCGGGTCATCCGAGTTCACGGTGACTTTCACGCCACGCTCCAGCATGTCGAGAATGTTGTGCTGCGACATGTGATCGAACACACACAGCTTGGTGTTGGACAAGGGGCAGACCGTCAGCGGGATCTGCTCGTCGATGATCCGTTGCATCAGACGTTCGTCTTCGATGGCGCGCACGCCATGATCGATTCGCTGGATCTTCAGCAGGTCCAGCGCTTCCCAGATGTACTCGGGCGGGCCTTCTTCACCGGCATGGGCCACGGTCAGGAAGCCCTCGTTGCGGGCGCGGTCGAAAACGCGCTGGAACTTGCTGGGTGGGTGGCCCATTTCAGAGCTGTCGAGGCCGACGGCCACGAAGGCATCACGAAACGGCAGTGCCTGATCGAGGGTTTTCTCGGCTTCTTCTTCGCTCAGATGGCGCAGGAAGCTCAGGATCAGGCCGCTGCTGACGCCCAGTTGCGACTGGCCGTCTTTCAAGGCGCCGGTGATACCTGCCAAAACCACTTCAAACGGGATGCCACGGTCGGTGTGGGTCTGCGGATCGAAGAACGGCTCGGTATGGATCACGTTCTGAGCCTTGCAGCGTTGCAGGTAGGCCCAGGTCAGGTCGTAGAAATCCTGTTCGGTGCGCAGCACGTCAGCGCCCTGATAGTAGAGGTCCAGAAACTCTTGCAGGTTGTTGAAGGCATAAGCCCCGCGCAAGGCTTCGACATCATTCCAGGGCAACGCGATTTTGTTGCGCTCGGCCAGGGCGAACAACAGCTCAGGCTCCAGAGAACCTTCCAGATGCAAGTGCAGTTCTGCCTTGGGCAGAGCGTTCAACCAGTCGTACATGTTCTTTTCTCATCAGGTGCAGATGGCGGGCATTCTACAGATGCAGCTCTTCTACAGGGTAAAACCTGACCATCAGTTCAGGTAATGGCCTCCTGCTCGCGTCGATAGGCATAGGTGTCGGCAAAGCGTGACAGCAGAAACTCCGAGCAGGTCGTTACAGGGTAGCGCGCCGGGCTGGTTTCGCTCTGGCAGCCGGGTAAACATTCGATACGAGTGTCCGGATGCGGTTCCGCAAAGAATGGCATGGAGTAGCGGTCGACACCCAGCGGGCTGATGACCCGGTGCGGCGTGGACACATAACGGTCGTTGCTCCAGCGCGCCATCATGTCGCCGATATTGACCACGAAAGTACCTTCAATCGGAGGAGCATCGATCCACTGGCCGCGCACGTCACGCACCTGCAACCCACCGGCAGCGTCCTGATACAGCAGGGTGATGCAGCCGTAATCGGTATGGGCACCGGCACCTTGCTGCTCGGTGGAAGTCGCCGTATGGCGTGGCGGGTAATGGATCATGCGAAAGACGCTGACCGGGTCCTTGAAGCGCTGATCGAAGAAATCACGCTCGATGCCCAAGGCCAGGGTCATGGCGCGCAGCAGTGTCTGGGCCAGCGCCTGCATGTCCAGATAATGCTGTTCCATCAGGCTTTCCCAGCCCGGCATATCGGGGTGGCGATTGGGGCCGCGCAAGGGTTTGCCTGCCAGTACATCGGGATGCCGGGCATCCAGATGCAGGCCCATGTCGAAGGTTTCCTTGAGGTCGCTGGGCAGGTTCGGGTCCAGTTGTTCGGTTGCAATCGCACCATAGCCGCGATGGTGTGAACTTTGAGTGATATCGATAGTGAGCTTTTCAGCCATGGGACGGGCAAAGAATTGCTTCCCGGTGGTCAGCACCTGCTCGATGCGTTGAGCCGTGATCGGGTGGCCCTTGATGTAGAAAAAGCCCCACTCGCGGCAGGCTTGATCGATCTGGCTGGCAACCGCCTGCCAGGCCTGTTCGTCAGGTGTGTAGAGCGGGGCAATGTCGATGATGGGAAGCCGGTTCATGAACCATTCCTGAGTGTTCGTTGTGTTGCCTGGGCGCGCGAGCAAGCGGGCGTACTCCGGCCTGCTCGCGAGCAGATTACTTCGGCAGCTCTGCCGTAATCCCTTCAACGTAATAGTTCATCGAGGCCAGTTCGGCATTGGTTGCAACCTTGCCTTCCGGAATTTTCACCGCGCCGGTCTGGTCCTTGATCGGGCCTGTGAACGGATGGAATTCGCCGCTTTCGATGCTGGCGATGATCTTCTGCGCTTCGGCTTTCACGTCAGCCGGAACGATATCGCTGATCGGCAATTCAACCGTGCCTTCCTTCAGGCCGCCCCAGTAATCCTGAGGTTTCCAGGTGCCCGCGATCACGCCCTCGGTGGCCTGGATGTAATGCGGGCCCCAGTTGTTGACGATGGAAGTCAGAACCGCCTTCGGCCCGAAGTGCGCCATGTCCGAAGCATAGCCAACCGCGTAGACGCCACGACGCTCGGCGGTCTGGATCGGTGCCGGGCTGTCGGTGTGCTGGAACACCACGTCCACGCCCTGGTCGATCAAGGCGTTGGCGGCGTCCGCTTCCTTGCCCGGATCGAACCAGGAGTTGACCCAGACCACCTTGATTTCAGTACCGGGGTTGTACTTGTTCAGCGCCAGCTGGATGGCGTCGATATCGCGCAGTACCTCGGGGATCGGGAACGAGGCGACATAACCGATCTTCTTGGTCTTGGTCATCTTCGCGGCGAGGAAGCCGCCCACATAACGACCTTCATAGGTGCGGGCCAGATAAGTGCCCATGTTCTTGTCCTGCTTGTAGCCGGTGGCATGCTCGAACTTCACGTTCGGGAACTGCTTGGCGACCTTCAGCGTCGGGTTCATGTAGCCGAAAGAGGTGCTGAAAATCAGGTCGAAGCCACCTTTGGCCATATTGCGAATCACGCGCTCGGCGTCCGCACCTTCCGGCACGTTCTCGACGTAACTGCTACTGACCTTGTCGCCCAGCGCCGCGACCATCGCCTTGCGGCCTTGCTCGTGTTGGTAAGTCCAGCCGTGGTCGCCGATGGGGCCGATGTAGACGAAGCCGACTTTCAGAGGGTCGGCAGCCGAAGCGAGCAGACTGGAACCCAGGCCGACAACAGCGGCCATGGCGCACAGCAGTTTTTTCAGAGGACGACTTGGGTTGGTCAGGTGCATCGGGTCTAGCTCCTTGCGGTCTTGTTGGCGTGGCCGACTAAGCGGGGTATGCCAGCAATGCAAAAAACTGACCAGAAAGACAGCTTATGACAGGCTGCCGGTTCCAGGCCTCAAAGCCCGTCGCGGCATGCAGCCCGAAGGTGCAGAAGCGTTCGCGACGCTTCTAACTGGTGCAGCGTGTGCTGCGTTCGACAATGCACATCGGCGTACCGGCCACCGGCTCACGCATGATCTGCACCTGCACATCGAATACCCGACCGACCAGCTCGGCATCCAGCACTTCATCGGGTGTTCCGCTTGCCACCAGACGCCCGGCCTGCATCACCGCCAGATGGTCGGCATAGCGACAGGCCTGATTGATGTCATGCAGCACGGTGATGACGGTCTTGCCCTCGGCGCTGAGCTGACGCATCAGGTCCAGCAGCTCGACCTGATGGCTGATGTCCAGATACGTGGTGGGCTCATCCAGCAGAACGATGGCGGCATCTTGCGCCAGCACCATCGCCAGCCATGCCCGTTGACGTTGCCCGCCGGACAGATCGGATAAAGGGCGTTCGGCCAGTGCTTCCAGCTCCATGCGTTGCAGGGCCTGATCGACACTGTTGCGGTCGGCACCACTCAAGCGTCCCCACAGTCTGTTATGGGGGCTGCGCCCGTAAGCCACGAGCTGCCGCACGCTGACACCTTCCGGGATCGGCAGCACTTGCGGCAGAAAGGCAATCTTGCGCGCCAGCTCTCGTGGCGAAAGTTGCGCGTAGGCCTGGCCGTCAAGGCTCAGCGTGCCCGATTGCGGGGTAAGAATCCTGGCGAACGCCTTGAGCAGGGTGGACTTGCCGCAGCCATTGGGGCCGATCAATGCCGTGACCTTGCCCGGCGGCGGGCTGAACGACAGCGACTGCACGATACGGGTATCGCCGTAGCCGATGTCGAGTTGCTGTGCCTGGAGAATGCTCATGGAATCAACCTTTGAATCGTGCCAGCAGCCAGAGAAAATACGGGGCACCGATCACGGCGGTAAGGATACCGGCAGGAATCTCGCTGGGTGCGATCAGCGTTCGTCCCAGTGTGTCGGCCAGCACCAGCAACAGCGAGCCCAGCAGCATCGAGGCCGGTAACAGATATTGATGATGGCCGCCCACCAGACGCCGGGCCATGTGCGGCGCGACCAGACCGACGAAACCCACCGGCCCGATTATCCCCACTCCCGCGCTGGTCAGCAGCACCGCGCCGCCCATCGCCAGCCAGCGGATGCGCTTCAAACCGGTCCCCAGACTCTGCGCGGCTTCGTCTCCCAAACCGATCAGGTTCAAAGGTTTGGCGAGCAACAGACACGCCGGGATCAGCACAAGAAACGGCAAGGCCAGCCAGACATGGTGCCAGTTGCGACTCCACAGACTGCCGGTCAGGGCCAACAGAGCGGTGTTGATATCCAGTGGATTGGACAGGATCAGGAATTCGGTGATGCTCGACAACGTGACCGCAATCGCTACGCCCGACAGCGCGAAACGTACACCGGAAAACTGCACGCCAGTGTTGTACAGCGCCAGCAACAACGCACCGGCCGCACCGCCGAGGCACGCCACCAACGGCAGCCAGGCCACCGGCATCTGTGGAAAACCAATGATTGCGATGGTCAGCGCCAGCCCGGCACCTTGAGTGACGCCGAGGATTTCCGGCGAGGCCAGCGGGTTGCGGATCACGCCCTGTACGATGGCTCCGGCCAGCCCGAAGGCGCTGCCAGTGAGAATTGCGATCAGGCCGCGTGGCAGGCGATGGTTCCAGACCTCGAAGTCCTTGCTGTCGTGGGCGATCAAGTGATCGAGCACTGCTCCGGGCGTCAGCCAGACCGTGCCCGCACTCAGGCTGAGCAGCAGCGCCAGCAGTAACAGCACGAACAGAATCAGTAATCTCGAACGTGGCTGATTCATAGCGTGCGCCTTGCCAGAAACAGAAAGAACGGCGCGCCAATCAGCGCAGTGACGACACCGGCAGGCGTCTCCACCGGAAAGGCCACGGCACGGCTGATCAGATCGGAAGCCAGCACAATCGCCGCACCCAGGCCGGCACTGACAGGGATCAACCAGCGGTAGTCGTTACCCAGCCATTGGCGTGCGATGTTCGGCGCAATCAGGCCGACAAAGGCAATCGGCCCCACGGCACAGACACTGGCACCCACCAGCAACAGGCTGACAACGAACACCAGAAAACGCAGCGCGCCGATCCGTACGCCCAGTGAGCGTGCGGCATCTTCGCCCAGGTTGATCAGGTTCAGGCGTGGCGCGCAGGCAATCGCCAGTACCACGCCAATCAAGGTGCAAGGCCAGAGCAACTGCAATTGTTCGGCGCCCACATTGGCCAGCGAGCCGGCCAGCCAGTTAAGGACGCTTTGCGCCTGGGCTTCGACGAGAATCACAGTTAGCCGGGTCAAGGCCGTGCAAAGTGCTGCCACTGCGACACCGGCCAGCACCAGTCGTCCTTGAGCCGTGGCAGGCGACCATGCGCCGCCGAGGCTGAAGACCGTGATCCACGCCAGCGCGCCGCCAATGGCCGTCATCAACAAGGCACCACCGGGGAAGGGCGGTGTGACAAGACCTGTGGAAAACAGCGCCAGCCCCAGAGCTGCGCCCGCCGTCACACCAAACAGAGACGGCGAAGCCAGCCGGTTACGGGTGATGCCCTGCATCAAGGCTCCGGCGACCCCGAGACAGGCACCGACCAGTGCTGCGCAGGCCGCTCGGGGCACCCGCAGTTGCGCCACGATGTAAGCGATATTGCCGCCTTCGCGTCCGAGCTTGAACAAACCGTTCCACGCATCGACTTGCCGGATGCTGAAGGGCGACAACGCGAACAGCGACACCCAGAACAGGCCCAGGCAGGTCAAGGCAATCACTGCCGCCATCAGCCAGCGGCGCATTTATGGGTTCAGTACGGCTTTGCCGCCCTTGAGAATGGCAAGAGCGTCATCGGCGATCTGTTCGGAGGCCATGATGCCGCGATTGCGCGCCCAGCTATCGCCATCGACTTCAGCGACCTGTTTGTTGTGTACGGCACCCAGTACCTGCCAAAGCGGTTGCTTGCTCCAGGTGTCGACAAGGCTGGGGCGACGGTAATGACCGACCAACAGCCAGCCCGGGTCCAGTGCCAGCAATTGTTCAAGGCTGACGAACTCGGTCGGGGCCGCGTTCTTGCGCACTTCAGGGACTTGCAAGCCGATGGCCTGCAACACGCTGCCTGCATAGGAATGTGGTCCGTGGACCGAGAAGCTGTCCTCACGCGCAACCCCGAACAGCGCCTTGGTATTGGCCGGAATCTGTGCCGCGACGTCTTTGAGGTGCTTGCGGTTCTCCTCAATCCGCGCCTGCATCTGCGGGCCTTTGCCCAGCGCGACGCCAATCAGCTCGGCGGATTTCAGGCTGCCCTGATAATCCTCGCCACGTGACGGCAGCATCAGCGTCGGCGCCAGGCTCGCCAGATCGTTGTAGAGCGCCTGATGGCGTCCCAGGTCAGCAATGATCAGATCCGGCTTGAGGCGGGCAATCACTTCGATATTGGGTTGCGAGCGCAGGCCGACCGATTGCCATTCGCCTACAGCCTTGCGCACCTTGGGTAGCACGCGGTTGGCATCGCCATCATCGGCAGCACCGACCGGCGTTACGCCCACCGAGGCCAGCCCGTCGAGAAAGGAAAACTCCAGCACTACCACCCGCTTTGGCGCATCCGGCAGATGGACTTTGTGTTGACCGTCATCGATATCGATGGGCGCGGCATGCACGACACTGGCCGAGAGAGCCAGAAGGCTGCAAGCCAGCAGGTGAGAGAGGCGGGAAGTACGCATGGCAATACCTTTGTAGCGGAGACAGTCGTGTCAGAGCGGCACGAAGAAAACGGCGGGCACTATTTCATATCGAGACGGCAGGATCAAAAGTCATTTGCGCATGAGGCTGTTTCTCACCCATGGCTCTTTTTGAAACCTTTTGTCACAGACCGCACTCTCAACCACTTCATCAATGCTGATCCTCAAGGATGTCACGCGACAATGTGTCGCAAGGGCATGGACACGTAATGGGCTCCTTACTCAGGCAAGAAAAGTTTCTGTTGCTGGCGATCATCGCCACTTTTATCGCCTATCCCCTGGAGCACGTGCTGCTGGGCAATGGCCGGACGGTCGCGCTGATTGCCGGGCTGGCGCTGGTGGGCTTTATCGTCTGCGCTTCGCTGCGGGTTGCTCATCATGCCGAGCAGTTGGCGGAAAAGGTCGGCGACCCTTACGGCACCATGATCCTGACCCTGTCGGCAGTGCTGGTCGAAGTGGTGATCCTGGCAATCATGATGAGCAACGAGCCGTCTCCGACGCTGGTGCGCGACACGATCTATGCCGCCGTGATGCTGGATATCAACGGCATCCTCGGGCTGGCCGCCTTGATGGGCGGGCTCAAGCATGGCGAACAGGCCTACAACGATAATTCGGCGCGCACCTATAGCGTGATGATCCTGACGGCCATGGGCGTGTCGATGGTGGTGCCCGAGTTCATTCCCAAGGCGGACTGGAAGCTGTATTCGGCGTTTACCATTGGCGCGATGATTGTGCTGTACACCTTGTTCCTGCGCATGCAGGTCGGGCCGCACAGTTACTTTTTCAGCTACAGCTACCCCGAGAAAAACAGACGCAAGGATCAGCCAGAAGAACAGGGCGAGTCGATCAACCTGACACGCTCCATCGTGACACTGGTACTGGGCGTTGTGGTGATCGGCGCGTTGGCGGAAGTGATGTCCAAGACCATTGACCTTGGGCTGGAAGGCAGCGGTGCGCCGCCCGTTCTGACGGCGATTCTGGTTGCGGCGATTTCTGCTGCGCCGGAGATCCTGACCGCCTTGCGCGCCGCCCTGGCCAACCGCATGCAGTCGGTGGTCAACATTGCACTGGGCGCTTCGCTATCCACCGTGATCCTGACGGTGCCTGCGATGGAAGCGATGGCGCTTTACAGCGGTCAGCCGTTCCAGATGGCCATGACGCCCGTGCAGACCGTGATGGTCTTCATCACCTTGCTGGTCTGCGCCATCAACCTCAATGACGGAGAAACCAACGCCATCGAGGGCATGACGCATTTCGTGCTGTTCGCAACCTTCATCATGCTCTCTTGCCTGGGACTGTAGGACCGGATTCATCCGGGAAAAAGATATTCCAGACGATAGAAGTGCTGTGAATGTACAGGCCCTTTCCCGGATGAATCCGGTCCTACAGCTCGTGCAATAGCTGGTGCGCGGCCTGGCGGTGATCGGCGATCAGTTTCTTCAGGTCCAGCCCCTCGACCTGTCCATCTATCACTCGCCAGTTGCCTGCGATCATCACCCGATCAGCCCGGTCCGCACCGCACAGCAACAGCGCCGAAAGCGGGTCATGGCTGCCGGAGAAGCGCAGTTCATCGAGCTTGAACAACGCCAGATCTGCCTGTTTGCCCACGGCCAGTTCACCTATATCCGTACGTCCCAGCAGTTGCGCCGAGCCCTTGGTTGCCCAGCCCAGCACAAGTTCCGGGGTTATGGCCTGCGCGCCGTAGCGTAGCCGTTGCAGGTAGAGCGCCTGCCTGGCCTCAAGGATCATGTTCGAGGCATCGTTGGAGGCCGAGCCGTCTACGCCAAGACCCAGTGGTGCTCCAGCGGCGGTCAGGTCCAGTGTCGGGCAGATGCCCGAAGCCAGACGCATGTTCGAGCTGGGGCAATGACAGATCCCGGTGCCTGCTGCGCCAAGGCGCGCAATTTCATCAGGGTTGAAATGAATGCCATGCGCCAACCAGGTGCGCGGCCCGAGCCAGCCGACGCTGTCCAGATAATCCACCGTACGCAGCCCGAAGCGTTGCAGGCAGAAGTCTTCTTCATCCAGGGTTTCGGCCAGGTGGGTATGCAGGCGCACGTCGAGTTTTTCTGCCAGCGCGGCACTCTCGGCCATGATCTGCGGCGTCACCGAAAACGGCGAGCAGGGCGCCAGGGCAATCTGGATCTGCGCACCGTCGCCGCGTTCGTGATAGGTCTCGATCAGGCGCTGACTGTCGGCCAGGATCGTTTCGCCCTGTTGCACCGTCTGTTGCGGCGGCAACCCGCCATCGGCCTCGCCCAGGCTCATGGAACCTCGGGTCAGCATGGCTCGCATGCCCAGTTCGCGAACGCTCTGCACCTGAATATCGATGGCCTGCTCCAACCCATCGGGAAACAGATAGTGATGATCCGCCGCAGTGGTGCAGCCCGACAGCATCAACTCCACCAGCGCCACTTTACTGGCCAGTGCGAGCTTTTCCGGCGTCAGCCGCGCCCACACCGGGTAGAGCGTCTTGAGCCATGGGAACAAAGGCTGATTGACCACCGGTGCCCAGGCGCGGGTCAGGGTCTGATAGAAGTGATGATGCGTGTTGATCAGGCCCGGCAGCAGCACATGCTCGCGAGCATCGAACACTTGATCACAGGGGCGGGAAGGGGGTTGACCGGCAGCCAGCAGCTCAACGATCACGCCATCTTCGACCACCAGACCGCCACGGGCATCCAGGTCATTGGCAGTGAAGACGGCAAGGGGATTTTTCAACCAGATACGGATCGCAGGCATGGGCCGGCTCCTCTGAAAGTGGGTTCAGGTTAGCCAGCTCAGTGTTGCCCTGTCTGCTGATCCAGGGTTGCCGGTGATTGTGAACAATGCACGGGCAAGGCGAAGAAGTGTATTACTCGCTCAACTCACAATCAAACATCAACACCTGGCTTGTAATCAGGCTGCATCCAGACGCATGGAAACAACAAGCCCTGCATTTGCCGCCAGATCGACCAGGGCGTCAAGGCTGAACAGCCGGACTTCAAGTTGGAAAAACGTGGCTTGGTAATCCCCAGGCGAGCCGCTTTTTCGGTATCGGTGCCAGGCCATTTCTTGATGGATTCGTTCAGCTCGATCATGAGTGTCGAGCGTAACGTCAAGTGAGCTGCCTCTTGAGTGGTATTGGCAAGGGCATCCCAGACACTGGAAAAGATGTGTTCGTCGTTCATTGTTAACTTCTCATCAAATCACGCAGCCATTTACGATTGTGAGCCCCCGACATTCATGAGTGGTCCTGCTTTGAAAGC
Source organism: Pseudomonas serbiensis (assembly GCF_030580745.1). Classification (NCBI taxonomy): domain Bacteria; kingdom Pseudomonadati; phylum Pseudomonadota; class Gammaproteobacteria; order Pseudomonadales; family Pseudomonadaceae; genus Pseudomonas; species Pseudomonas serbiensis. The sequence continues at coordinate 128,471 of NZ_JAUQOO010000019.1, forward strand.
CAGAGCAGAACCCGTTCATCCATCAGTGTGTTGCTTCACCAGACAATCGTCTCGCCCTTGTAGTTGATGAAGTGGTGTCCGCCCTTGCCGGCGTAGTCGTTGAGTTGTTTGACCAGGCCAGTGGTGCTGGTCAGGACGTCGATATCGGCACCTTCGCCGCCCATTTCTGTTTTCACCCAGCCCGGATGCAGGGAAAGGACGGTGGGACGATTTTCGCCCAGTTTGCTGACGAAGGAGTTGGTCATGGAATTGAGTGCCGCCTTGCTCGCCTTGTAGAGGGCGATTTCGTTTCCGTCCGGGCAGGCGACGCTGCCGAGCACCGAGCTCATGAAGGCCAGTACGCCGGTTTCCGGGCGGATCTGGCCGACCAGACGTTCTGCCAGACGAATCGGTGCAACGGCGTTGGTCAGGAACAATTGGCCCAGTTCGGCAGCGGTGGATTGGGCTGCGCTTTGATGCTTTGGCCCGATCACTCCTGCGTTGACGAACAGCACATCGAACACTTCGCCCTTGAGCTTCTGGACCAGCACTTCCAGCGACGCGACTTCATCGATATCCAGCGTTTCGATGCGTACCCCGGAAATGCCCTTGAGGCTATCGACCTTTTGCGGATCGCGAACGGTTGCAACCACATTCCAGCCTTGTTCGGTCAGACGCTGGACCAGCCCGAGTCCCAGGCCACGGGATGCGCCGATGATCAGAGCGGTTTTGGTAGCAGTCATGAAAAAACTCCTTGGCAGTTGAAAGAGAAAAACTTCAGGGGCTCAGCGGGCAACTCTGGTGCAGACGTGCTTGAAGTTCGCTACGCAAGTCACCCAGCTCCGCAATACGTGTGTCGATCAGCGTCAGCTTGTCCCGAAGCAGTTGGGCAATCGCGATATCCGGCGCGGGTGCCTTCCACAGTTCGGCCACGTTATTGCCTATTTCGTTCAGGCTGAAGCCCAGGCGCTGCGCAACCTTGATGAATTGCACCAGTTGCACCGTCTCCACTGGGTAATGACGATAGCCGTTGCCGGTGCGTTGGGCTGAAATCAGGCCGCGCTGCTCATAAAAGCGCAGCGTGTCGCGACTGACGGCGGTGGCTTGAGCCAGTTCACCAATGCGCATGCAATCTTGTCCTTGAAGGCTTGACCCTGGAGCGTACTCCACCCTTTAGCCTGTTGGTATCTCAATCAACAGGACCTGTTTTATGTGGCAAACCCGACAGTATCGCCAAGTGGTCCGTGCCAGCGCCTGGTACGACCTGATCGTCACCGCCGCTTTCGCTACGCCCTGGACGTTCATGGCGCTGCACGGAATGTTATCGACGTTGAGCCAACAGTGGGGGCTGCCGGGAGAATTACCAACGTTCGAGCCCATGCACATGCTGATGGCAAATTTGCTGGGCTCGATTGTCTGCGTGTGGGCGGTACTGCGCATCCGTGATCCACAGCAGGTATTCGGCCGCTATGACGCGGCGGGACGATTACTGTTTGCCGCCTGGCAGGGCTATGCGCTTATGCACGGCGCCAGCAGCTTGCTGATCGGGATTCTGGTGATGGAGCTGGTTTGGGCTGTTTTGCAGTTATGGCCGGTGCGGAGTGATGGCGAGCAATCATCTTGACATCATTTTTTGCTGCCAGTAGAAAGTATGAAGATCCCTGGCCATGGAGAGGCCGATGTCGATACCTGTCCCCGAAACCCCTGCAAAGAAAATTTCTACCAAACCCAGACACGACTGGGTTGCACACGATGACTTCTACGACGGCGATTTCCTCCGTGGATGGCTATTCGCAGTCCATCGGGTGCATACAGCTGCTCTTGGTTATAGCCTTCTGCCCGAGACCAGATCAGGGATTAAGGGCTACAAGCGCCTGTTCAATGAAAAGAGTTTTTCCTTATCCAGCCGGTCACTCATTTTCAACACACCGCTCGCATCGAGTGATTGGGGCGCTGCTTTGAAAACAGAGTTGCGTGCCATTCAGATTTCTCGCGCTTCCAAGGGCAAGGAGGGTTACGCACAAGTGGCTTTGTATCGCCTCAATGACGCGAAAACAGGTCTGGCAAATGAGCGAGTTCTGGAAACGACCCAAAGTGCTGTTATCGCATATTTGCGTCACGGCACAGAGTTTCCGCCATCTGAAAACGGTAATGAGCCAGCATGACGACTCATGTTTATCGCAAGATTACTGAGCCAGTCAGAACTGGACTGACCCATGCCCAAATCTGGGAAGCTGACGACAAAGGGCTGATTCAGTGCTGGGAAAACGGGCGTGAGCGTGCCAAAGAACTGGAGGAACTGGCAGCCCGATGTCTAGCAAACCAATTGCCAATCCTGGGGTGGAAAGGCGGTGTTTCGCACACCTTGAAAAAAACGCGAAAAATTCGGGTCGCTGAAGTACTTGGCTCAATGGCAGGGGTTGAGAGGAGAAGACCTCGATATTGATCTCTCCAAGGAGTACAGGCTGACATGTTCGGCAACCGGCATGATTGTCACCTTTACTCCGGAACAGTCGAAGTACCTCAGTAAGACCACTGCAACAGTCAACGATGGAGAAATGGTCGATGGTCGACTTGCATCAGGAGTTTCAGAACAGTCGCTTTTTTAACGCAGCCCGGATGGATCAACGATCTGTAGATGCCTTGATCGGCATCAGCGCTGGTTTGTGTGCTGATGGCAAGATCAATCAGATGGAGGCGCTTTTTCTCAAGGAGTGGATTGAGGCCAATCTCGCTCACCTTGACGATCCAGTGGTTAACATTCTTTATCGTCGACTGGAAAACATGTTGAGCGATGGGATTCTTGATGAGGACGAGTCTCAGGAGCTCTTTAGTCTTCTTAAACAATTTGGTGGTGGTCAAAAGACCTCGTCGGTGAACTTTTCGACGCCGAGCACTTTGCCGCTCAACGATCCGCTTCCTGCTTTCAGCTGGGAAAATAACGTTTTCATGTTTACCGGCACGATGGCGTACGGTCCAAGAAAACACTGCGAGGCACTGGTCGTTGAGCGCGGTGGCCTGATTGGAGGCACTCTCAGCAAGAAGGTTAACTTTCTTGTCATTGGCAGCATTGGCAATGACCAATGGCTTCATAGTAGTTACGGGCTCAAGATCAAGAAAGCTGTAGAGCTTCGAGAGACAGGTGTACCTATTGCCATTGTCAGTGAAGAGCATTGGCAGCAGGCTGTGTTTGGATAGTCTGTCAGACGCCTTCGCGACTGAAGTCTCTCCTACCGGTTCGGCATTACGGCGTAAGCGAATCGGGCGGCGCTCCGCTCATTCGCGAAACGGGGGCACCCTCAATGCCCCGCCTGCCAAGGCTGCCCTAATGAAACCGGCGCATACAGTTTGGTTCTCAGTGCATCACGCGACAGCAGCACCAGGACGATGATGGTTGCCACGTACGGCAACATCGCCAGCAGGTTGGAGGGGATCGCCAGGCCGATGCCCTGTGCCACAAGATGCAGGATGCTGGCGAGGCCGAAGAGGTAGGCGCCCAGCAGCAGGCGCCAGACTCGCCAACTGGCGAACACTACCAATGCCAAGGCGATCCAGCCGCGCCCCGCGCTCATGTTTTCGGCCCACATCGGTGTGTAGGCCAGGGACAGATAAGCGCCCGCCAAGCCTGCCATTGCTCCGCCGAACAGCACCGCCAGGGTTCGTACCCGCAAGACCGGCAAGCCCATGGCGCTGGCGGCATCGGGGTTTTCGCCGACGGCCTGGATAATCAGGCCGATGCGGCTTTTGAGCAGTACCCAGGCCACCAACGCAAACAGCGCGAATGACAGGTATACCAGCAGGTCCTGTGCAAACAGCATGCGACCGATCAGCGGGATATCGCTGAGGAAGGGGATCGCCATCGGCTCGAAACCATGCAGGGGTTTGCCCACCCAGGCTGCACCGACGAAACTCGAAAGGCCCACGCCAAAAATGGTCAGCGCCAAGCCCGTGGCAACCTGATTGGCATTGAATACCAGAGCCACAATGGCAAACAACGCCGACAGCAGCATGCCCGCCAGCATGGCCAGCAACACACCCAACCAAAGGTTGCCGGTGCTCAGGGCGATGATGAAACCAATCACTGCACCGAACAGCATCATGCCTTCCTGACCCAGGTTGATGACGCCGCTTTTTTCGCAGATCAGTTCACCCAGGGCCACCAGCAGCAGCGGTGTGCCGCAACGAATCATGGCGTAGAAAATATTGCTCAGTAGATCGATATCCATCACGCGGCTCCCGCGACAGGCGCCATCTGGCGTTTGGCCCAGCGCAGTTTCAGGCGCGGGCGATAAAGGATCAGCACATCGCAGGCCAGCAGGAAGAACAGCATCATCCCCTGGAACAGTTGCGTAATGGCCAGTGGCAGGTTGAGGGTCATTTGCGCTTGCTCGCCGCCCAGGTACAGCAGGGCGATCAGCAGGCTGGAAAACAGAATGCCGATGGGGTTCAGGCGTCCGAGAAAGGCCACCGTGATTGCGGCATAGCCATAACCGGGCGATACCTGCGGAACCAGTTGGCCGATGGGGCCGGTCACTTCACTGACGCCCGCCAGACCGGCCAGTGCACCGCTGATCAAAAGGGCCAGCCAGACCAGACGCTTTTCACGAAAGCCCACGAACCCCGCCGCCCGCTTGTCCAGCCCCAGCACTTTTATCTGGAAGCCGACAAAGCTGCGTTGCAGCAACACCCAGACCGCCACCAGCGCCAGCAGGGCGAAATACACACCCGCGTGGGCGCGGCCATCTTCCGTCAAAAGCGGCAGGCGGCTGGCATCGCCGAAGGTGGCTGACTCCGGGAAGTTCATGCCCGCCGGGTCCTTTAGTGGCCCGTGGACAAAGAACAGCAGCAGGTTCAGGGCGATGTAGTTGAGCATGATGCTGGTGAGGATTTCATTGGCATTGAAATGAGTACGCAGCCAGGCCGTCACTCCAGCCCATGCCGCGCCAGCCAGAGTCCCGGCGATCAGAATCATCACCAGCGCCCAGCGACTTTCCATTTCGATCACGTTGACCGCCACTGCGCTGCCGACCAATGCGCCCAGCAGCAATTGGCCTTCTGCGCCGATGTTCCAGATTCGGGCCTGATAGGCGACCGCCAGCCCGAGTGCGCAGAGCAGGATTGGCAAGGTCTTGACCATCAATTCCGAGACGCCATACCAGTCGCTGACCGGTGCGATCAGCAGGGTATGCAGCGTCACCCACGGGTCGAGCTTCAGGCCGATGAACAGCAGCGAGCCGCAGACAAGTGTCAGGGCGGCCGCCAGCAAGGGCGAACACCACAGCATGGCGCGCGATTGTTGTCCGCGCGGTTCCAGGGAAAGCAGCATGTTTGGCTCCGTTAACCCAGCGCGACGGCTTGGGGGTGAGAATGATCGAACTGTCCCGCCATCCAGCCGCCGATCTGCACGGCGTTGGTCTGTTCGGTGGGGACCAGTTGCGAAAGCTTGCCGCTGCTAAGGGCCGCGAGTCGGTCGCTGATCTGGAACAGTTCGTCCAGGTCTTCTGAAATCACCAGAATCGCTGCGCCTGCATCACGCAAAGCAATCAGGGCGCGATGGATTGCAGCCGCTGCGCCGACATCGACGCCCCATGTCGGGTGAGCGGCCACCAACAGTTTCGGGTTTTGCAGAATCTCGCGGCCCAGAATGAATTTCTGCAGATTGCCGCCTGACAGGCTGCGTGCCGCGGCCTGGGAATCGGGTGTCTTGACCGCAAAGCGGCGAATGATTTCGTCGGCCAGCGCCCGCACCTTGCTGCGCTGGATCAGCCCGTTGCTGATCAGACCTTGTTGAAAGGCGGTCAGCAGGGCGTTGTCGGCCAGGCTCAGTTCGGGAACCGCGCCATGGCCCAGGCGTTCGGCGGGGACAAAAGCCAGGCCGCGTTTGCGGCGCGCGTCCGGGCGCAGGTTGCCGACATTGGTTTCTGCGAAGCGGATAGTCGCAGCCTGTGCGCTGGCCAGTGTCTGTTCACCACTGAGCAAGGCCAGCAGTTCGTCCTGTCCGTTGCCCGCGACGCCTGCAATCCCGACGATCTCGCCGCTGCGCACTTCAAGGTTTACATCCAGCAGCGAGCAGCCAAAGGGATCGGGGTTATGCCAGGACAGTTTTTCGACCTGGAGGAAAGGCGCTGCGCCACTGGCCTTCTCGTATTGAGCGGTCAGTCCTTCTGCATCGCCCACCATCAACCGCGCCAGTTCCAGATCGGTGCATTGCGCAGGAATGCAATGCCCGGAAACCTTGCCGCCACGCAGCACCGTCGCGCTGTGACACAAGGCTCGTACCTCACCCAGCTTGTGGCTGATGAACAGAATGCTGCAGCCTTCCTCGGCCAGACGCCGCAAGGTGACGAACAGCTCGTCGGCTTCCTGAGGCGTGAGCACCGAGGTGGGTTCGTCCAGAATCAGCAGGCGAATGTCTTGCATCAGGCAGCGGATGATTTCGACTTTCTGGCGCTCACCAATCGACAGGCTGTGGACAAGTCGCTGTGGCTCCAGTGCCATGCCGTAGCGTTGCGATACCTCGCGAATGCGCGGCTCCAGTTGTTTGGGCGTACCTGCTGCGCTGCCCATGGCCAGTGCAATGTTCTGTGCGACGGTCAGTGTCTCGAACAGAGAGAAATGCTGAAACACCATGCCGATCCCCAACCCTCTGGCTTGCGCCGGGTTGCGCATGGTCAGCGCTTCGCCGTGCCAGGTGATCGAGCCCGAATCCGGCTGGGTAACGCCGTAGATGATTTTCATCAGCGTACTTTTGCCAGCACCGTTTTCACCCAGCAGGGCATGGATTTCGCCGGGCTGGATGCTCAGATCGATAGCGTCGTTGGCCAGACAGCCAGGGTATTGCTTGGTGATATGACGCAGTTGCAGGCGCGGGGGCAGCGCGTGGTTTGGCATGACAGGCTCGGATCATAGAGTGGGTCGCCGGGGGATAAAGCAAAATCCTGGCCAGTGAGTCAGGTTTGTGGCGAATGTTGCCGGGCGGGCGCGTGCAGGGTGCTACAAGGTTTCTGAAACCAGTGCCTCGACAGCTTTGGCACCAGTTCGGGGCGTCCTGCAGAGGTAAAGATTCAATATGGCACATCATGGCTGTGCAAAAAATGTACAGCGCGCGGCAAGGTCGATACCCCAAGCGATTGCGCGACCCTTGCACCTGTTATCCACAGGTTGTTCCACAGTAACTGTGCGCAAGCCGAAAACCCGGTAATAAAGGAATCTTCAGTAGCTTCCAATGGTGCTAAAGAGCGTTAAGACGCTGTTTTAGCATTGCTTTTATCCCGTTGGCGGGCTGTTGTGCAAAAAACGATCACTTGTCTGTGCCGTACGTCCGGTAAGGCTTGCAGCCTGATGTGCTCAGCTTATCCACAGCCGGATGCACAGTAGATGTGGGCAACTCATGCCTGAAATCGGGAAACCGCGAATTACTGATTCAAGGCTGGATGCAGGAGAATTCTGCCGCGGCTCAAATCCGCCAGTTGGCGTTGCAGTGTGGCGATATGTTCCGGACCGATGGCAATCGACATTTCCACGCCATTGGCGGTGAAGTTTTCGGCTTCCACCAGCCCGTTGAATTCGGCAAGTCGTACTTTGACCAGTGCCAGCTCGCTGAAACTGCATTCAAGATTGAAGTGCTCGCGATTGATCAGCGGCACACGCTGCGCCTGTTGCAGGCATTTGTTGGCGCCTCCTCCATAAGCCCTTGCCAGCCCTCCGGTCCCCAACTGGATGCCGCCATACCAGCGAATCACCAGCACCACGACCTGATCGAACTCTTGGGCTTCGATGGCTGCCAGTATCGGTCTGCCAGCCGTACCTCCCGGCTCGCCGTCATCGCTGCTGCGATATTGGGCACCCAGTTTCCAGGCCCAGCAGTTATGAGTCGCATTCAGATCGCTGTGCTGTTCGATGAAGGCCTGGGCTTCGGCCGGGCTGGCAATAGGCGCCGCGAGGGTGATGAAACGGCTCTTGCGAATCTCTTCACGATATTCGCAAGGGCCGGGGAGGGTAAAAGGCATGGGGGCTTCCAGCAAACGACAAGGTCCGAATATTACAAGACCGGCGGCGTAAGCCCACATCCTTTGAGAATGATCTGGATCAGATTGGTGCTGGCATCGTCCATGTCCTGCTTTGTCAGCCGGTTGCGACCGGTTACCCGGCAGATCTGGGTGGCGAAGTCGGCGTAATGCTGAGTACTGCCCCACAGCAGAAAGATCAGGTTGACCGGGTCGATCGGGTCCATTTTACCGGCGTCGATCCAGGCCTGGAACACGGCGGCGCGGCCCTGAAACCAGGTGCGGTAATCCTGGCTGAAAAACTCGCCCATGCATTCTCCGCCACTGATGATCTCCATCGCGAAAATTCGCGAGGCCTGAGGGTTGCGGCGAGAGAACTCCATCTTGGCGCGAATGTAGCGGGCCAGCGCTTCGGCCGGATCGTCTTCGACAGTCAGATTGTTGAAGGTGCTGTCCCAGAGCTCGATGATATTGCTCAGCACGGCGACATACAGACCAAGCTTGTTGGTGAAGTAGTAATGCAGGTTGGCTTTCGGCAGCCCGGCCTTCAGCGCGATTGCATTCATGCTGGTGCCCTTGAAACCATGGCGGGCAAATTCATCTTCGGCGGCCTTGATGATGGTTTCTTCGTTTTTCTGGCGAATACGGCTTGCAGGCTTGGTGCCGTGAGTACTGTGCGCTGGGACTTCAAGGGTCATGTGCAGGTCCGGACAGGTCATAGGGTGCAACGGGTGAACAGATAACGCACCCGCGTGAATCCGACAAGCATTCATGTAGGAAAATTATTCTTGGTGGCCAAGGACTTTGGCTGGCTGCTCGTAGTTTTCCTTGAGAACGACAGATTTTTCTTCCGGGATCAGCAGGCACATGACGATGGCCGTAATGCCGCCGCTGGTGATTGCCGAGTCGAACAGGTTCTGGACCAGTTGTGGCATATGGTGCAGCAGCGCAGGTTGCGCGGCGATACCCAGGCCAACACCGAACGAGGTGGCAATGATCAGCATGCTGCGTCGGTCCAGCGGTGCCTGGGCAAGAATGCGCACACCTGCTGCCGCGACGCTGCCAAACATCACCAGTGTCGCGCCGCCCAGCACGGGTTTGGGAATCTGCTGCACGACGGCGCCAATCATGGGGAACAGGCCGAGCAGAAACAGCACAACTCCGATGTAGAGGCCGACATAACGGCTGGCGACCCCGGTCAACTGGATCACGCCATTGTTTTGGGCAAAGGTGGTGTTGGGGAACGCGCTGAAGGTGGCGGCAATCATGCAACTGACGCCATCGCCCAGCACGCCGCCTTTTAGCCGGGCCACATAGCTCGGGCCACTGATGGGTTGGCGTGCCAGCATGCAGTTGGCGGTCAGGTCGCCGACGGTTTCGATGCTGCTGATCAGGTAAATCAGTGCGACGGGCAGGAAAGCCGTCCAGTCGAAACTGAAGCCGAACTTGAACGGGACCGGCACGCTGATCAGTGGCAAATCATGAATGGGTTGCGGGACCAGTTTGCCGCTCATCCACGCCGCCACACTGCCGATGGCCAGGCCAATGATGATCGCGGACAGACGAATCCAGGGAGTGCTGGAGCGGTTGAGCACAATAATGATCGCGAGAACGAATACGCCCAGTGCGAGGTTGACGGGGGCTCCGAAGTCCGGCGCGTTGAAGCCGCCTCCCAGGTCGGTGACGCCGACCTTGATGAGGCTGATACCGATCAGGGTAATGACAATACCGGTAACCAGTGGCGTGATGATGCGTCGCAACTGGCCAATGAACCGGCTGAGGACGATCTGCACCAGTGCGCCGAAGAAGCAGACGCCGAAGATCATCGCCATGATGTCTTCCGGGCTGCCGCCGCGTTGCTTGACGATGAAGCCGGCGGACAGGACTGCGCCGAGAAAGGCGAAGCTGGTGCCTTGCAGGCAGATCATTCCTGCACCGATGCCGAACGGGCGACGGGCCTGGATGAAGGTTCCTGTGCCGGAAACCATCAGGGCCATGCTGATCAGGTACGGCAGGTAAGCGCTCAGTCCCAGTGCAGAGCCGATGATCAAGGGTGGAGTAATGATGCCGACGAAGCTGGCGAGGACATGTTGCAGTGCTGCCAGTATGGCCGTTAACGGTTTTGGCCGATCGTTGAGGCCATAGAGCAAGTCATTGTTGTCGCAAGTATCAGGCTGCATGTCGAGCGCTCGGAATGAGGTGTGGTCACGTCTTAGCCAGGCACGTTGCAAAAACCTGTCCAATTGCTCAGGTTATTTTCTGTTCTATCGATACATGTTCATTCGTTTCAGATAGATACGCTGTTTTTATATGTTCTGGCTGGCGCGGCATTCGGCCGTTTTTCGCCTTGGGTGCGTTATCGCGTAGCAGCCAGGCTCTCCAGAAAGCTTTCCAGCACCAAATGAGGGCGACGCCCCTTGCGAGTGACGGAGACCAGGCTCAGATCATAAAACCGTGAGCCCGGTTTCAAGGTTCGCAGCCTGCCTTGCTGGACCCAGACGTTGGCGTAGTGGTCCGGTAGATAGCCTATATAGCGGCCGGTCAAAATCAGAAAGGCCATGCCTTCGCGATCCGATGCGCTGGCGGTACACCTGAGCGCCTGATAATGGGCCTGAATATCGGTCGGCAAACGAAAGGTCGGGGCAATGGCCTCCTGGGCTGCCAGGCGCTCATCCTCAAGTTCAGCATCGTCGACATAGAACAGAGGGTGTCCGACTGCGCAATAAAGCAAGGAGCGCTCGCTGTACAACGGCTGGTATTCAAGACCGGGCAGGGCGCTGGCCTGGGGCACGACGCCTACATGCAGTCGTCCGTCCAGCACTCCTTGTTCCACCTCGTTGGGGGCGATCATCCGGATATTGATGTGGACGTCCGGGCCGCGTTCTTTCAATTGCGCCAGGGCATGGGTGATGCGCATGTGGGGCAAGGTCACCAGATTGTCGGTCAGGCCGATGTTCAGCTCGCCACGCAGATGCTGGTGCAGGCCGTTGACCTCGGTCCGAAAACTCTCAAGCGCACTGAGCAATTGCAATGATGACTGATAGACCTCACGGCCTTCATCCGTCACGGAAAAACCGGCGCGTCCTCGCTGGCACAAGCGCAGGCCGAGGCGCTGCTCCAGATCGCTCATCTGCTGGCTGATGGCTGAACGGCCAATCCCGAGCACGCTTTCAGCTGCCGAGAAACCGCCTGCCTCGACTACGCTTTTGAATATGCGCAGCAGACGGATATCGAAATCACTGACTTGGGCCAATGGATCTGTGCGACGAATGCTCATCGTTTAGTAGTTACCTAACTAAAGATCTTAAAAGTTGGATTTTTCAGACTTTATCTCCGTGGCACTTTGGCTGCAATCACTCTTGCCCTACACCCTGCGAGGTCTATTCCAATGAATGCGCTCGAACTGTCCGATGTGCCTGTATCCAGCCAATTGAAGCTCGACGCTCACTGGATGCCATACACCGCTAACCGTAATTTCCAGCGCGACCCGCGGATGATCGTTGCTGCGCATGGCAGCTACCTGACCGACGACAAGGGCCGCAAGATCTATGACGGGCTTTCCGGGCTGTGGACCTGCGGTGCCGGGCATACCCGCAAGGAAATCCAGGAAGCCGTTGCGAAACAGATCGGGATTCTGGATTACTCGCCAGCGTTCCAGTTCGGTCATCCGCTATCGTTCCAGCTTGCGGAAAAAATCACTGAGTTGACGCCGGGCAATCTCAATCACGTCTTCTATACCGACTCCGGTTCCGAGTGCGCCGATACCGCCGTGAAAATGGTGCGTGCTTACTGGCGTCTGAAAGGCCAGTCGACCAAGACCAAAATGATTGGTCGGGCTCGTGGCTATCATGGTGTGAATATCGGTGGCACCAGCCTGGGTGGCGTGAATGGTAACCGCAAGATGTTTGGTCAACTGATGGATGTCGACCATCTGCCGCACACCTTGTTGCCCGGCAATGCTTTTTCCAAAGGGATGCCTGAGGCTGGCGGTATTGCACTGGCCGATGAAATGCTCAAGCTGATCGAGTTGCATGACGCCTCGAACATCGCCGCTGTCATCGTTGAACCGATGGCGGGCTCGGCTGGTGTAATCGTTCCGCCGCAGGGTTACCTCAAGCGCCTGCGCGAGATCTGCGACCAACACAATATCCTGCTGATCTTCGACGAAGTCATTACCGGTTTTGGTCGTACAGGCTCCATGTTTGGTGCCGACAGTTTCGGTGTCACGCCTGACCTGATGTGCATTGCCAAGCAGGTCACCAACGGTGCAATCCCCATGGGGGCCGTGGTTGCCAGCAGCGAGATCTATCAAACCTTCATGAGCCAGCCAACGCCGGAATATGCCGTCGAATTCCCGCATGGCTATACCTATTCCGCTCACCCGGTTGCCTGTGCGGCAGGTCTGGCGGCGCTGGAGTTGTTGCAGCGTGAGAATCTGGTCCAGCAGGTCGCTGAAATCTCTCCGCATTTTGAAAGCGTGCTGCATGGCCTCAAGGGCACAAAGAACGTTATCGACATCCGTAACTACGGGCTGGCGGGTGCCATTCAGATTGCGCCGCGTGATGGCGATGCCATCGTTCGCCCATTCGAGGCCGCGATGAAGTTGTGGCAGGCCGGTTTCTATGTGCGCTTTGGCGGCGACACCCTGCAGTTCGGCCCTACCTTCAACTGCAAGGCGCAAGAGCTGGATCGATTGTTCGATGCCGTAGGTGAGGCGCTCAACCTGATTGACTGATTAGCACCGGTATATAGACGCAAATTTTCTGGAGTCATTTTGCATGAGCAGTATCCAACACTTGATTCACGGTGAACTCACTTCCGATAACGGGCGTACCGCGGATGTATTCAATCCGTCGACAGGTCAGGCGATTCATGACGTCGCGCTGGCCAGTCGCGAAACCGTGCAACAAGCCATTGACTCGGCCAAGTCTGCCTTCCCGGCCTGGCGCAATACGCCGCCGGCCAAGCGTGCCCAGGTGATGTTTCGTTTCAAGCAACTGCTGGAGCAGAACGAAGCGCGTATCGCTCAGCTCATCAGCGAAGAGCATGGCAAGACTCTGGAAGATGCGGCGGGCGAACTGAAGCGCGGGATCGAAAACGTCGAGTACGCCTGTGCTGCGCCGGAAATCCTCAAGGGTGAGTACAGCCGTAATGTCGGGCCGAACATCGATGCCTGGTCGGACTTTCAGCCATTGGGCATTGTTGCGGGCATCACACCGTTCAACTTCCCGGCCATGGTGCCGTTGTGGATGTATCCATTGGCCATTGCTTGCGGCAATTGCTTCATTCTCAAGCCTTCGGAGCGTGATCCGAGTTCCACCTTGCTGATCGCGCAGTTGCTGCACGAGGCCGGGTTGCCCAAGGGCGTGTTGAATGTCGTGCATGGCGACAAGGTTGCCGTCGATGCACTGATCGAAGCACCAGAGATCAAGGCGCTGAGTTTTGTGGGGTCTACGCCTATTGCCGAGTACATCTATAAAGAAGGCGCTGCGCGAGGCAAGCGTGTCCAGGCGCTGGGTGGAGCAAAGAACCATGCGGTATTGATGCCTGATGCCGATCTCGATAACGCAGTCAGTGCCCTGATGGGTGCCGCTTATGGTTCGTGCGGCGAGCGTTGCATGGCGATTTCGGTTGCGGTCTGTGTCGGTGATCAGATTGCCGATGCGCTGGTGGCCAGGCTGGTTCCGCAGATCAAGAGCCTGAAAATCGGTGCAGGTACCAGTTGTGGTCTGGACATGGGGCCGCTGGTTACCGGGCAGCACCGCGAAAAGGTCAGTGGCTATATAGATGATGGCGTTCAGTCTGGAGCGACGCTGGTTGTCGATGGACGCGATATTCGTATTGAAGGCCATGAAGACGGCTTCTTCATGGGCGGCTGCCTGTTTGATCGGGTGACGCCGCAGATGCGCATCTATAAAGAAGAGATCTTCGGGCCGGTGCTGTGCATCGTGCGTGTCGCTAGCCTTGAGCAAGCAATGCAATTGATCAATGAGCATGAGTACGGCAACGGCACCTGTATCTTCACTCGTGATGGTGAGGCGGCTCGTTTGTTCTGTGATGAAATCGAAGTCGGGATGGTCGGTGTTAACGTCCCGCTGCCCGTACCGGTTGCCTACCACAGCTTCGGCGGCTGGAAGCGTTCATTGTTTGGTGACCTGCATGCTTATGGCCCGGATGGTGTGCGTTTCTATACTCGCCGCAAGGCCATTACCCAGCGTTGGCCGCAGAGGGCCAGCCATGAAGCGTCGCAATTCGCTTTCCCGAGTCTGTAAGTAATGGATGCTGGGGGGAGGTCTTCATGAAGACCTCCCCCGGTGTTTATTGGGCTAGCAGATATTTATGACAGTATTTTGAAATTAACGGTTGACGGGCGATTTAATGTCTCTATAATTCGCCCCACTTCCGGCGCAGACGGAACTGAAAAAGCCTTGTAGATCAGTAGGTTACAAGTGTTTATCAGGTTCTGGAGTGGCTTCGGAAGTGCTTCGGTCGCAGCCTGATCGATAGCGGTTCGAGAAAGAGTTTGACACTGCCTTCGGGTGCTGTAGAATTCGCCTCCCGCTAACGAGCAAC